>JACNLB010000128.1:0-7345 GCA_014381755.1 Fidelibacterota bacterium | reverse complement strand
GGAGTTATTACTTTTAATGCAATTCTTACAGACCTTGCAGGAAATAGTACTACGGGAACGGCCTCCACAACGACTCTTACGATTGACACAACTGCTGCTATAGTTTCAAGTGTAACATCATCTACGAATGATGGTATTTATAAAACAGGTGATGATATAGCAGTTGATATAACATTTGATGATAACATCACGCTTACCGGTGGAACATTAGATATTACAATGGAATCCGGTTCTGTGGATAATTCGGTTTCTATTTCAACTATTACAAGTTCAAATTCTGAAACAGCGACTTATACAGTCCAAAGTGGTGATAGCAATGCTGATTTATATGTTAAATCGTTAGCAGTATCAGGTGGATATTTAATTGATATTGCAGGTAATCCCATGTCAACAGCAGATCTAACTATTTCTGCTGGAAATAATATAAGTGATAGTAAGGATATTGAGATAGATGGTATAGATCCATCCGCATTTACTGTGGGTAGTGTTACGACAACTGGCGGGAATGTATATACTGGATATTGGAATTCAACCAATACGGGATTTGATGTCATTGTTCCAATCGACGATGATGCAAGCTTAACAGATGGAACGGTTCAAATTCGTGGAAAGGTAGATTCAGAATCATATGAAAATGTTGGTTCAGCCGTTACTATTGCTGTCGGTGATTTAGACAACAATAAAACAATTTCTATTACAGAAGCTGAACTAGAAGCTCTAACTAATTTTGCCGATGATGGGATTGTAACAATTACAGCAATTATAACGGATGAGGCTGGTAATACAGCAACGGGAACAGAAAGTGCAACAACATTAACAATTGATCAAACGGATCCTTCTTCGTTTACTGCTTCAACGGTTAGTCCCGATGGTAATGTAGAAAGTGCAGGATATTTCAATGGTGTAAATACTGGAATTGAAGTCATTATTCCTTTAGAAGGAAGTGACAACTCATTGTCTGGAGGAAAAATTAGACTTCAAGCAAAAG
The DNA here is from genome assembly GCA_014381755.1 of Fidelibacterota bacterium. Lineage (GTDB taxonomy): Bacteria > Fidelibacterota > Marinisomatia > Marinisomatales > TCS55 > UBA2126. Next base: position 6,357 of record JACNLB010000128.1, on the reverse strand, counting down.
CCGGAGGAAATCCTTGGGAAAACGTTGCTGATTTCAATACTGTTCTGGGTTCTGATTTTACAGCTGGTTTTAAAACGGTTTCTGTAGATTCTGGAGGAACTGATAGTACTGATATTGTTGAATTAATAGGTTTTGCTGAAAACGAAAATTTGTATTTCAGAGCCATACTTTGGGATATTGCTGGTAACCAACGAACCGGAACTCAAAGTGCAACAAATATGGTTGTGGATCAAGTTCAACCTACTGTTTCATCCGTTTCCTCCTCCTCCGATAATGGAAGTTATAAATCAGGGACAACAATCAATATTGATGTAATCGGAACAGAAGTATTGAATGTAACAGCTACTCCGCAAATTACACTTGAAACAGGTACTACAGATGCAACAGTTGATTATACAAGCGGTTCCACAACTACATCCTTAACATTTGTTTATACTGTGGACGATGGGCATACATCATCTGATCTTGACGTTCAAAATGTAAATGCATTATCCCTGAATAGCGGTACAATTTATGATAATGCGGGTAATGCACTTGATTTAACGCTCCCAACTCCTGGTGCGAGTGGATCATTAGGCGACAATAAAGATATCATTGTGGATACAGAAGACCCCACAGCAGTTATTACATATAGTGATTCTCTTGTTAAGGAAAATGATATTATTACCATTACAACTACATTTAGTGAGGAAATGTCGAATACACCGCAAGTAGCAATTTTATATGCGGGAGCAACTGAATTAGATACAACAAATATGTCCAATGTAAATGACACAGTTTGGGTCTATAACACTATTACGATTCCCGATGGAAATGATGGCGCTGCTACAGTATCAATCATTGCCAATGATATTGCAGGAAATTCACTAACCAACGGTAATACTACAAATCGCACCTTATTGAGAGTGGACAACACACATCCCACTTTTACATTATTATCACCGGATAGTGGAGAATATGTAAACCATACATTGATCGGTTATAAGTTAAACGAAACATCTTTTTCTGGTTCAGTGACATGGACAAGAATTGGCGGAGAAGTGGATGGAAATTCTCCTCATGTTTCATCGTTGACAGCAGCAGAGTTGGATCAAGCGACAACGTTTAGTGATTACACGTTGACAAATGTTCCAACCAATCTTGTTTCTGGGACCAACTATCAAATGATGTGGTCTGCTACAGATTCAGCAGGAAATGTGTCAGCAGATTTTATAGAAACACCCGTATTCTACGATACAACTGCACCAACGACTTCATTAACTTATAGTCATTATTATGCGAGTGCAGATACAGTCGTTTTAATTACAGCTACATTTAATGAGCGAGTATTACCAATTCCACAAATTTCTATAGATTATGCCGGAGTGGGAGATGATATTTCTGCAACGAACATGACAATGGGCTCTGATTCAACTATTTGGACATATCCAGCAACGATTCCATCCGGAGAAGGAAATAATGGTATAGCCAGTGTTACGATCACAGCCACGGATTTAGCATCGAATACATTGCGCTCTGCTGATATTGCAAATAGTGATACACTGATTGTGGATAATACACTTCCAACTATTTCATTAAGTTATTCTAATCTTACACAAACGAATTTATCAAATGAGGGTAAATATCAGGATATTGTAGAAATAACAGCTCAATTTTCTGAAAAAGCGAATACTACAATTCCACCTGTTTTAAATGTTGAATATTCAGACTCAACGAGTGATTCATTCACTGGTATGTCTGCCTTTAATTCTGATAACAGCGATTCTACGTGGATATATCAAGTCACATTACCAGATAGTTCAAAAAATGATGGAATTTTTACTACATCATTAACAGCAAAAGATTTGGCAGGAAATTTTGTAACTACTATTACAAATAATCAAGTTTTTACTGTAGATAATACTAAACCAGCTTCTTTTCTAACAGGAACCATAACTGTACAAGGGACGAATCAAGTTACGGGCTGGTATAACAGCACAATGGATAGTGTTGAAATTTTAGTACCGATTCCAGCACCGGGTTCAGATAATACAATTCTAGGTGGCGGTAAATTGGATATTCAAATATTTAATATTGTTCGTGGCTCTGATTGGGTCACTATCCTTTCTCAAGACAGTATAGAAGGATCTGGTTCAAGCGTTTCTTACTTTAGAACGAAAGCAGAAATTGAATCATTATTAATTCCAGAAACGTCTTTAATTCAAGGTGACACGTTAATTATCCGTGCGGCGATTACAGATCGTGTGGGCAATACAACTTACGGTGATTCCAGTTTAAGCAGGTTAGTGTACGATCCGTTTGCACCGAATCTCGGAGCTGTAACAGCAGGAATATTTTTTACACAAGATACGATAGTTTCTTCTGACTCAATTTCTGCAACTTGGTCAGAATTTACAGATTCTGTTTTTCAGTCAATTCCAGGTTCAGGTTTGAGTTCGTATGATTATAAAATCCAGCATTATAATGCTACCGGTACTTATGTAGATGATCTACAAGATTGGACTTCTTTAGGCACGTCAGACAATGTGGCTCATACTGATCTTGCCTTAACTCATGATAATCAATACAGCATTCATGTGAGAGCTACAGACGTTGCAGGTAATATATCCGATATTATGAATTCTGATACAATCAGAAGAATTAATTCTGCTCCAATTATTACTTTTGTAACAGATACTGTTCAGTCTTTTGAAGATATTCTCTTTTCTCAAACCATCCAATTTACTGATGCGGATACTGCAACTATCAGCGGTGATGCGTTTACGTATGAATTAACAACGACACATCAGTATGGTCATACACCTGCAACTCCGGCAGCTTTCTTAACAGGTCAAAATGTGATTAATTGGACTCCAACTCAATCAGATACTGGATTATATACTGCTGAAGTGATTGTAAATGATAATTGGACATTTTCAGATACTATTTCATATCCATTACTTGTAATTGCGGTTAATGATACTCCAACTGTGGTGGTTTTAACACCGAATAAAAATCAAACCATGCAGGAAGACCAAACTACAAAAGTTAAATTTTTATTATCACAATATGGAAATGATGTTGATAATGACAGTACTCAATTGACTTACCAAGTAGCTGTGCTGGACACGTCGAGTAAGCCTGGTTTTCCTAATGCGAAACTATTTTTTGGAAATGGAACGCCTGAAATAGTTAAACAACGATTGTTTAATATGTTTAACCATAAACCAATACGAAGCGTATCTCATTCAATAAAGGATAATAAGGAATTATCGAAAGAAATTATCACTGTAGAACGGAAAATGCTGAATTTTCAATCCAGTAAATCCATGGCAAATTATATCCAGGTTGATTTAACGGATACAACCGGTATATGGTGGGCAGAATTCAACGTAGACAGTAATTATTATGGCAGTAATCATCGTATTATATTTTTTGTCAGTGATCCTGCAGGAGCAACAGGCTTGGATACTGTTTATCTAACTATCACACCGGAAAATGATCCACCCCAAATAGCAACGATCCCGCTTATTGAAATCACGGAAAACCAATTTAAAAAGATGGATTTTGCTGATTATGTTACCGATGTAGATGATACAACGTTGACGATTCGTGTTGCAGCTTTAACTAATAATAATAAAATGGCGATTACTACGGTTGTTAATGGTGCAACAACTATAGGTGACTCTTTACAATATTTAACAAGTAATGTGGGTGATAGTGTATTGTTTACTCCTGAAAAATTATGGTCTGACACTTCGTTAATTCAGATATCCGTAATTGATGCCCAGAATGCCCGTGCGAGTAAAACATTTGTTATAGATATTTTACGAGTCCCGAGACCAAATATATCACTTGAAGTAATTCAGAATAATGCATTTACAAATTTCTTCGAAGTTATTTTGACAGATACTGTTTCAAAAACAGACAGCTTATTTATTACTGTTCAAGGGCAACCTATTACTTTAGACACTGTTGCAAGTTACACGTATGTTGGACATTACTCATTTGACAATCCTGGTACATATTCATTTTATGTAAAAGCCTGGGGCGTTGTTGGAGATACGACCATAACCCGTTCTGTAAATATGGCTTTGGCAAAAGCATTTTATGACTGGACGGGCTACAGCCCTGATGGGAATTTTCGAGTGTATGGTTCCAGCGGCTCTGTTCCATTTGATCAATCCTTATTGATCGTTGATTCAACCATGTTCAATCAATTTTTTCATGATCGAGCGTCTTATCGTTTGGGAAAAGAATTATCCGTGTTTGAGTTACCTGTTGAAATTTCTATTTCATCGATCAGTGAAGATTTTGCAATCTATCAGCGCAGAAATGGTGTTGAATGGATTGAATTACCTTCAATATCTGAATATGGTCAAATAATAGCATATACGGATGGAATGGGATATTTCCGATTAGGTCCTAAAACATTGATAGTCCCGGGAGAAACCAGCTTGCACCAGAATTATCCTAATCCGTTCAACCCCGTCACAAATATTATATATGATGTTGGTTTTAGTGATGGACCACAACAACGTGTAAATGTTGTTGTATACAACCTATTGGGCCAACACGTAAGAACGTTGGTCAATGAACAGAAAGATATTGGCAGGTACACGATTCGCTGGGACGGACGTGATAAAAATGGTATCGGAGTATCCAGTGGTATATATTTTGTTCGAATGATGAACAATTATGGTCGAATACATACAAGAAAAATGATGCTATTACGATGATGAATAATAGAAAATATATAATATTCCTGATTGCTTTAGGTATTATCCTAGCAGTTGCTTCATGCCGGAAACAGTATAAAGCAACAGAACAGGATATGGCTGATTATGGCTGGTTTCTATTCGAAAAAGCAGCTGTAAATTCTGATTATATAGAAAGTAAAAGTTGGTTTTTGGAATCTATCAATGAAGACACAACGTATATGGATGGCTATAATGGATTGGGCTGGTCATTTGGAAAATTGACAGACTTGGATAGTAGTATTTTTTATTTTAAAAAAGGTTTAAACTTTAGTGAAAGTATTTATGATACAACAAACATACGTTTTGAGATATGGGCAGGATTGTGTTTCGCGAGTAATGCCAAAGGTCAAGATTCATTAGCAATTATTTGGGGGGACAGCTTAATTGACGCATTGACCGGCGGTCTTACATCAACTACATGGATATTTTCACATAATAACACAAACGGTAATAATAATATAAATCATCTTGATTTACGAATAACAATGGCTGCTTCACATTTCGCTGAGGGAGAATTCTCAAACAGTGTTACTCAGATGCAGTCAATCCTAACGGCACTTTCCAGTACAACCACATTCAACCCCGATGTGAGTACTGTCAGTGGGCGATCAGAATTAGCTGTATGGATTGACTCCTTACAGACAATCTTATCAAGTCAATAACATTATCGCAATCCAAAAGGAACATCAACGCTGGATGGTACAGGCCCTTCAGCAGGCCCATAAAGCATTTGAGAATAATGAAGTTCCTATTGGTGCAATTATCGTCAAAGATCATCAAGTTGTAGGAAGGGGATATAACCAAAGGGAAAGGCTAAAGGATCCCACCGCTCATGCAGAAATATTAGCGATTACAGCTGCAGCAAACACATTGGAAGATTGGCGTTTGTCTGAATGTGTTCTATATGTTACAAAAGAACCTTGTCCCATGTGCGCCGGCGCCATTGTTATGTCACGCTTTAAAATGGTTGTTTTTGGCTGTTATGACGAAGAAAAGGGTTGTTGCGGTTCACTCTACCAATTATGTGGTGATCCTCGTTTAGGACAGAAAATAGCCGTAATAGGTGGAATTTTAGAAGACGAGTCCTTGGAATTGATTCAGAACTTTTTTCGGACAAAACGTAAAGCGTAATTATGTAATTTATGGATAAAATAGCTGCTGTTATACGTTCTTCGTAACTGTAAATCATTACAAATAAAAGGAGAGGTGGCAGAGTCTGGTTGAATGCGCTGCACTCGAAATGCAGTATGGTCCTAGATCATCGGGAGTTCGAATCTCTCCCTCTCCGCTCAAAATAGAAAAAACTTTCAATGAGTTATTTTTATTCTCATTTATGTGGTACGTTTATATATTACAGAGTAAAGTAGATGGATTTATTTATCGAGGGATGAGTGAAAATCCTGAATCAAGATTAATTGATCATAACAAAGGAAAAGTTAAATCCACAAAACCGCATAGACCATATTATAAAATATATGTTGAAAAATGCAAGAATAGGGAAGAAGCAAGGAAGCGAGAGAAATATTTAAAGTCTGCAGCAGGCCGCCGATTTATCAAAAAGTATTTAAGAGATACAAGGAGTTCCCTGCCCGACTGCTGACGCAGTCATTCAGGCGGG
>JACNLB010000121.1:6247-11540 GCA_014381755.1 Fidelibacterota bacterium | reverse complement strand
ATTGCATTCTTTGCATTATCTAATTTGTATTTTCCTCAATATTGGGAACCGGTACACTATTATAGTTCCTATGTTTTTTTCTATCCAATTGTTTTAACATTATGGTATCTATGGACTACAGTAAGCAATCATTCCGATATCTTTTCTGGCGAAAGCTTTTCATCAGCTTGATTGCCATCGGACTGATTTATATATTATTTATTCGACCCATTCAATCTTTTGTTGTCAGAGAATTTATCCTCCCCGCTTTTGATTCTTTGATAACATCAGAGAGTGAAATCGTATCGTCTCCCGGTGTGGATGAATTTTTTCTGGAATCAATAACTCATTCATTTCCCAGAGTAAAAATTGAAGTCCCCTTCAATGGTTATTTCTGGCTGGCTATGTCTATGGTTTGGCCCACAAAAAACAAACATTTTCGTCGTGTTATTTGGAATTATAATTTGGCACTTTTTGCAATTATTCCCATTGCAGCCTTTGGAATTATTTATGGCTTCACTTGGTTGGCGCCATTGACAAATGTTCACGAAAAAGTGTATAAGGCGTTGTTTTTAATATTGGGAATTTTAGCAGTCAGAGAAACGGATGAACTGCTGAAAGTTTAATCTTTTTTTCTTCCTCTGGAAAAGTTTTTGCTGGCTTTATAAAGCAAATCTTTTTCTTCATCCGTAAGACTATCATAACCTGTTTCGTTAATTTTATCAAGCAAGTGATCAATCTGTTGTTGCATTTTCAAGGTATTTTGATCATTTTTGTCTTTAATAGATATCTTGAATTCTTTTAATTGTTTATACAGTGAAAAACGAATATCCTTCCAATGCCAATAATAACGTAAATAACCAAAACCGATCACCATCCCGGATAAATGAGTTATGTGGCTGATGTTGGAATGATTATTAAATGAAGATAAAAATGCAACTGCTCCCAGAAAAATCACAAACCATTTCACTTTAATGGGAATCATAAAATATAGATATACAGTTCGATTAGGAAACATCATTCCATACGCCAATAAAATACCATAAATGGCACCGCTTGCACCTATTAAAACAGCATATGACTGGCCCATATTGAACAATAACCAGATGATTCCTGAACCAACTCCGGTTAGAAAATAATAGCGTAAAAACTGTTTACGGCCCCAGATAGTTTCCATCTCAGAACCAAACATCCATAATACAAACATATTGATAAATATATGGAATACATCCCCATGAATGAACATATAGGTTACCGGCTGCCAAATCATGGGCCAAACAGAACTGGGGGACAATCCAAATATTCTGGCTAAGTCAATCTGGCTTTGGGAAATAAGTTTTAATACAAATAGCCCTGCATTAATCCCGATAAGAATTTTAATCGCCTCGGTAAATATCTTGGGCTTAAAAGACATATTGCCCTGCTCAGATTGAAATTGGTATCTCATATCAATCCTGCTGCGATTAATTTTTTATGCTGTTTGCGGTGTTTAATATTCATTAAAGGTGTTAATACTGAATAAGGAGCTTCCGGCACTTTTAATTGCGGCATGGTATAAAGTTCCAGATCTACGCCCAAATTCTGTCGTTGTTGATGTACGTTATAAACTGTGCTCACAAACAAATCTCTCGGCAGTATTCCATTGATATTTTTAAAACCATATTTAATAAGACCGTCCCTTATTATTGTTGAACAACTTCTGGTAAAAAAACTGAAATCTGCATATTTCTCTGGTTTCTCGGGGTTTACTGGTGTGTTATGAATAATATCCAATTCTTCGTTAAAGATGCTGCTTAAGCGTTCTGTCTCCATTCCTCTGATTCGCAACACATGGATAGACCGCATAAAATTACGACCGAATTTATCATAGTAAGCTCTTCCATCATCAAGTATCTCAAATTTACCATTGATCGGTGATGGGGCAAATTCACCCAAGGCCGGGCGATAAAAATATTCTTCCGGTTTCATAATTTCATTTTCATTCATCAAATGTGAAAAATTGTAAATATTTCCATTTATATTTATGGCGTTATGGCCAAATAACGAAGCGGGATATTTTACCAGTCGTTCATTATAATAAAAATCAACAATCGGTTCATCGGGTGGAGACTCTTCTGGCCACATAATAATAATCGGCTGACCCGTTTCATAATCCAATTGAGGTAATTCCCGAACGCACACATTTTGTTCTAACCAGTGCGTGAGGTATCCTTCCCAAATTAATCTATCTTCAAAAAAACGTACACCGGGGCAATCAATAAATGATTTTCCCTCTTTTTTGCACAGTTGACCTTTTATTATTTCACTATTCATTTCAAGCGAGGAGTTGTCTTAGAACATTTAATGATTTCATGTTTCGGCAAGTATCAAAATGATATTCCAGATTTGAGGATATATAATTGCCGATTACATGCCTGTCCTTTGCCGTAACAATTTGATTGGATAAATCTTCCAGAAAAGATGTATCATAAATATTAGCGTGAATGAGATATTCTAGAATTTGCAGACTGTTTGGGCCTCCTTTTGGATCGGGTAATACCATCCCGGGAAATTCTCTTTCCGGTAAATGAGGTTGAAATCCTAATAATTTTAACAAGCGTAATTCAAAATACCAGAAACATAAGTTGAAATATTTTTCCCCATCATGGAAAAATGATAATGTAGCCACCAATTCATCAAATAACTCTTCATGAGGATCATGGTCTGTAATTGTTTTATCAACCAATTCTACAGTCGCCAAGGCATATGATAACGGTTTCAGGTTATCCTGAAACCGAATCCAATTCTTTATAAAGCTGACTTTAGATAGGGTATGCATATCTCTGTTTGGCTTATAATAAAATAGTGTTTCCAAGTAATTAGCCGGTTGGAAATATGCACTGCGAGGAGATTTTTTACGCTGTGCGCCGCGGACCATTATACTGATTTTTCCATAGTCCCGCGTAAATCCATGGGCAATAACACTCGTATCGCTATAGGGAAATCGTTTTAAAATTATCGTTGGAGTTTGAACGATCAATGATCGTTAATAATCAATACGCTTTAGCGTAAATGACTTCGTGCTTGGCAGGTTTTCCGGAATATATACACTGCAAACCATCTGGTTTTTCATCAAAAGGTATACAGCGGATAGTCGCTTTGGTTTCATTTTTAACGGCCGTTTCTGTTTCAGGATCTCCATCCCATCCACACCGTATAAATCCCCCCCCGACCACAGCATCTTTAAATTCATCGTAGGTCTTTACAAAATGTGTGTTCTCCTTACGGAAGGACTTCGCCTGTTCAAAAAGCCCTGATTGGATTTCATCTAATAGTTTAGGAATTTGATTGTCCAGTTCAGCTTTTTCAAGTGTGAGCTTTTCGTTTGTATCTCTCCTCACCATGATTGCCTGATTATTTTCCACATCCCGCGGTCCGACCTCCATCCGTAAAGGTGCGCCTTTCATTTCCCAGTCATTGAATTTATAACCGGGTGAATTATCTGTCCAATCTTCATAGACGCGAATATTATTTTCCTTTAAACCATACACAATCGGTTCAATAAAATCCTTAATCAATTTTACATGATCTTCATTTCGTGCAATTGGGACAATAACAACTTGGTGGGGGGCGATTTTTGGCGGTAATCGCAACCCTTTATCATCGCCATGAGCCATTATTACAGCTCCGACCAAACGCGTACTCACTCCCCAGCTGGTTGCATATACATGATCTTCTTTATTATCCTTCGTTTGAAACGTTACATCAAACGCTTTAGCAAAATTTTGACCAAGGTTATGGGATGTTCCTGCTTGGAGCGAGCGTTTATCTCCCATCATTGCTTCAATACAATAGGTTTTTTCAGCTCCGGCAAATTTCTCTGCTTCAGTTTTAAGTCCGGTTAAAACAGGGATGGCCAAATAATCTTCTGCTAACTGGCGATATAATTCAAGAATATTCAGTGTTTCTTCTTCAGCTTCTGCAGATGTTGCGTGAGCTGTATGGCCTTCCTGCCAAAGAAATTCCGTGGTTCGAAGAAACAATCGCGTCCGCATTTCCCAGCGTACAACATTCGCCCATTGATTAATCAACAGAGGAAGATCGCGGTAGGATTGAATCCATTTTTTATACATGGACCAAATGACTGTTTCTGATGTGGGTCGTACAACAACTTCTTCTTCCAGACGAGATTCGGGATCAACTACAATACTCCCATCACTGTCCGTTTTCAGACGTGTATGGGTCACAACAGCACATTCTTTGGCAAATCCTTCTATATGTTCTGCTTCACGAGCAAGATAAGATTTTGGTATAAATAAAGGGAAATAAGCATTCACGTGACCTGTTTCCTTGATCATTCTATCAAAGGATTCTTTAATATTGTCCCAAATGGAAAAACCATATGGTTTTATAACCATGGTTCCTTTTACGGGGCCATAATCAGCCAAGCCTGCTTTTACGATAACGTCCGTATACCAGGCTGCATAATCTTTAGATTGGGGTGTTACGCCTTTAGACATAGTGATTGCTCTGAGTAAAATTGAAGCTGAAATTACCGGGGTTCGTTGGGGCAATCAAACTGTTTGTTAAGGAACATTATGATAAAAAAAGCAAAATTAAAACATATTCGCTCATTACAAAAAAGTAAGGGTCGCTATACACACAATCAATATATCATTGAAGGACGGCGATTAGTTCAAGAAGTTTTGGTTACTGATCATGAACTGGTCATGTTATTTTTTACGCGTGAATTCAAAAAACACTATCCGAACTTAGTTGCAGAGGTAATAAATACATGTCCAACTGCACAGGAAATATCATCAGCAGACATGCAAACCATATCTGCGACTGAAACTCCATCGGGGATTTTAGGCGTGTGTAAAATTTCAACTGGACACAGTTCTGACAATAAACTTGATGACAATTGGCTTTATCTGGATAATATTTCAGACCCGGGAAATATGGGCACACTTCTGCGGACAGCTGTTTGGTTTGGAATACAGAATATTGCATTTTCCCAGGATTGTGTTGATATTTTTAACCCAAAAGTGGTGCGGAGTGGTATGGGAGCTCATTTCCATCTTTCATATACACTGGATGCAGATATAACTCAATTCCATTCTACACATACATTATTTGGCGCAGATCAAAATGGGGAAAGTCTGGATGATGTTGATATAGAAACACCTTGGGTGCTTATCTTGGGAAGTGAAGCCCATGGAATTTCCCAAGGAATTAGAAAAACCATTCATCGGTATATTGCCATTCCCAAGTTAGGCGCAGGAGAATCTTTAAACGTTGCCGTGGCCGGTGGGATTATTATGGAAAAACTGGT
>JACNLB010000121.1:0-6189 GCA_014381755.1 Fidelibacterota bacterium | reverse complement strand
AAAATAAAAAGCCCTCTCGATTTTACAAGAGGGCTTTTTAAGGTGCTGGTTTGAATTATTTAACTTAATTCAGGTACGAAACATATATATGCTTTACTATCGCTTCCAACAGAAAATACATGGACTCTTTGCTTTTCCATTGACCTTCCGTAATTTTTTAGTCTATAAGAGGGATTTGAAAAACCTATTGCACAAATTAAAAAGTCTAAAATTCGCCGGCTTTTCGTTGAAAAACTTGTCCATAGTACCACTATTGACTACATTTTTCGCCTTAAGCTAACAAATTTTATATCTTTTTTCTTCACACATAAGGTTTTACAATACCCTCTATGAATCCAACAGAACCAGACCCTTTATCGAGGGAATTAAGATATGAACAGCACTTTAACCATAAAAAATGTTTTTGGAATTGTTATTCTATCCGTGCTTTCTGCACTGCTGGTGGGCACAGTTATTGCCTCAGTTGGATTAGTGTATCTTCCCGAAAACAATAATCAGGTAACAAATTTCCTGGCTTTATTTATCGGGCAGGGATTTATGGTGGTCCCATTGCTTTTATTTTTAACTGCCCGAAAAGAATCTTTCCTTGACCGATTGAGAATTAAGAAAATTTCGTCTCAGGTTGTACTGGCAACAGTCATTTTTTCTATTGGTATTATTGTTTTAGTCGATGAATTTGATCGTATAGCCAGTCTATTATTTGCTCCCCCGGAATACCTGGATCAAATAGGATATATGCTCAAATTTGATACATTTAATATGGCGATTTTTCTAATGTTCGGAATCGTCGTGTTGGCTCCCTTGGGAGAAGAATTATTGTTCCGTGGGTTTCTCCAAAAATTTCTAGAAGAACATTGGAATGATATTACACGTGCTGTTTTGGTGACCAGTTTATTTTTTGCCATTATACACTTAAATCCATTCTGGTTAATTCAAATCTATGTCCTTGGTGTATTGTTGGGTTATCTGGCATGGAGAACAGGATCAATTTGGGCGGGGTTTATACTTCATGCGGCAAATAATTTTATGGCGCTAATATTCACAAATTATAGCGAAGTTTTTGATGAATTTTATACATGGCATGGCCATGTAGCTCCTTGGTTTTTGCTTGTGGGTATAGGGTGTGTTTATCTTGGATTTAACTGGCTCAATCAATCCCTAAAGGTTCAATCATGAAACAGCAAATATTTGAACGGGAGATTCATGTTTTACGTGATACATTTCGTCGACTCATGCGTCGCCACGCACGAACGAACCTGATTAAGCTCATTGATAAAACACATCCGGCAGACATGGCTGTACTGTTCCGTTATTTCGAAATTGCCGAACAAGAACAACTTTTTGCTTTGATGCAGCCCAATGAAATTACGGGAGACTTCTTGACTGAACTGGATGAATCCATTCTCCAAGATCTTTTAGCTGAAATATCAGCAGATCGCATCGCTGAATTAATTGCTCCCATCAGTGCCAGTGATCAGGCTGAAATCTTGAGTCATCTTCCAGATGATCAGTCCCATGATATTATTGACCTTTTAAAAAAGGAAGAGGCTGAAGAATTAGAGGAAATCCTCGCTTATCCAGAAGATAGTGCCGGGTCGTTAATGTATACAGATGTGTTTACTCTTCACGAAGAAACCACAGCATTCGATGCCATTGCAGCTTTGCAGCATGAAGAAGAAGCTGAAATGGTTTTTTATCTTTATGTCACAAATGATGAAAATCAATTAACGGGAATTATTTCTCTGCGGGATTTGGTTACAACTTCACCGGATACGTTGTTAAAAGAAATAATGATAAGAAAAGTACATACTGTACGGCCTGATACAGACCAGGAAGAAGTGGCTCAAGTTGTTTCACAGTATAATTATCTTGCAGTACCGGTTACAGATTCGGATGATAGTCTATTGGGCATTGTAACTGTAGATGATGTTGTTGACGTTATTCGTGAAGAAGCAACTGAAGATTTTTTGAAGATGGCCGGTGTGGGGAAAGATCGGGAAATACTGCTTAAATCTTCATGGGGGAATGCCAAAAGCCGGTTACCGTGGTTGTTCGCCAGTTGGCTCGGTGGTATTGCTGCAGCAACAGTCATTGGTTTATATGAAAATATCCTTGAAACCACTCTCGCTCTAGCTGCGTTTATTCCTGTTATTATAGGTATGGGTGGAAATATCGGTACACAAACATCAACAATTATTGTTCGTGGATTAGCCACTGGGAGAGTCAATGTGGGTAATAATATGAAAATATTATTAAAGGAAATTCGCGTGGGTCTTATACTGGGTGTTCTCTATGGAGTTTTGCTGGGGCTGTTAACGTCAATTTGGTTTATGGATGTATCTCCAAATCTGGGCATTGTTGTTGGATTAAGTATCACAACATCTATGTTTATAGCGACTACAATTGGCGCGTTTGTTCCTTTATTTCTATACAAGCTTGATGTGGACCCTGCAGTCGCGACTGGACCGTTTGTTACCACCAGCATTGATATTTTGGGTGTGACACTTTATTTTCTGATTGCATCGCTTTTATTGCCTTTAGCATGAGTTTATTATTTTATGCCCTAGCAGTAAGCTTGGGTATTTATATCCTGTTTGTTCTTTTCTTTCTAACCGGTCTGCGACGTTTGAAGTCCAATGAAAAAATAATCACAAATTGGCCGGTAGTCGCGATTGTTATTGCCGCTCGAAATGAAGAAGAAAATTTACCAAATATTTTTCGGGATTTAGCACAGCTCGATTACCCCGAAGAATTATTACAGATAATCATTGTTGATGATCGTTCAACAGATATTACATGGCAGCTTATTGAGCATTGCGCTGAAACACACACAAATATACATGGAATACAGATTGAAAAGAAATCCACAGAAATGACTCCAAAAAAATATGCCCTTACCCAAGGGATCGCCCAGACGGATGGAGAGATTATTTTATCAACAGATGCAGATTGTCACATTCCTCAAGGCTGGGTTAAAAGTATGGTAAAATCCCTGGAAAATGGTGTGGGCATTTCAGTGGGTTCATCCACGATTAATATCCAAAAACCATCCACTTTCGCTCATTACCAACTTGTGGATTTCCTGGCTCTGGTTACAGCTAACGCCGGTGCCATGGGCTGGGGATTTTGCTGGACAGGATCAGGGCAAAATCTTGCTTATAAGAGAAAAATGTTCGAAGACATTGGCGGTTTTAATCCTGTTCGAGAACGAATCTCCGGGGATGATATTTACTTGGTTCAGGCAATAGGGCAACACCATGGCTGTACATTTAATATTGATCCCGACAGTTTTATCAAAACCAAGCCTTTATCATCCATTACAGAATTTATAAGCCAACGTATTCGCTGGTCATCCAATTCAAGGCTAGCGGCGAAGACAGATCTCTTTTTCCTGTTCTTTTTATTCAATGCATTCCTATTAAACTCAACGTTACTGGCTGGAATTTTTATTCCCCGTGCATATTCAATTCTACCTATGATTTTCGGTATCAAATTTCTATGTGATGCATTGGTTCTTTATTCGGGCGCCGCAAAACTACACCTAACATTTCCATCTATCATTTTCATTTTCTGGACTATTTTACAACCTCTTTATATTCCTTTTATTGGTTTAGCCGGATTAGCAAACAGGTTTAAATGGAAGCCGTAATGAAACGATTTTTGCATGTCTTATTTTTTTGTATTTCTTTAATCCATGCACAAGAGTATACGATTACTTTTTTTGGATTTCCTTCTGTAGATGTGAGGATGAAAATTGATTCCAATAAAATTGATTTCAACGCTAAAACAGTGGGGTTAATTGACTTAATCTGGCCCGCATCAAATCATTATTCAGTGGAATATGATTTGAACCATTATGGCATTTTGTCTTTTGAAAAAAACATTCAGCAGGGTTCAACAAAATACACTTCAACCGCACACTATAGTTCTTCCGATAGTATTTTAAACTATGATAAGCAGGCATTAAAACGCATACCGGAAATTCAGTCAATTTTTACGCTACTTGTCCAAGTACAAAAACAACCGGTGGATGCATTGGATACAAAATGGTTTTCCATGGACCATGATGGGAAATTATATTCTGCACGGTTCCTTTGGGCAGATACAAGCACAATTTCACTTGCAGACAGTGGTATTTTATGTGATCATTACCGGCTGGACATCAAAGCAGAAGAAGACGTAACATCTGTACCAAAGCAATCAGATTATTTTATGGATAACATCATTGAATCAGAAGCTATTCGCCAATTATGGGTGGAAAAATCAGGCCAGCGCCGGATTATTCAAGCCGCTGTAAAGGTGTTCGGTATTAATATTATTGCACGGATTAAACATGTCTGAACCAACCTTCCTGCAACTCTATAAAAAACATATTATCATCTGGCTGTTAATTGCTGTTTTCATCGTGGTTGCGCTTAAATTAGGTATCGATGAAAAAATTATCGTATTTGTAACGCTGGTATTGGGACTTTTTACTCAACTGTTTGCAGGATTAGGTGCGTTGATTGCCATGGTTCCGTTTATAGGCCCATTAATCGTTAAGGTGCTGGCCATTCCTTTTTTCTGGATTTTGAACGGCTTGGGCTATTTTGTAGGCATGTTAGCCATTAAGCGGGGATATTCCGGCGAATTCATGAAATCACGTGTGCTGACATTGGCATTATTAGTCGGCATTGTGGTTGGATATATTATTGGACATATTATACCCTTACGGTAATGAATGGACATCCTGATATTACAAGGCCCAAATCTTAACCTTATCGGTGTGCAGTCTGCTAAGGTTGGAGAGCGTGTAACATTAGATAAAGTGAATAAATGCTTACGCCGGCATGCTCATAGTATTAGCTTAGAAATCCAACTTCACTTTCTGCAAACGCATAAAGCTGAAAAGGCTGTTTCATTCATTCAGCGTAATCGTAAAAAGACCCGGGGCATTATTTTTGCTCCAACATCCTGGGGGCGATATGAATATTCAATTTTAGATGCATTAAAATTATCCAATTTGCCTTGTGCTCAAGTGTTGTTTGACAAAAATTATGGATCGCTTGAAAAAGATGATTCCATCTTCTCTCCTGTGTGCATCCATACAACTGAAGGCCACCCGCTGACAGTGTTTAATCCTGCCCTTGATGCATTATTAAAACATATTTCCTAAATAACATTTTTTTGTTTAAGCGTTCAACTCAAACCTGTTTTACCATCCTGCTGTTGGGTTGGTTTTTCCAAAGTTGTGCCCCTTCTATACCCAAACAAGCTGAACAGTATGAAACAACGCCTATAATAACCGTCGCTGTAAACCAGGAATCAGTACACATCCTTTATCCCGAACCTTTTTACCAAAATAATCAAGCCTTAGTGGAAAATGCGTTAAAAAATGCTTTAGAAGGTTTCATACTGAATAATGTAAATAAATCTATAAAAGATGACTCTCTTGCTCTATTAATAGTGAATGTTATTCATAATAATATTCCCGAAAACACCCGATTTTACGCTATAAGCAATTTCTCTTTTTATAATGATACAATCAAAATTGAATATGAATTAAATACTGATTATATCAATTATTTTATTGCTCCCGTTTTAGAACAATATGGCTTCCCCGGTGAAAAACCCATATACCCGCTATTTACACAAAATCATGAACCGCCAACGATTGAAGAAATAAAGAATTTAAAATTATTAATGCCCTGCGAAAATGTTCCAGTGCCTAAACGTGCACTGTTACTCCCCAATGCTCCCCGTAAATACCGAAATGGTATTCATCGCGGGATTGACTTTGTTGTAGACTGGGGTACGCCGGTGCGGGCCGTGGCAAATGGAACGGTCATTCGAGCAGACCATTATTTTGAAGAAGTTACTCCTGATTTCAGAAAATTGCTTTTGGCAGAAGCCAAACTATTGGGACACACTCCATCAGATGTCTTTGAGCACATATTAGTGGGTCAGTCTGTTTATATTGATCATGGATTTGATCTTGTTCCCGGTTACCGAGCAGTGTCTATTTATGCTCATTTATCTCATATCAACTCTAAAATAAAACCGGGATCAGCGATTTCCGCAGGACAACAAGTTGGCCTTTCAGGAAACAGCGGTACAGAGCCCAGCACAATGGGGACACGAAAAGGCGCTCATCTTCATTGGGAATTAATTCTCCAAAATGCAGGCGGAGAATATTACTTGGGGCAGGGA
>JACNLB010000070.1 GCA_014381755.1 Fidelibacterota bacterium | reverse complement strand
AAATGTTGTGAACTCAATAGAGACACATAAAATGCATCAAAAGGCATTCTATGAATTTCGTCGATCAAAAATTCATTATTGAACATCATCTTTTCCATGGATGTTGGCGTAAAATGATATAAATGGCGAGGAGTATCATAGGCTGCCCAATCAGCTCCGTATTTGTTTCCGTCCGTTGATTCATAATTCGGTAATGCCACAATTAACACTCCGTCAGGTTTTAACTGTGTTTTGATTTTTTCCAAATATCCCCAAGGTTCATGAACATGTTCCAAACTATGCCAACATGTAATAACATCATATGTTTCTTCTGAATCCAACCAGTTTTCAGGAGTAATCACATTAATATCGAATTGGTTTTTTACCAATTCTCGGGCTTTTTGTGAAGCGTCCACTCCTTTCACATTCCAACCGTTTTCTTTTATTGTGTTTAAGAAATGCCCTGCGCCGCACCCGATATCCAGAATATTACCTATCTTCTTACCGGTGGAATTTTCTACCAACCGCTTTTTCACTCCCAACATATACGAACGAACCACATTATAAATGGAGTCAAAAATTCCTTTTGATTCATCTGCGTGGGAAATGTATTCGTCCGATTCATAATAACTGCCAATTTTCTCTTTGTCCGGAAATGGATTCGTCATGCGGAGGTGGCAGTCTGAACATTCTACAATATCAAATTTTTCACCGCTGACTAAATAGTCTTTAGTGGAAAAAACGGTTTTCAGTTCACTTTTGCAAAGGGGGCAGTTGGTTTGATTAATCATTAACTAATCACTACAGTTTCTAAATATTGTGCATAATCCTGCAGCAGCCGTTCTTTCATGTGTGGGTGATTTTCCAGTTTAGTATCTGCTTTTGCAATGGTTTGCGCTACTTCACGTGCTTTTCTTATTATGATACCATCTGTAACCATATCTGCGATTTTATGTTTAAAAAAACCGCTCTGCTCTGTACTGAAGAATTTTCCCGGCCCCCGCATTTTTAAATCTTCATCGGCAATGATAAAACCGTCGTTTGTTTTTTCCATGATCGCCAGCCGTTTCCTAGACGTATCCCTAATATTACGTTCAACCAGAATGCAGTAACTCTTGGCGATGCCCCGGCCCACTCGGCCCCGAAGTTGATGGAGTTGTGTCAGTCCAAATCGCTCGGCATGTTCAATTAACATAACAGATGCATTTGGAATATCAATCCCCACTTCAATCACTGTGGTCGAGACTAGAATATTAATTTCATTTTTTGAATAGGCATCCATAATGGCGTCTTTATCATCCTTTTTCATTCGACCGTGGATAAGGCCAATTTTTATTCCTTTAAATGTAATTTGTAATGCTTCAAATCCTTCCGATGCAGCGGCAAGGTCAGACTTTTCTGTCTCTTCCACTAAAGGGTAAACCACCATACATTGCCGCCCCGCTTGTACTTCATCACGAATAAAATTATATACATTTTGCAGGCGGTCTTCTTTGACTATTTTTGTAATGACCGGTTTCCTGTTTTTTGGCATTTCGTCAATGATGGATAAATCCATATCACCATGATACGTTATAGCCATGGTCCGAGGAATAGGTGTGGCTGTCATAGCCAACAGATGAGGATGCAGCCCTTTTTGCAACAGAATACCGCGCTGAACCACTCCAAAGCGATGCTGTTCATCTACGACAACAAAGCCCAGATTTTTAAATTCTACATCTTTCTGGATTAAGGCATGGGTGCCAATTACAACATTGATTTTACCATCTTTAATAGCTTCAAGTATCTGTTTTCGCTCCGCCGCTTTTTGCTTCCCCACCAATAATGCACAGCTTATATGAACTTTATTTAATTGTTTTTTGAACGATTCATAATGCTGGTGCGCCAGAATTTCCGTTGGCGCCATAATAGCAACTTGGACGCCATTAGCAACGGCGGCGGCGGCAACTAAAATAGCCACGATTGTTTTTCCTGATCCCACGTCGCCTTGCAACAAACGATTCATTGCTTTTGGTTGTGCTATATCTGATCGAATTTCCTGAATCACTTTTTGTTGAGCATCAGTTAGCTCAAAACCCAATTCATCCTCGATTTGCTGTACTTGCACTCCGGATTTTGTGAGGGCATTTGTTCCAATTTTATCATATGATTTTTTTCGCAGTGCCATTAACAACTGTAGGAAAAAGTGTTCGTCAAATTTTAATCTCTCCATAGCAACGAGCAGGTTTTCTCTAGATTCAGGAAAATGAATATGCTGAAGTGCAATATTCAGAGGTATCAATTTTTGTTCGTTTAAAACACGATCTTCAAAATGATCTTTAATAATTGAAAACACCTCTTCATTCTCTTTAATTATACGACGAAAGCTCCGGTGATCAATTCGAACTTTTTTCAGTTCTGCGGTGAGTGGATATAATGGAATAATCGTCCCCGTGTTTATGGGATCTGCATCGGAATCAAGTTTATCAAAATCCGGATGTACAATCTGAAAACCGTTATAAAATTCCACCTTACCATGCACAGCCAGACGATCCCCTTTATTAACAGCATTTTTAATATATTTTACACCATTGAACCATACAAGTGTTATCATCCCGGTACCATCAGAAAGGACAGCCTGAAACAATTTTCGTTTCCGCATTTGACGTTCGCCGCACACTTCCACTGTTCCGACTATTGTCGTTTCATCGTTCTTTTTTACATCATGGATTGATTTAACTGTTGTGCGGTCAAGATAGCGGCGGGGATAATAATGCAGTAAATCATCGACGGTATCAATGCCTACTGTCGCCAGAGCTTCTGCTCTTTTTGGTCCCACACCGGGAAGGTATTGAATTGGAGTTGTTGAGGTTTGAGAAGGTGTCATTGGATCAATATGGAAGATGGATTATGGGGTATGGAAAATGTAAAAAGAGCGATTATCGTAATTAAGTTTATGTCTTATTAAACTCATTGGGAATAGAGCATAAATCTAATGATTTTTAGCTTCTACAATATTTATCAACATCTCCCATCTTACATCTTCCATGCTCCATTTTCCATAACCTCATTTCCATTCCTTGCGATACGTGTAAGTCACTGTTTTAGAATCGCCTGCGTCCAAGGAAAATGGGAAATGAATTGTAGAAGCATCTTTCTTTATATAATTGTCTGAGGCGTCGCGGACTATCCAATCACCACGTATCTGCTCAACAAGACGGATGTCCACTTTTTCTTCTCGTTTATTTTTTACACTAATTTCAATGGATGCTTCTTCGCTTTTTCGCTGACGGTCATAGTGTAAAACTATGCGTTTACCGATAACATCAAAAGCTCGGCCGGCTGAAATGGTAGCCGTTTCTCCTCTGGGAACCTGCTTCAGTTCATCCTCTCCGGCGTATTCCAATGAGCCATCTTCTGATTTTAAATATAAACTTACTTTCCCCCGGGGTAATGGAATATCCAATCCATTTTCAGCTGTGTTTGCAAGTTTGATCTCAATCTTAAGAGGTTCTTCTTTTTTGCTCCGCTCTGAATTTTGAAACACATACGTTTTGTTATAATTTACATTCTTGGGTTCATACAAACGGACGGTAACGCTTTGATTTTGGTTTAAGTTTATTCGTTCCGGCAATGAATAAATATGAAAATCGCCCAATGCATCTTCACTGGCCACAGGTGGAGAATCAATCGTCAGAGCGGACATGCTGCGTTCTGCCCGATAAACAGGCTGGGGACGACCACCTTTCTTTTGCAGATTCCCTTCTACTAGTTTTAAAGAAAAATTGCTGAAATCAACATTGCTGGAATTTTTGACAATTGCTTCAGTTATGAGTTGACCTTTATCACCATTTAGAATAAACCGATAGACGGCATTCCAGTCAAATCCTCCGGATAAATATACCAAATCACCGGAAATCGTACCGGTCATTGGACTGTTGATATCCCAAGCCAGTTCCGGGTGTAATTGGGGAACGGTCTCTTGATCACGTGTATACATATAATCCACTTTTGAGCGAGCAATAGTTATGATATCTTTGCGTGTTTTTAAAGATAGACTATTTCCTTTCAATTCAATGAGCGTGCCTTCCTGAATTTTATCATTGTGAATTTTTACATACACATATTGACCCAGTTTATTATTGAAATATTTTTCACCGCTAAACACATTATTATTGTAGCGCTGATAAAGAATTGTTGCATCAGAAAGTGACAAAAAAGGTGATTCCGGCAAAAGACCATTCGGAAGCTGACCATAGTTGATTTCAGATAATCCCGCCTGGACAGACCAGTAAACCGGTTCTTTCACCAAGGCAATATTATCCTTATAAACCGTCATACTTTGGCTTAATAAAATGATAGGTAGAAATAAATAAATTATTCTCATTGCAGCATCTCCAAATTTGCGTTCACTTTTTCAAGTTCAGCTGTCATATCTTCTTGTTTTTCTTTTTCTCTGGTCACCACTTGTTCCGGTGCCCTGCTCATAAATTGTTCATTGGACAATTTTTTAGAAATTCCCAATAAATGTCCGTTTATTTCATCGGCGCGTTTCTGCAAGCGAACCAATTCCACGTCTAAATCGATCAATCCGCCCAGTGGAATATACAGTTCATTCTTGCCTATGACCACCGTTGCTGATTGTTCCGGTTTTTCCCGGTCTTCGCCCGTCAAAACCGATGATGTCCGCGATAGTGATGCTATAATATCGTGATGCGTTTTCAAAAATTCAGCCATTTCATTATCACATTTAGCAATTAGATCTGATTTTTTTCCCGGTGGAATATTCATACGACTTCGAATTGTGCGAATTCCGGTAATAATTTCTTGTAATAATTCCATATTCTTTTCAGCTGAATTATCTTTTTTATCCATATCAATTTCAGGCCATTTTTGAATGATAAGATCCGAGTCATCTGTGTTTTTTACTTGAGCCCATAATTCTTCAGAAATAAATGGTGCATACGGATGCAGAATTGTTAACACTGTTTTTAATACATGAATGGCAACGGACTTCGAAACATCAGCCGAATGAGCATCATTTCCATAAAAACGTGTTTTGGCAATTTCGATATACCAATCACAAAAATCATTCCATGTAAAATCATAGAGAACCTTTGCCGCTTCATTAAAATGAAATCTGTCCAGCTGGCGATTATAATTTTGAACACAGGATTGCAGTTTGCTTATAATCCAGCGCTCCGGCAAATCCAATTCTTCCGCATCCAAATCAATATCCGGTACTTGACCATCTTCCAAATTCATGAGGACAAAACGGGATGCATTCCACAGTTTATTCATGAAATTTCGACCCACTTCCAAGCGTGTGGATGAAAAAAGGACATCCAATCCCTGGGGCGCCATGAGCATCGTGCCAAATCGAACAGCATCCGTTCCATATTGTTCGAATAATTCAAAAGGGTCAGGTGAATTCCCAAGAGACTTACTAAACTTTCGACCCGTTTCATCCCGAAGGATGGATGTGAAATACACATCTTTAAACGGTAAATCTTCTTTGAATTCATACCCGGTCATAATCATTCGCGCAACCCAGAAAAAAATGATATCCGGACCTGTGACCAATGCATCTGTAGGATAAAAATAATCCAATTCGGTGCTTTCTTCCGGCCAGTCATGGACAGCCAACGGCCACAGCCATGAGCTTGCCCACGTGTCCAATACATCTTGATCCTGAATCCAATTTTCGGAATCTTTTGGACCACCAACAGACACATGCAATTTCTTTGAATCGTCCTTGTGATACCAAACCGGGATCTGGTGTCCCCACCAGAGCTGACGGCTGATACACCAATCTTTAATATTTTCCATCCAATGGTTATAGGTCTTAACCCAATGGGCTGGATGAAAGTTAATTTTGCCGTCAGACACTGCCTGCAATGCCGGTTTGGCTAATTCACTCATTTTCATAAACCACTGTTCTGACATATAAAATTCGATGGGTACATTCCCACGTTCTGAATAACCAACTTTGTTAACATAATCTTCTGTTTTATGGAGAAAGCCCTGCTTCTCTAAATCCTTAATGACAGCTTTTCTTGCATCTTCCCTTGAAAGATTTTGGTATGCTTCCGGGGCATTTTCATTCAACGATGCATCATCATTCATAATGTTGATGACATCCAAATTATGTCGTTCTCCCATGGCGAAGTCATTTTGATCATGAGCCGGCGTTACTTTTACACAACCGGTACCAAACTCCGGGTCCACGTAATCATCTGAAATAACAGGGATTTCCCGACCCACCAATGGCAAAACAATCGTTTTTCCGACTAAATGAGCAAATCGTTCATCTTTGGGGTGAACAGCAACTGCTGTATCTCCCAGCATTGTTTCCGGACGAGTTGTAGCCACAACCATGAATTCACCGCTGTCTTTTAGCGGATATTTAAAATACCATAAATGACCATTTACTTCTTTGTGGATGACTTCTTCATCACTAATTGCTGATTTGGAAACCGGGCACCAATTCACAAGGCGGTAGCCTTTATAAATGAGCCCTTTTTCGTATAATTTTACAAATGCAGAAAGAACAGCTTTTGAATATCCTTTATCCATAGTAAACCGTTCACGTTCCCAATCGCAGGAGCAGCCCAGCTTTTTCAATTGCTGAATAATTATACCACCGTATTTTTCTTTCCACTTCCAAGCATGCTCCAAAAATTCATCTCGGGAAAGGCTGTGTTTATCAATGCCTTGTTCTTTGAGCATAGCTACAACTTTCCCTTCTGTGGCAATGGATGCATGATCAGTTCCAGGAATCCAACAGGCTTCTTTTCCTTCCATGCGAGCTTTACGAATCAGGATATCCTGAATAGTATTATTAAGCACATGGCCCATGGTGAGCATTCCCGTCACATTCGGCGGTGGGATGACAATTGTGTAGGGTTCCTTTTCAGAATTCACTTCACCGTGAAAATAATCATTGACCAGCCAATGCTGATACCACTTATCTTCAATTGATGAAGGTGAATAAACTTTGTCCAGCTGTACCGTCATGAATTAATTTTTTCTCTTTTATTTAGTAGGTTGATATATTGAATGAATGCTAGGATGAATGCTTGAAGGAATGATTTCCCCATCTTCCATATCCCATCATCCATGTTCCATGTAAGTTATCGTTCTAAAATTAAACTGAATGCTGTGGTCAGTTTTAATACATTTTGATTCGCTTTAACCAAATTACCGCAAAGAGTTCGACAAAGGTTTTGCATTACTTTATATCCCGTTGACGGATGTGCATCACACACTTCAAACAATTCTTCTTTCAAAATTTTTGCCAGTTTGCAATCTGATAATGCTTTAACACTTGCTGTGCGGCGGTCACCTTCATTAAACAAAGACATTTCACCAAAAAGGGGTTTGATTTGGCTGGATAGTTTAATAATCGCCTTTTCCCGATTATCTGCTTCGCTCTTATTCATGGAAAGCGTTAATGCCTGATTGATTTCGACTTCTCCTTCCAAAAGGAGATAAATCGAATCGCCTACATCGCCTTCCACAATAAAACTTTCACCTTTCGGAACTTTTACTGTAGATACTTTATCAGCAAATAACTTTATTTCCGATTCATCCAATCCATTAAAAATATTGAATTCTTTTAATGCTCCTACATCCATACGCACCTCAAGGTATAATGATGGCTCGCTCGCCATCTTTTATTATATAATTTCTATCAGGGTTGATCACTGTCGAAATTTTACTTTCTTCTTGAAGTGAAACACCACCTTCTTTCAACTTCCGTTCTATAAAGGCATCCAAAGCTGAAGAGTCAGCTGATAGTACTTCTCCAATACCCAGATTTTCTTCTTCAGAAAAAACGCCTATAAGTAATGAACCATTATTATTTCTGAAGTGGTTAAATAAATTATCAAACGATTGTCCTACAAATTCACTTGGAATATCTACTCGCTTGAATCGGTTTTCTGAAACATTGTCCATCAGTCGATTCAATGTTTGAGGAATACCCGGATCCACAACATGAGATGCCAGCATATACGCACCAAAATCATCGCTAATGACCACTTCGTCTGCATTGGCCCGTTTAATATGCGTCAGGTTATCCCTACTGTACAAATAAGCAATTAATCGCTTATTCGGCTCTAACCCTTTAATCGTTAATGTAGCCAAAATCGTTTTTTCATCCGGATTCTGAATTGTTGCATCCACATCGCTGGGAATAATTATAATTGTGTCTGCTTCTTCCAAGGATGCACGTTGAAGTATCTGTTCACTAGTGTAATCGCCTGCTACAAAATATAATTGAATATCCCGATAGCGAGTCTTTAAGCGGGCGATGGACTCTTCATCCAAATCATTAATTAAAACGAGATCCTTTCGACGTCCTTCTGATAAATATTGAATAGAGTCAATTATTTTATCTGCGTTTCTGTTCCAACCACAAAGAATGATATGACTTTTTACATTTACTTTTTCCAAACCTTTATCCTCTCTAATTCTTTTAGCAACAAAAATTGACGATATGACAGCTGTGAACATAGCCGTTAGTGAAATACCGGCAAACATGACCAAAACAGCAAATATTCTGCCTTCAGACGTTGACGGTGCATAATCACCATAACCAACCGTCGTCATGGTTACAATTGCCCACCAAAAAGGTGTCTCACCTTCAGTAATGGCTCCTGTTTCCAGGGAACGCAAAATGAGTCCACCCAAGATCATGACCATAAAGATGCCCATACCCACTTGGAAGAAACTGTTACGTATCAGTAATCGAAACCAGCGACGCATAGCTGAAAATTTAAGTCTGATATGACAAAAATATAAGTGTTGAATCAGATCTTTTCTAAAACACCAACCGTCTCAATATGAGGCGTATGAGGAAACATATCTACCATTGAGAGTTTTTTAAGCTCATATCCGTTTTCCATCAACAATGCCACATCCCGGGCTTGAGTTGTTGGATTACAGGATACATATACCAATCGTTGGGCGCCAAATTTTGATAAAGAGCTAACCATATCTTTATGCATTCCGGCTCGTGGAGGATCAACAATAATAATATCCGGATTTGGCACTTTTTTACGTTTAGACTCTTTTTTGAAAAAGAAATCCAAATTCGCTTTATGAAAGCGTACATTGGTTATCAAATTGGTTATGGCATTTCTGGTTGCATCTTCTACCGCGGATACGATGAGTTCAAAACCATGGACTTCTTTTGCTTTTTGCGCAAGAAAAAGCGAAATAGAACCCGTTCCGCAATACAGATCATACACAATTTCTTTTCCTGTAAGTTCGGCACCATCCAATGCTGTTTGGTAAAGCTTCTCCCCTTGATTTGTATTCGTCTGAAAAAATGAATTAGCAGAAATTTCAAATGTAAGATCGCCCATTTTTTCCGTAATGGTTGGATAGCCGTATAGAATTGTTTCATATTCTCCAAAGGCAATATCTGCTTTCTTCGTGTTGATATTATTGATGATGGATGTTACTTGGGGAAATGTTTCATGAATATGATCAGCTAATGGTTGAATTAATTCAGGGTTTTCATAACTGGTGACCAAATTCACCATCATATCGCCTGTATTATGTCCGAAGCGCATAACCAAGTGCCGAAGAAATCCATTATGGGTTTTTACATCATAAGGCTTGAGTTTCAATTCCCGCGCTTTTTCTTTCACTGCATTGAGAATTTCATTACCCAATTTTGGTTGAAGGTGACATTCATTAATATTCAATATTTTATCATATCGACGAGGAACATGAAGACCTAAAGCAAAACTTCTTTCAGTATCATCGCCTTCATCAGGTAATGTCCAGCGACGATTGGAAAAGGAAAATTCCATTTTATTTCGATAATGATATTGTTCTTCAGCTCCAATTACTTTATCCACAGTAAAATCAGCAATCCCTGCTTGACGCCTGAATAAATCTTCAACTTGCTGTTTTTTCTGGTTCACCTGTTCTGCATAATCCAATTGCTGAAATGTACAGCCGCCGCAAAATGCAAAATGTTCACAGGGAGCGTCCACTTTGAAGGATGATTCTTCCAACACCTCCAGCGGACGCGCTTCGGCAAACCCCTTTCGTTTACGATAAACCAGTGCACGAACTTTTTGCCCGGGAATGGCATTTTTCACAAATACAACAAAGCCGTCCACTTTGGAAATTCCCTTTCCGCCGTACGCCAACGATTCAATGGTTAATTCGTATTCCTGCCCTTTTTTGACTGTCGGTTCTATCATGTTATTTTCTTCAATTTTATGGTTAATGGAATGGTTTGAGTTCTACGAAAATGTCACCTATTAAATCTGGGTCAGTTTCATATAATTTTTTACTTATGTGTTTTTTTGCTTTGTCATTTTTTCTATCGGGGCCTAAGCTATAAATAAATAAATTGTTATCTCTTTTGATAATTTTGTAAGGACGGAATGAATTCCAGGGATCCTTATTCAGAAATTTTAAATTTTTTAGCTCTGGTTTATTTAATGCCAATGGCCAACGCTTATATTTTATTTCATATTGTTTTATAGCAAGTGCTATGATAATTATATCCCATTTTGCTCTAGTCATATAGTATCTTTCAATTACATCAACACCCATTGAAGAATTAATATAAATCAAAGAAGATGCAACCATTTTTGCAATATCATCCATAAATGATCGTTCTAAATAGTAATCAGATTCACCGCCAGTCAAGTTAATTATGTCTTTGAGAGAAAATTTCATCGATGTAATTGCAGAAAATTGTATTTGATAATGATTATAATCGAGTGAACTGTTGTATTTATAATACTTTTTTAGTGCAATTTCTAATTTATTTAATTCTATTCTGAAATTAGCATTTACCCTTTCAATATAAAATTCTACTAATCGGGTTTTCTGCTCATCCGATATTTCTAACGAATCTTCAAAAAAATTATTCAGCAAAGATCCTTTACCATGTTTAAAAGTTTCTTCAAATATTTTTGCTTGATCATTTGTTGAATTTTTGAGCCAACCCTCCAATCCTTTGTATTGTCTTCTAGCTTTCAATAATATATTTAATAATTCTTGCAACTGTATGGATGCAACTTGTTCATTTTCCATAATTGATTGAGTCAAATTCGATATTTTTAGGATCATTAGTTCTTTTGAAAATTCCCACATAGTTACCCGTTTCTTTTGCTGTTGACCGTGATTGATAATTTTGGTCATTTGAAACACTCTTTTTATAGATGTATCAATGTTTGCTACAGCAAGTTCATTTAAAACGTGTAAATGCAAAAAAGCTGATGCATGATACAACGAAAAATCATAACCGGCAGTCATGCGATCTCCATCGTCTTTAATATGAAAAAAACATGAATCCTGATTAGTAGCTTTTTCCAATAAACTCAGTATATGTTGATTTTCTTTCAGGTAGTCTGTGACTTCCAGATTGGGCAATATCATTTCACCTTTTTCAATTTTTTCAGTGAATTTGGATGGTGATGGTTTATATTTCACTTGTGTATAATAATATGCCGCATTATTTGGTTCATAGTCCTGACCTAATGCCATTGTAAACAGAATTAGAAATATTAGTTTTTTCATTTTAGTAACATAGTTTATAATCAAAATCTAAAGACATGAATTACCAAATTGTATAGAGAGTTTTAAAAATAGGATTCTAAAAAACGAATGAGCAGAGTTTTCAAATCTTGAATCCCTTTATCGGCATTTTCCATTGTTAATTCATGGTTCAAAACTTCAT
>JACNLB010000118.1 GCA_014381755.1 Fidelibacterota bacterium | reverse complement strand
TCCTTTCTGATTTGTTGTGTATTCCCGCTTACGTTCTTTTATCAAAAGAACTTCAGCGCGGTCGACTTCGCTCTGAGGAGCGAAGTCGAGTGGAGGCGGGGAGATTCGAACTCCCGTCCGAAATAAATCTTCATAAAACATCTACACGCTTAGTCTCCTGGCAGGATCTTATTCCACAAATGGCCAGCGACAAACAACTAGCGGAACCAGCCCAAAAAGTCTTACCTCAATACGATGGGCGCATATTAAGAGCAACTTGCGTAGTCGACGCCCTTTTACAAAACCACAAGTAAATTTAGTAAAGGACGGGCAGTAGTCTTAAGCTGCTGCCATGTAGCCGTAATCGGCATGTATGAATGTTCGGATGTTTTAGGAGAATTCCGAGATCTCCGCATGCAGTTTAACAAAGATCATATCCCGTCGAAACCGGTCGCCCCCATTTTCAAATAACAGTCTGAATTTACAACGAATATAAAAGACAATGGCTCCGAACGCCAACCCGGAGCCATTTCACTTTTCACTTGCCAACCTCTTAAAACGTAAATTCAAAATCATGAATTCACGGCTCAAAGGCAAACGAAAAATACAAGTCTGAATAATTCTGCGCAATAGAGAAAATGTAAAAAATTGAATTTATATTCCTCCCTTTGTACTCTTTCTCAATTCTAGGGTCGTTTCAATATTGTTGGACTTATGTAAACTGATATCTAACTTTGCCCGCTCGTTATTAAGAATAATAAGTCATTGTCGTTTTTTGATGAAACAAACGGCCCCGTAGCTCAATTGGTAGAGCAGTGGCCTCTTAAGCCATTGGTTGAAGGTTCGAGTCCTTCCGGGGTCACTACATTGTCAGGAGTAACCTCTATTAATATAGAATGAAGAAAGCAGTTATATTATTAAGTGGTGGATTGGATTCCACAACATGTTTGGCGATTGCTAAAGAGCAGGGGTTTATTCCATGCGCCCTTTCTTTTGATTATGGACAACGTAATAACTATGAACTTGAATCAGCAAAAAAATTAGTTAGCGTTTATCAAGTTAAAGATCATAAAGTAATACAAATAGACTTGCGAACTTTTGGAAGTTCTGCCCTGACTGATAATATTGATGTTCCAAAAGACACAGAACTTGAATCAAATAAAATTCCGATTACATACGTTCCGGCTCGAAACACAATTTTTTTATCTTTTGCTTTGGCCTGGGCTGAAACATTGAATGCCTATGATATTTTCATCGGTGTAAACGCCTTGGACTATAGCGGCTATCCCGACTGTAGACCGGAATACATAAAGTCGTTTCAGGATATGGCGAACCTTGCGACTAAAACAGGTGTTGAAAATGAACAACAACTTATAATCCACACACCTCTTATTCATTTGACTAAAGCAGAGATAATCCAGAAGGGAATTGCACTGGGAATAGATTATTCTTTAACACACTCATGTTACGATCCATCAGCAACAGGGCAACCATGCGGCCATTGTGATTCATGCCAGTTACGATTGAACGGATTTTTGGAAGCCGATTATAAAGACCCGTTAAAATATCAAGATTAAATATGCCCTACAAAGTCAAAGAAGTTTACTATACAATCCAAGGTGAAGGATATCATACAGGCCGACCTGCAATATTTTGCCGCTTTGCCGGTTGCAACCTTTGGACAGGTTTGGAAAAAGACCGCAATAAAGCTATCTGCGCCTTTTGCGATACTGAATTCGTAGGGACGGATGGTCCCGGCGGAGGAATATTCGATTCTGCTGATGCTCTTGCTAATTATGTTTTAGATCAATGGCCAAATAATGCAATTTCAAACCCCTATGTTGTTTGTACCGGCGGTGAGCCCTTATTGCAAATGGATCAAGATTTGGTAGATGCTTTCCACAAAAATAGGATTGAAATAGCCATCGAAACCAACGGTACATTATTACCTCCTAAAAATATAGACTGGATTTGTGTTTCACCTAAAATTGGATCAGATCTCGTTTTAAATTCGGGGCATGAATTAAAATTTGTTTATCCCCAAAAAGAAGAAAACCCTGAACAATTTATTGATTTGGAATTCAAGCATTTTTCTTTACAACCCATGGCTGGTTCTGATTTAAATATTAATATCAAAAAAACACTGGAATATTGCCGCTTACATCCCCATTGGAATTTAAGTCTGCAAACCCATAAATTTTTAGGTATCCCCTGATAGCATTATGGAAATATATAAAGATATAACATTCGAAGCGGCTCACCTTCTTCCAAACCTTCCGGACGGACATAAGTGCAAACGTCTTCATGGTCATTCTTTTACTGTGCGCATTACCGTAGATGGTCCCATTAATCCAGATGTTGGATGGGTTATCGATTATGCAGAAATCAAAAAAGCTTTTGCACCAATTTATAATCAGTTGGATCACCATTATTTAAATGATATTGACGGACTTGAGAATCCAACCAGCGAAAACCTTGCAAAATGGATATGGTTAAAATTATATCCCACGTTAAACTATTTAGCTTCTATAGAAGTCAAAGAAACCTGTTCATCGGGATGTATATATAAAGGATAATTATGGCAAAAGCAGAAGGATTAAAACTTGATTTTGGTGGAGAAGAACTCATAAACCCGGATTACCTCGAAACATTTGATTTTGACAGCCCAAATCAATTCATCATGACAGAAACAGATGAATTCAGCGCTGTGTGTCCGTTCAGCGGTTTACCGGATATGGCATATGTAAAATTGGAATATTATCCTGATGGGAAAAAATGTATCGAACTAAAATCATTGAAATATTATTTTATCAGTTTCCGTAATGTGGGTATTTTTCAGGAAGGAGCTACGAAACGGATATTTAATGATTTGAAGTCGAAGCTTGAAACAAAACGTTTGAAAATAACGAC
The DNA here is from genome assembly GCA_014381755.1 of Fidelibacterota bacterium. Lineage (GTDB taxonomy): Bacteria > Fidelibacterota > Marinisomatia > Marinisomatales > TCS55 > UBA2126. Next base: position 8,915 of record JACNLB010000118.1, on the reverse strand, counting down.
TGTTTATAACACACGGGGTGGATTCGATACAACCTGTATCGAAGGATCTTTAGAGTAATTTTCGGTTAAATAATCGTTTCAGTTTTCTAACTGATGCTGCGATTTTTTCACTATCTCCTGAAGTTCTTCTTCCGTAACATCCATTATTCTGCTCGTACCATCAATACTATCACGCTGAAGCTTAATTAATCCTGTATGTTTTTCAGCAATGATCCATTCTCTATTATCAATAAACACGGATGTTCCTATTTCATGTTCAAGTGATTGGCCTGTTTTATGATCAGACACCATTTTTTGCTACACCTTTTACTTTTTATTCTTTTACACTTAATAGAAGTAACATCTACTTTAATAATTTTGCAATATAATTAAGAGTAAAGTTCCAAGTCTTTTTCTGTGCAAATAGAGATGATTTCTTGTAATTTTCCGCCCCAAATTTTTTATGATTTGATCCGGTAGCTCAGTTGGTAGAGCAGCGGCCTTTTAAGCCGTTGGCCGTGAGTTCGAGTCTCACCCGGATCACATTTAGAATGCCCGTTGGAATTATCAAAATTCTGACGGGTTTTTTTATATTCGCTTATTCCATTAAATTTGGTTTCTGATTATGGAAATTTTTAATGGTTAATGTATATGTGATAGGAGCCGGGATGGTGGGGAGCACCATGGCGTTGGATTTGAGCAATGATTATCACGTTCACTTGACAGATTATAATTTAGAAAATCTCTCATCTGTTCAAAAAAGAAACCCGGATATAACGACAATACAACTTGATGTAACTGATCATAAAACACTGTTGGAATGGTTGGAACCTGCTGATATTGTATTAATTGGAGTTCCCGGATATTTGGGTTATCAAACTCTGATGGCAGTCATAGGTGCCGGGAAAAATATAGTTGATATATCTTTTTCGCCAGAAAATGTTCTGGAATTATCTCCATTGGCTGAAAAATTCGGTGTATCTGTCATTGTGGATTCTGGTGTTGCACCGGGAATTCCCAATTTTTTGTTGGGATATCATAACACAAAAATGGAGATTAAATCTTTCGAATATTATGTGGGCGGGTTACCAAAATATCCTGAACCACCCTTCAATTATAAAGCACCCTTTTCTCCAATTGATGTCATTGAAGAATACACTCGCTCTGCGCGAATGATGATTGATGGTGAGATTGTTATCAAACCTGCCCTGTCAGAAATTGAAATAATGGACATCCAGGACGCAGGTACTCTAGAAGCCTTTAATACTGATGGATTGCGATCCATCCTTACGACTATGAATCATATTCCCAATATGAAGGAAAAAACACTCCGGTATCCCGGCCATGCAGACATCATGAAATCTTACCATAAAGATGGAAAATTTGATTCTAATCAAATTGAAAAAACTGTAGCAATATTATTTGATGATTGGAGATTAGGAGATAATGAACCGGAGTTCACTGTTTTAGATGTTTTAATTCGAGATGAGCAACAAACTATTTCCTATCATTTATATGATGAATTCGATATTGAAACCGGCATTACTTCTATGTCTCGAACCACCGGTTACACAGCAACAGCTTCAATAAATTTAATTCTTAAAGGGCATTTTTCCGATAAAGGTGTTTTCCCACCCGAATTGATTGGTGCAAAAAAAGGGTGTATGGATTTTATCTTAAACTATTTAGCAGATCGGCGAGTGAAAATTCAAAAAAATAGTTTAAGAAACGATTAACCTTAACATTGTTTTATCGGATATAAACTGTCTTCATATTAGTAAATTCCCGAATCCCTGCTTCAGATAGTTCCCGTCCGTAACCAGATTCTTTAATTCCGCCAAAGGGTAATCGGGGATCCGAGCGGACGAAATCATTAACAAAGCAACATCCTGCTTCAATTTCATTTGCTGCAATTCTTTCACCTTTTTCTACATCCTTTGTAAATACAGCACCTCCTAATCCAAAAGGTGTCTGATTCGCCAATTTAATGGCTTCTGCTTCATCGTTTACTGGAATAATGGAAGCAACAGGTCCAAAAATTTCATCATCAAAAGCGGGCATTCCCGGTTTCACATTATCTAACAATGTTGCAGGATAAAAGGCACCTTCCACATCCAGCACTTCTCCACCCACCAATAATTCAGCTCCTTTTTTGATACTGGCTACGACTTGTTCATGCACTTCATCCCGTGACCAGATATTTACCATAGGACCAATATTCACATCTTCATCAAATGGGTCCCCCCACTTTTGGGTTTTCATGGCTTCCAATAATTTACTTCTAAATTCATCCAAGATAGATTCAACCACAATAAACCGTTTCGCTGCAATACAACTTTGCCCTGTATTTAAAAATCGCCCAATCATACAGGCAGTAATCGCCTGGTCGAGATCTGCATCTTCCAAAATAATATATGGATCGCTGCCGCCCAATTCCAAAACAGTCTTTTTTAGTACGGCTCCAGCTTGAGACGCCACCGCTTTTCCAGCTGGCGTGCTTCCCGTTAATGTCACTGCTTTTACGTGGGGATTTTCAATCACTTCTTTTACATTTTTTGAACCAATAACCAATGTCCGAAAAACATTTTTTGGAAAGCCTGCATCGTGGAATATTTTTTCAATCTCTAAAGCGCAACCCTGCACATTGGATGCATGTTTCAAAATTCCCACATTCCCGGCCATAAGCGCAGGCGCCGCAAATCGAAGGACTTGCCAGAATGGAAAATTCCAGGGCATAACTGCAAATACAATTCCGATGGGACGGTAAGCTACATAGCTTTTTGATGCATCCGTTTCGATAATCTGATCTGCTAAAATTCTTTCTGCATTATCAGCATAATACTCACACACAGAAGCACATTTATTCGCTTCAGCCACTGCTTGGGAAAAGGGTTTTCCCATTTCCAACGTCATGAGCCGACCCAATTCTTCCTTTCGGTCTTGAAGGTTTGCTGCGGCATTTTTCATTAACTTCGATCTATGAGAAAATGATGTTTGTCGCCATTCTTGGTAGGCAGAATTAACATCCGAAATAATGGCACTCACTTCTTTCTGTGTCATTTCTTCATAGGAAGCTATTAATTCACCATTGGATGGATTTATTGATTTAAGCATTAATTATAATTTTTCCTTTTGTTTTATCCAAATTCAGTCAATGAGCATAATACGTATAGATACTTTTCAACAAGTATTCAGTTCTCAAATTAATAAGAATGTTTTCTTGTTCAAATCTCTGTATTTACCTTTGCAGTCAACATTCTTTATTAATTAATACTTTTAAATAAAAATTGATGACAAAACCCATTATCGGCATTTCAACTTGTTTTGAAAAACATAGTTTATTTAATTATCACCAATCAGGTGACAAGTATATTTCTGCAGTCGTAAATGTTATGGATGGATTCCCCATTCTATTTCCGGATCTTGCAGATAAATTAGATAGTGAAAAATTGTTTTCAACAGTAGATGGTATCCTTCTCACGGGAAGTTACTCTAATGTAGAACCTCATCAATATAGTGGCTCTTCCAGTAAGCCAAATACTAAACATGATCCGCAAAGGGATGCTACCGTTTTACCCCTTATCCCAAAAGCGGTTAATGCAGGAGTTCCATTGTTTGCAATTTGTCGAGGATTTCAAGAAATGAACGTTGCTTATCAAGGTTCGCTCCATCAGGAAGTTCACACAGTTGAAGGCAAACAGGATCATCGTGAGGATTCAACTAAAGATATTGAGGGTCAATATGATTTTGCACACAGCGTAACCCTTACAAAAAATGGAGTATTATCTCAACTTACCGATGAAAAAGAGCCAAGGGTAAATTCTGTCCATTGGCAGGGTGTCGATAAATTGGGGGAAGGACTACAAATTGAAGCTGTTGCACCTGACGGTTTAATCGAAGCTGTTTCAGTCAAAAATGCCAGAAATTTCGCTTTGGGGGTTCAATGGCATCCGGAGTGGAAGGTAATGGAAATACCCTTTTATAAAGCCATATTTGACGCGTTCGGAAGAGCATGTTTAGCACGAGCTGGTTTAAAGAAATAAGCTGGTATTCTATCCCCAGAAAAATATTGTAATAAAAAAAGGGCTCCGAATGGAGCCCTTTTTATCAATTAAGTCATTATCTTAATTCAGATTATTCCGTTTCGGGAATTGGAAATGTTACAATTGCATCTCCATCGCGATCCAATGGTAATTCAGCTGTCCTTCCATAATGTCGCAAATCCTGTAAACGTTGTCCTTCAAAAAACAAGGAATAACGTTTTTCATATAGAACACGATCTTCTGCATTGGAAGCATCTGTACCTGAATAATCAGCTAACCCAGCAACGGTTCGTACTATATTCATGTTAGTTTCCGCTGATGTATAATCACCTGTTCCAATATACGCTTCCGCCTGAAGAAGAATTAATTCTTCATTGCGAATCACAGGAACTGGATCATAGGAACTGCCCCAAACTGTAGGGGCCAGGAAACTTTCCAGATCATCGTATTTAATTGTGTCTTCCCGTGTAGCAACATTACTGCTAAAACGAAGGTCTCCGGCTTCTGCATCAGTGGCATATGAAGGATGAACTGTTAGTTTTATCACAGCTGCATCTGATGCTTCAAACATTTCATTATCCTGATCATTGGCAGATGAACTGAACACATGGAAAACACCATCATCTAGGCCACCTGAGGCATCAAGGAATGAATTTCCTAGAGCTGTTAAGGCAGTACTATAATCACTTTGCTGAACTGCAACACGGGCTCTCAATGCACGGTTAAACTGTGCAAAGGTAGCAGGCGTATCAAAACCGTCAAAACCTGTGGACAATGAAAATGAGAATGCGCTACCGGCTGAACTCAAATCACTATTCCCACCATCGAGCAGACTTTCAATCTCGGCCAAGACTGCTGACTTAGATGCAACAGCAACCGTCTTATCACCATCATAATTCAACCGAGCACCGTTTTCATCCGTAGATTAACCCATACTGGTGCCCTGAATAAGGACATTACAACCAATTAATGGTTCACCTGACTGGTTGTCAGTCACTTTACCGGATATCTTTCCCGTTTGTCCAGCAAAAAGCATACCAGCCAAAACGCACAAAATGGCAATTGGTTTAAGGATGCGCATATAGCCTCCTTGGTTTATTAGTTTAAAAAACCTTATGTGTGTGCTGGGGATTATCCCTTCTTTATGAAGATAATTGTAGTATCCACAGCTACACTACCTTGTCGAATTCTTGGTAAATTGACCTTAAAAAGAACTATAATCAAGAAAAAAATAATTTATGGCTTTCTTACTGATTTAAACTTTAAAGCTGATTTAATATTGATTTTGGGAAATGCATAGTCACAAGCATATTGGGGACATCTACCACTTCTGCGATCTTCAAGTCCCCCACCAAAGAACATAGCATATACGCATCTTCAGCGCTTATATCATAATTGGCAATTAAATAATCCACCATAAAATTCACTGCTTTTTTTGTAGCAATGTCAATAGTCGATCCAAATCCTGTTACAGCATAATATTCGTCAGTTTCATATTGAGGCTCTTGTATAGATGGTTTATCTTTCAAAACTCGCAACCGATACGTAATTGTCATGGGTGCTTCTAAAGCTGTTCCACACACTTCTCCAAGACCCTGCACAGCATGAGTATCGCCTATGGAAAATAATCCTCCTTTTACCAGTACAGGGAAATATACCGTTGACCCAACTACAATACTGGGATCATCCATATTCCCACCGTTTTCACGAGGTGGAATTGTTGACAACATCTCTTCCGTATCAGGGGCTACTCCCATCACACCTGCGAAAGGTTTTAATGGAATAGTTACATTATTATTGAATTTCATGGTTTTGTTCACTTTATCAATTTCATGAATATTCAATTTTGGATTTGGGAAGCGATCAGATAAAAAGCCAAATCCGCCAACAATGGCTTGCCAGCCGTAATCATGCAATTCAATTTTTAATACATCAACCGCTAACACATCACCCACTTCTGCTTCTTCGACAAAGACGGGGCCTGTAAGTGGATGGATCGGACCAAAATCAATATTAACAAGATCATTTAACACCGCATGTTTATGTAGTTGGCCATCGGATGCTTCACTCGTAACAGCTTGGATCACAGAACCTGAAGGTACTGTGATGGCAGGGGGAATTAATTTGCTGAACTTGTTGTGTTTTTGATCTGCCAAAAGAATATAATCTGGTTCAATGGCTTTTTCGCTGCAGGACCAAAAACCGATAGTAATAAAAAGTATGATTATTTTTCTCATCTTATACTCCTATTTTGATTGTATTATAAGAAAAAAAAGACCTCAAAAGAGGCCTTTTTTTATGTCAATATTTGACTTAACCGGGTGTTTCCGTTTCTGGAATCGGAAACGTTACGATCGAATCTCCACGTTCTGGCCGATCAATAGGCAATTCATCTGTTTTATCATAATGCCTCATGTCAACCAAACGGTGTCCTTCTAAAAATAAGGAATACCGTTTTTCATGTAGAACTCTGTCTACCGCATTACTGGCATCTGTACCTGAATATGCAGTCACACCGGCAGCTTCACGAATAGAGTTCAAAATCGTTTCTGCTGATGAATAATCAGCATTTCCGATATGAACTTCTGCCTGTAATAGCTGTAGCTCAACTGCTCTCATGATGGGAACAGGGTCATAAGAACTGCTATACAGGTTAGGTGCCAAGTAGCTTTCCAGATCATCATATGTAATGGTGTCTGACCGAACTACCACATTATCAGCAAGGCGGGTATCTCCAGAATCAGCATCAGTATAGAACGATGGGTGAACCATCAACTTGATCGTTGTCGCTGTTGGATCTTCATACATTTCATTGTCCTGGTCGTTTGCGCCAGAACTAAATGCATGATAAACACCATCATTTGCATCACCAGATGCCCAATCTGAACATGCGTCTAAAGCAGTCTGTGCAGTAGACCAATCATCTTGATGAACTGCAACACGCGCTCTTAAACCACGGTTAAATGTGGCAAATGTAGCTGGTGAATCAAATCCATCAAATCCGCTGGAAAGCGAAAATGAGAATGAACTCCCCGCTGATTGCAGATCACTATGACCGCCATCCAAAAGGGTTTCGATCTCAGCTATTACTTCAGCCTTGGTTGCTACATCTGCGTTTATGTCGCCATCATAGTTTAATCGAGCGCCACTGTCATCCCATAGGTACACCAAACGCATTAGACTATACGCTTCCAATGTTTTTGCTACACCGGTTGCTCCAGCATCAGCATCGCTACTGGCTAATATTGTTTCACAATTGGCAATCACCTTATACGCTGTTTGCCAAGGGCGATAACACAAGAAACCACCTGGATCGATAGGACCGGTCAACAATTCGCCTGTATAGCGAGGGTCTGCAGGTTCCAGATAATAGGCTTCACGTCCTACAACCAAGAGATCCCGAAGGTATACTCCTAAGTCCTGACGCATAGCCGATTCGGCACCTGTCACAAGTGATTGAATTGTGGCGGTTTCATCTGTTGGGTTATTCGGATCTGGAAAATCCAGATCTTCACATCCTACCCAAAATAGTACAGCTACCATTGGGAGGATCTTCAAAAATGTATTCTTTCTTATTGTATTCATCCTTTTATCCTCCTTATAAGCCCAGTGAAAGTGTTAAGTAAAAGCTCTTCGACAATGGAAATGGATTTGTATCCACTGATCCACCGATAGCTTCATTACCAAACTGGCTTACTTCGGGACTAAGGCCGGTATATTCAGTATCTAACCAAAGGTTTCGGCCAGCAATTCCCAATTGCAGAAATTCTAATCCTGCCATTTTAGCAATATTGTCTGGTAAAGTAACATTAACACTTACATCACGTAAAGCTGTATAGGTTGTTGATTCAATATAACCAGCTGTTGCTGATCCCAATGCTCCAAGTCTGTCTCCTGCATTTTCTTCATAATCAGCAGTTGTACCACCTAGATCATAGATAAGGTTCGCCAAATTGATAGCGCTTCCACCTTCTTTATGATCGATCAAAAATGCAACTTCCACAGGACCAAAACGGAGAGAGTTATGAAATGACAAGCGGTAATCAGGATTCTCATCACCTAATTTTACAAAATCTCCATTTGCATCTGTTTCAGAACCAATAATGGAGGTTGGCGACCAACCTTTTTGTATTCTATATGTTCCTAGGAATGTGGCAAATCCGCCATAGTTATAAGGATCTACTGTCAACTTTGTCACCTTGGATTCATTAGAATAATAATTCATCCGCACATTCCAATCTAAACCACCCAGGCTCACCAATTGAGTGGGATTCAGACCCAAAGAAAGTTCAGTTCCATTGGTTTCCATTTCACCACCATTTTCCCAACCGTAAAGCGATCCAGATGAAGCTGGAAGATCAACCAACAGGATTAGGTCAGTGATCTTTTGAGAATACATGGTTGCTTCAACAGTAGCCAGACCACCCATTAATGAGAAGTCTACACCAAACTCTGTTTCGGCAGTCCGTTCCGGTTTAATGTTTGAATTACCTCTTGTGGAGGCTGGAATTAATCCATTAACCCCGCCCGTATTGGAAGATGACATTGTGGTGTATTTTGCTTTCGGTTGAGGCATATTGCCAGTTTCACCGCTAGCAACGCGGATTTTCAAGTTATCAAAAAGCCCTGCGAATTCACCGAATTGATAAGAGGCTGCTAGTTTTGGATACCGTACCATTTTTTCTGTGTCACCCATAGTGCTGGACACATCACCACGATAACCAAATGCAAGGTAAATATTGTCACCAATGGTTATTTCTTCCTGGAAGAATTGTCCACGATCCTGGCGTTTTGCCCGATCATGATACACAGATTGCGAACTTGCTTTGTCCACGTTTGTTTGGGTTGGAATCATACCTGTTGCATGAACGAATACTGAATTCCAGTCATATG
>JACNLB010000067.1:8265-11897 GCA_014381755.1 Fidelibacterota bacterium | reverse complement strand
TATCCACATATTATTCACAGCATTATTTGCGGTGATTATAGACTTTATTCACCGCATATGCAATATATGTTTCTATTTTTAATGCGAAGATTAAACTGGGGGAATTATTAAAAAGCAGGTAGGATAATTGCTATACTATCTTCCACCACCCTTACAATTGTCAGTAATAAATCAACGAACTAGAATCCCCCTCTTCATATCCGCCGGTGGTCGGACAGGTATAAAGAGGTTTCGCCCCGACATAAATGTACGGGGCAGGCAGGAAGGCGGCGAATAAAAATACTCAATAAATGTCATAGCGAACCGACGTAAGGAGGTTAAGTAATCTCCTTGGGAATGTTAACGCCCGGGGAATCATGATGTCAGGATGTTTGTTGGTGCAAGGAGATTGCCGCATTTCGCTCCAATGACAGTATTTGGGGTTTTGGGGTTGGCTTATGGTGTTAGTTGGCTCGCGAGGTCAGCCTACCTGCGCTTACGCCTTCGGTAGGAAAAAGACCTCGCTTAATCATTTTTGGTAACAATATTTTCGCAAAGTAAAAAAACTGATTCATATTTTATGTGGTGTTATTAACCTGTGAAGTCAGGAGACTTCACTTGATCTTTTTATAATTGATTAATGGAAAAATTATCACAGGTTGATGATAAGATATTAAAATATAAAAAAACCTCCAGCAGGGATGCTGGAGGCACTTAAATTCATATATGGATTATGATATCGTCATTGTCGGAGCGGGAGTTGTGGGGCTGGCCGTGGCGAAAGAATTAAGTGAGACATCACAGAAATCTGTGCTGGTCATTGAAAAAGAAGCCAATTTCGGTCAGGGAATTTCCAGCCGGAATAGCGAAGTAATCCACTCGGGAATATATTATCCTCAAGACTCCCTGAAAGCAAAATACTGCGCCCGAGGACGGGAATTAACCTATGATTTCTGTGAGAAAAACCATATCTGGTACAATCAGTGCGGGAAATTGGTCATTGCCGAGGAGAATCAGCTGAATGATCTGGAACAGTTATACAACAGATCAATCGAAAATGATGTTCCGGATACCCATATCATAGATCAAAATGAATTATCCACTCTGGAACCCCATGTACGCGGTGCTGGAGCATTATTTGTGGGCTGTACAGGAATTATGTCCGCCCATGAGTTTATGGCTGCCCTGCACCGAATATCGGCGGAAAAAGAGCATGATTACCTGTTTATGTCAAACATGGTGGGAATAGACTCGTTGACAGATGGATATAAAGTAGACATCCGCAATGCCGACGGAGATATAGAACAGGTTACCGCTGAATGGGTCATCAACGCCGGCGGACTGCAGAGCGATCTTATCGCCCATATGTTGGATGACATCAAATCGTTCCCAACATTAAGATATTCGAAAGGGTGTTATTTTAAGCTGTCATCCAACTGGAGAGGAAAATTCGATCATCTGGTGTATCCACTGCCGGACAAAAAACACGGATCGCTGGGGATTCATTTGAGCTTTGACCAAACTCGAACAGTAAAACTGGGTCCCAGCGCCCATTGGCTGAATGACAGAGTTGAGAATTACGATGTGGATGAATCATTGACGCATTTATTTCATACAGGAGCAACACGATATATAAAGAATTTATCTATGGAAGATCTATCACCGGATTTTGCGGGAATTCGACCGAAAATTTATCATGAAAATAATCCTCTGTCTGATTTTTATATTTCACACGAAAAAGATAAAGGATTTCCAGGGTGTATTAATTTGATTGGGATTGAATCGCCGGGGTTGACTGCAGCGCTTGCTATAGCGGAGAAAGTTGGAAGATATGTATCAGGATAAATTGAAGAATGGAGACATGAAATGAAAAATCAGTTTTATTAAATCCATCCCCGAAACAAGTTCGGGATTTTCACTGAGTATGTTAGTGGGCATATATTATTTTTTCATTTAACAGCAGTAAGCCATGTAGGATCAATTTCTACAGAAACACCTTGCATAATGGATTCAAACCAAACCACTAATCTTGTTTTAGCCTTCTTGGTTTTTACCCTTCCTCGGAGACCTTTTAAAGGACCAAACATGACATCCACATCGGTCCCCACAGGAAAATCCTGCTCATGTTCAACGATCAATTTTGACAATAGAATCTTATCGAGCCAAAACATTTGTTCTTCAGGAATTGATACCGTCTTGTTGCAAAAAGTGACAAATTTCACCACACCATCTGTTTGCAGTACTCCCAGCTTATTTTTACTTATATCTATATTTACAAATACATATCCACGAAATAAGGGAATTTCTACTTTTTTCTTACGATCGCTCCATTGGCGGGTTTGAGTTATTAGAGGAAGAGATGATTCTATTCCTTTATCACAAAGGTCTTGATGAACGGATTTTTCATGACGTGATTTGACATAAACAGCGTACCATGAATTATCCATATATGCCCTTACTAACCTGCCCGTACTGTTTAAAAAAATATTAAAGTAGAATAGGGCGACAGAAAATTCTCACCCATCTGTTTACGGCAAATTGATAACTCCATTTCAGAAATATATAAAATCATTTTTTTGTGGGCCCTCAGGGATTCGAACCCCGGGCCAACGGATTATGAGTCCGCTGCTCTAACCGCTGAGCTAAGGGCCCCAAATAGAGCATTAAATTTATAAAAAAAGCCCCGATTGCTCAGGGCTTTTTTCATTTTATTTTACGTTTACTTTACAGCGCGTAGCTGACCATTGCGCCCAACTGAATCCAGCCGGTTGGTTCTCCACCAGCTGCTGCCGTTGAGATATTTGCCCTAACATAGGGTTTTACCACAATAGGCTGATCGGGGATAGCATAGTCAAAGGATGCTCCGCCAATTATACCGAGACCGTCCAATAGACCGGCTCCGCCAAAGACGGAAACAGGACCATTAGGTGTTTCAAACACACTGGCATTTAAAATACCAAATACGCCTGTGAGTCCATTGGCGCTTTCCAGACCAACATTGACGCCGACGTTAAAGGGGCCGAGAGGCAATCCATAGGGAGTGCCAACCACAACGCCAAAAACAGGGTCCATGCCGCTGTCAGCATAGTATTCACCACCAATAATTGGCATACCGACATTCAGTCCGACGGTGTATCCACTCTGGGCGGTTAAGGGTACCGCAAACAATGCTGCGATGATTAGTAATATATAAACGCGTTTCATATTATACCTCCGTTTCGAATTGTTATTTGTGTTATTAAGCATGCTACCCTCATTTTACGGTATTGATACACACAAAGCAATTGTTTTTTGGAAACTATTTTCTTGGTTGTTTAGTGATTGTTTTTGGAAGGGAGAGAAAAGACCTGGCGACCTCCTTGAGTGTGTTAACGTCCGCAGAATCATGATGGCCTGAGGTTTATTGGTGCTAGGAGATCGCCGCGTCGGCTATACCTCCTCGCGATGATAATTGTTGGTGTTTTGGGGGAGTTTTATGTAAGGAGATTGCCTGATTGCGCTTACGCCGGGATGACGTTTTTGTGATCATCACGGAGGCGGCCGCGGGTGTCAATAATCAGCTTGCCAGAATCAATGAGTAAATCATAATCCACATTATCATGATCTGTAATGAGCAGAATACAATCGTATTTCTTTATATTTTCTGCTGTTAA
>JACNLB010000067.1:3637-7960 GCA_014381755.1 Fidelibacterota bacterium | reverse complement strand
GTATTGATTTCCCCGGCAAGTTCAATAAATCGCGTATCAATCCCAGACTGCCTTGCCTTCCACGTGAGATAAAACGGATCAATGGGAATACAATGCCCGCCCAGCCCCGGACCGGGATAGTAAGGTGTAAATCCAAATGGTTTAGTCGCTGCGGCCTCGATGACTTCAAAAATATCGATACCCATTTTATCTGCCACCATTTTCATTTCATTCACGAGGCCGATATTCACTGCCCGGTGAATGTTTTCCAGGAGTTTGGTCATTTCAGCTGCTTTTGTGGAACTGACAGGAACCACTTTTGTTACAACGCCCCCATAGAGACGTTCTGCTATCTCCAGGCAATTTTGCGTATGTCCGCTTACAATCTTTGGAATGGTGGCCGTGGAATAATTTTTATTTCCCGGATCTTCCCTTTCCGGAGAATACAAGACAAAAATATCTTCCCCAACTGAAAAACCTCTTTCTTCAAATGGTGCAACCAATTCTTCTTCAGTTGTGCCGGGATATGTGGTGCTCTCCAGAGAAACAGCTTGGCCGTTTTTCAGATAGGGCAGCATGGATTGAAGGGTGCTTTTTACATAGCTTAAATCCGGTTCTTTGTCATCAGACAAAGGTGTGGGAACGCAGATAATGATTACATTCACATCCGAAATTTTCTGGAAATCAGTCGTAACCTTTAATCCGTCATTTACCGCACCTGCAATTGCATCATCTTGAATATAATTGATATAACTTTTGCCCGATTCTATAAAATCAATCTTGGATTGATCAATATCAAATCCAACAACACTGTATCCTTTTTCTGTAAAGCGCAGGGCCAGAGGTAAGCCCACATAGCCAAGGCCAACAATGCTGACGACTGCTGACTTATCTTCAATTTTTTGTAATAAAGTTTCTTTGTAATTCATATTTTAGTTTCTACGAAATAAATGATAAATAGTTTATTAACAGTTTCAAATTTGAATCATTCAATGTGTATGATGAAATATTAATAAATAATATTTTCTGATTATTTTCTCAACCACCCCCGAGACCCCTCCTTATGGTAAGGAGGGGAAATTCATGATCAATTATAATAATCGAGTAAGTTGAGGAATTGCTTTGTTGAGTCTTTTATCCACTGTTACCAATTGTGTATTATTTATTTTTGCCAGAACAATATATTCTGCATCATACGCACTAATATTATATTTGATAGAGCATTTTAAAACGTCTGTCATAGGCATGCTGAACGTGGAATCCAGAAAATAAGCTATTGCATTGTTTAGAATCTGGTCTGCCTTTTTTATGGATAATCCACCATGCTTAACATATGTAGACATTACATTTGTTATTTCATGGAGCCAAATATCCGGGCAGTACCATTGATCATCTTGTTCAAACAAATCTGTTGCTGCAGGTGAATGTTCGCCATCAATAAACAAATTCACAATTATATTTACATCAACTACAATCATTTTCGACCTGCGATTTTGGCGTCAGAAATAAATGCGTCTGTTACTTTAAATTTCCCCTTATAAGGCTTGGGTGTTTCTCTCACCTGATACGTTTCAATAATATTTTCTTCCAAAATAGCATAGATTTCTTTGGATACGCTGCGATGATGTTTTTCTGCACGCGCTTTTAATTTGTTTTTCATTGTTTCCGGTACATTTCGGATAAGAATGTCAGGCATAAATCCTCCGTTAATTGATATTATTATGATATCAAATATATATCATTTATAGTTTACGTGAAAAGTGAAAAGACTTGGCACTATTCTTGGGATTGTTTACGACCGGAGAAATATGATGGCAGGAGGTTTGTTGGTGCAAGGAGATTGCCCATCTTCCATTCCTTCCATGCCTGCGTTCGCAAGCTCACCTACGCTGGACAAGCCGCATCATCGCAAAAAGCGGGATCGCCCGCCTAAAAAGATGGCCGGCAGGCAATGACAGTATTTGGCGCTGGAGGCGGTGATTTATTTTGAGCCGGTAACCAAGCTTTCTACTACCGATGGGTCAGCCAAGGTGGAAATATCGCCCATATTGTCCGTATCACCTTCAGCAATTTTGCGCAAAATACGGCGCATGATTTTCCCGGAACGTGTTTTGGGCAGCGCCGGAGTAAATTGGAGTCGATCCGGTTTGGCGTGGGGACCAATCTCTCTTTTTACTGATTCACGAATTCCCTGTTCAATTGATTCATCTGCTTCCACACCGGTCATGAGTGTTACAAAAGCATAAATACCCTGACCTTTAATATCATGGGGAAAGCCCACAACAGCCGCTTCCGCAACACCATTTGCTTTACCAATGGCACCTTCCACTTCTGCAGTACCAATACGATGGCCGGACACATTCAATACATCATCTACTCTGCCGGTGATCCAGTAATAGCCCTCCCCATCGCGCCGAGCGCCATCGCCAGTGAAATAGTATCCCTCGCATTGTGAAAAATAGGTCTCAAAAAATCGACCGTGATCGCCATAAATCGTGCGCATCTGCCCCGGCCATGATGATTTGATTCCCAATAGCCCGGATACATTATTGCCTTCAATTTCTTGACCTTCTTCCGTCAACAAAACAGGTTCAATTCCAAAAAATGGGAATGTGGCTGTTCCCGGTTTAATGGGTGTGGCACCAGGAAGTGGAGTGAGCAAAATACCGCCTGTTTCTGTCTGCCACCATGTATCCACAATGGGGCAATTGCCTTTACCAACGATATTGTAATACCACAGCCATTCCGGCTCTTTGATTGTTTCGCCAACAGAGCCCAACAAACGTAAGCTGGAAAGATCATTTTTTTCAACCCACTGATTTCCTTCTTTCATGAGCGCCCGTAATGCTGTGGGAGCTGTATAAAATAAACTAATTTTGTGTTTGTCTACCACGTCCCAAAAACGGCTGAAATCGGGATAATTGGGAACACCTTCAAACATAACTGATGTGGCGCAGTTTGCCAAAGGGCCGTATACAATATAGGAATGGCCGGTGATCCAACCGATATCCGCAGTGCACCAGTATATATCATCTTCATGATAATCAAAAATGAGTTCATGGGTATACGATGTGTAGACCAAATAACCGCCAGTCGTGTGGAGGACACCTTTAGGTTTTCCCGTGGATCCCGATGTATACAAAATAAATAGTGGATCTTCCGCATCCATTTCTTCCGGCGGACATACAGCATCTGCTTTATCCATTTCTTCGTGCCACCAAAGATCTCGGCCATCATTCATTTCTACAGATTCACCTGTTCTCTGAACCACAATTACATGTTCGATGGACGGCGTTTGGGACACTGCATTATCCGCATTACTTTTCATGGGAATTGTTTGTTTTGTTCCTCGGACTCCAGTATCCTGTGTAATTAAAACTTTGCATTCTGAATCATTGATACGATCACGGAGAGAATCGGCGCTGAATGCGCCGAAAACGATAGAATGGACTGCGCCGATACGGGCACAGGCCAACATGGCAACGGGAAGCTGGGGAACCATCTGCATATACATGCAGACACGATCGCCCTTTTCCACACCAATATTTTTCAACACATTGGCAAATTTCTGAACTTCAATCAACAATTCTTGATAGGTAAAATGTGTATCTTCTTCAGGATTATTTCCTTCCCAGATCAGTGCGGTGCGATCGCCTTTCCCAGCTTCTACGTGACGGTCCAGGCAATTATAACTCACATTGAGTTTGCCACCTTCAAACCATTTTATTTCCGCTTTTTTAAAATCAACTTTGCTGACAGTATCCCATTTTTTGAACCAGGTAATTCGTTCGGCAATATCTGCCCAAAAGGTATCGGGATTGGTGATAGATTTTTCATACACATCACGGTATTGTTCCATGCTTTTGATGTGTGCTTGATCAGAAAATTCCGTGGGTGGGGTAAATACTTTACTCGTCATTGTGTAATCTCCATTATAATTAGGTGCTAAAATTAAACACCTTAATTATCATATATCAACAGCTGCATAACGCTGCCAGAAATTAATTGATTCCGCCCATTGTTCAGATGAATAGTGAGCTTTTGTTCCGCCAGGGAGTTCCAGCTGATTGCGCATCATGGTGACCGGACCCATGGGGAGTTTATCTACTCCTTCTGGAATAGCATGAATGCTAATGAGTTCCCAATCAGCATCCGTGGATTGTTCGTTATTTTCTGCCAACACATCTTGGCGATAAAGAATAAATTCCACTCGTCCTGTTATAATTGGTTCTGCGTTGAGAGCTCGGATTTGAATATACGTTTCTTCATCTGTACGGCGTTTTACTACTTCCGCTTTCAGTTTTGTATTTTCGCTGATTTTTGTAAATGGACAGATAAATTTTT
>JACNLB010000067.1:0-2985 GCA_014381755.1 Fidelibacterota bacterium | reverse complement strand
CAAAGGAGAAGCTGAAGCAAAATCATCGGGCGTTATACTAAAAAATGATGGTTTTGAATTTGATATTATTCATACCTCCGTTCTTGCTCGAGCGATAGATACAATGAATATTTGTTTGGAAGAAATGGGTATTGCTGAAATTCCTATCATATATAACTGGCGACTGAATGAACGACACTACGGCGCTTTGCAGGGATTGAATAAAGCAGAGACAGCTGAAAAATATGGCGAAGAACACGTTCACATTTGGCGTCGAAGTTACAGCACACCGCCACCTCAATTGGATTTAGATGATAAACGTCATCCGCGATTTGATGAACGGTACAAAAATTTGACACCAGAAGAACTCCCAGCATCCGAATGTTTGAAAGATACTGTGGAGCGTTTTTTGCCCTATTGGCATTCTCAAATTTCTCTTGATATTAAATCCGGAAAACGTGTACTCATTGTAGCTCATGGTAATTCACTGCGCGCATTGGTAAAATATCTGGACACTGTTTCCGATGAAGATATTGTAAATCTAAATATTCCTACCGGTGTTCCGTTGGTATATGAGTTAGATGAAGACTTGAAGCCCATCAAGCACTACTATTTAGGCGATCAAGAGGCGATTGCCAAAAAAGCTGCTGCGGTTGCTGCCCAAGGGAAAGTGAAATGATGAAAGACTATTTAGACTATTAAAATAAATAGCCCTGCATCAAATAATTGTATTCTAGCAACCGCCGTCCGGTGCTTTCTTTTTCTTTCTGCGCTTGATTTTCGGTTTGGAGGATTTTGATTTTGCAGATGTTGCTGCTTGAGTCATTCCTCCCCCACCAAAAAACTGACTTGCTCCTTTGCGAAATGCATATTTAGCTATTTCATCATCTGGTGATGTCAACACTGGAGCCGATGGATTCAAAATAGTTTCTGTCCAATAATTTAAACCACCTTGTAAAACATAGTTATTTTCATACCCCAACTGCCGTGTAATCATCCATGCTTCGTGAGAGAGTGTTGTACCATTGGAATAAAAAATATTCATCATGACGCCCTGATCCAAAACATCTATCCATTCTTCGTCCAACAATTGTGATAATGGAATATTCATGGCATTATCCAGATGAAATTGTTCAAATTCATTCGGTGTACGAATATCTATTAACTGTATAGAAGGATCTTGATTAATTAACCAATCTGCTAATTCATCGGGCGTAACCATTTCAGTTCCGTATTGCACTTCTTCCAACAACTGGGATGCTGTAAGTTTATAGGGCTTGGTTGTATTTTCAGGTACAAAGGCAATAACAATACCTAAACCAATTAAAATAGCTGAAAGTAATAAACGTGGTTTCATAATTAATACTCCTCTTGTGGGAATTTTTTCTCAGCAAATTCAGCACCCCAAAACATGGCAAGAGCAGCAACAATAACAAAAAATGCAAGTGCCCCCTGGGATATACCCAATACATCCGATAATTTTATTTGACCTAAATATTCAGCCATATAAAGCGATTTCAACAACGGGTAAAATTCACCAAAAGCAAATATGCCTATAAAAATACCCCCTAAAAAAACCATGGCATCAATTTTCCCAATGGCTGCTGCACACACACTGGTTCCGGGACAAAATCCGCCGATGATAAACCCGGCGCCCATAATGATTCCCCCAATGATAGCAGACCATAAAAATGTGGGATTTACCCAGACTAAATTCAAATCAATCCAATTAAAAAGACTGAAATAAAGCAGTCCCAGCATTCCGGTCACTGCAGCCGTAAAAAACACTTTTAGAACAACTGCATCATAACCATAGAAGACACCTGCCAGTTTACGACTGGAAGAAAATCCTGCTTGTTCTAATACAAACCCAAATCCGATTCCAACTACAAAGGCAATGAAAAAATTCCAACCTTCACCAATAATTTCTTGAGGTACTAATGGTCCCATTATATTCTCCTAAATCCAATTTTTTCTGAAAAAATATGCCAAGGCAAACGCTGTTCCAAAAATGGCCATCATTGTTACAAAACCTGCCAATGATAAAACAGCCATGCCTGTTAGAGCCGACCCGCTGGTGCACCCACGGCCAAGTTGACTTCCAAATCCAAACAGTATTCCACCCATTCCGGCAAGAATCAGCCGTTTTTTTGATGTAATTTTTGGTGAATGTTCAATTTTAAATTTGAGTCTTCCTGCTAAAGCGCCTGATAAAAATCCTCCAACTAGCACACCCAATACTTCAAAAACCAACCAAGAGTTGAGTGGTTTTTTTCCTTCACCCGCATATTTACTGTAAAACTCTGAACTAGCTACATGGCTTGGGGAAACTGTGTCCACTGCGTGTACAACAACACTTTTTACTGCTCCACTGGCTCCAAGTCCACGACCGGAGAAATAAAAGGCTGACAGAAGTACAAGTCCTAATAATACTCCTGCTAAATATGGGTTCATGTATTTTGTTTTCATTTTTAATTCCTTCAATACAACCAGCGACTTGCCTGGCCGGCTTCAACTAAAATAAGTCTAAGTAATAATCCGCCCACAATGATTAACACTGCAGGAATTGTAACGGGGATTTTTGATCCTTTTAATTTCAATGCTTGGAGAAAAACAGGCAGTATTAAACCAAAACCGAAAGCAAATACCCAGAATGATGTTGTGTATTCTCCGCCTAATAAAAGTTGGGCAGCTTCAATATGTACTTGCGTTCCTGATAGGTAGCCCATTATCATGTGGATAAGTAAAAATATTTGAATACCTGCAAAAACAAGCATTAAAAGAATAAACCTTTTTTCTTCCTGTTCATCCGGTTTTAACATTAAAACGACAGCTGTTGCTGACGTTAAACCGGATGTAAGAAAAAGTGGCCCGAGAATGGCAGAATTCCATAGTGGGCGAGCATTGAATGCCGATAAAAGAATACCGGTATACATTCCCAATGTTATGGCTAACAGGATAATTATACCGGCAAACACTTTTTTGTACATTTTCAACCATTTGATA
>JACNLB010000119.1:38551-49156 GCA_014381755.1 Fidelibacterota bacterium | reverse complement strand
AGGCTATTGCCGGGATGTATATATTTCCGGTGATTCTGTTTTCGTAGCAGCGGGGCAAGCCGGAATTCAGCTCTGGGATATTTCCACCATTACAGCACCCACGCTTGTTTGGAAAAAATCCCTATCAGAACTGGGTGTAAGTAAGGAAATTTCTCAAGTGGAGTATGAACCGAGCATCCAGCAATTGTTCGCTCTGGAAAGCAACGAACGTCCTATTCATTTGGATTTATCTAAAGGTGATACCGTTTCGGTCGTTGGACAGTTTTCCAGCGAAAAAACCAAGGAATTCCGTGTAATAACCAATAACGTAAATTCTTTCACATGCTACGCGGCTGATTTTGATGATGGATTAAAAACAAGCACGTTTGAATTCGATTCCAGCTTCGGCTTATGGTTTAACACATCCGGAGAGGAAATTGCCAGTGTGGGCAATCCAAACGGCATTGATATATTAGGCGATGAAATTGTATTAACATTGGATCAGTTGGGTATTGAAGTGTTTCGGAATGATAATGGTATTATTACGCAAAACTACCACTATGATTTAGACGGAAATGCTCGTGCAGTATTGTTACAAGGTTGGGCAACGTTTGTTGCATGTGAAGAAGCTGGAGCGTATTTCTTGCAAATTGATCCTTCTGCAGAATTCCAATATAAAGCTCAATTTGCTAAAGACCTTTTTGTAACCCACGTTGCTGTTAACGGGTCTCAAATTGCCTTGTCTTGTGCCAGTAATGGTGTTGCATTGTATCAGTTGCCATCTGTTGAAGGGAATTCTATTATTGCCGAGCGCGGTATCCACGACATTGGTTATGTTTATCATAGTGAATTTTCAGACGGTTACCTTTTCGCCGCTTCGAGAGAAGGGTTACAAATATTTGAAATTGAAGAATAAAAGAAATATAACAGGCCACTTTGTCCTGTTGTCGTTGAAATAATTAAAGGAATTTGAATGAATAAAATAATTTTTTCCGGACTATTAATTACAATCCTTTCGGGCCAGGAAACACTTTGGGAAGCCAACGGCATTCCCATTCGCCAGGGTGTTCATATCGAATGGCAGCGGACTGTTTGCAACGGTGATAATGGATCGGCTATTTTTGTCTGGTCTGATACCCGAAACGGCTCTCGAAATATTTTTGCTCAAAAAGTGAATTCCAGCGGGAATTTTCTGTGGGGAACGGATGGCGTAGCAGTCACGGACCTTCCTGGCAGACAGGAAGATCCGGTGGCCATCACCGACGGAAATGGCGGCGCGTACATTGCTTGGGTAGACTATCGTTTTGATGATCAAGGTGATATTTTTATTCAACATATAGATAATAATGGCAACAGACTTATGGTGGATGACGGAGAATCTTTAGCACGTGTTGATGGTCGTCATTTAACGATTAATATGTGTACAGACAGTTCAGGCGGTGTGTTTGTCGCATGGCAGGATAAACGTAATCTTCTCGACGATGATATTTATGGAACACACGTATCTTCAAGCCATGATATCGTTGCACCGGGAACAGGAGTTTCGATTATAGAAATGAATGGCAATCAGGGCGCCAAAAGTCTGGAATACGCAGGCAGTGGTCAAGCCACATTGCTTTGGTCGGATACGCGCAGCGGTGCGGGAAATGATATATATGGACAGAAAATTAATATAGATATGTCCAAGGTGTTTGCAGATGAAGGATTGCCCATTGCAGTTACATCTGAACTGGAAACCAAACCGCGGACAACGTATATGTCCAACGATACATCCTTTGTCGTTTGGCAGTCCGGAGCGGAATCTTCGGATATTTATTTCAATTTTCTTACCAGTAACGGATTGGTTTTTTCAGATCCACATGTTATTTCCACATTTAGTTCCAATAAAAAAGGTCCACGAGTCAAGCGAAATGGCATGGGTGATGTATTTGTACAGTGGACGGATTTTCGATCAGATACAACAAATGGAAATCATTATTACCAAAAAATAACCCAAGGCGGTGTTCGTGCATGGAGTGACGACGGAATTCAGTTAGATAATGATGGTGATGATCATAATGCTCGTTTTGTAGGAAATGCCTATGGAGGTGCCCATATCTTCTGGGAGCAGGGAACATATCCCAATGTGGATATTATGTATCAGGAAATTCAATCGGCCGGTACACTGGCAAACACAACTCCCATTATTATTTCTGACGCCGATGGTTATCAGTCTATGCCCATATCTGTTTATGATGGTGCCTATGGAGCGTATGTGATATTTGCAGATCAGGAAAATGGAAGTATTGATCTCCGCACACAATTAGCTGCCGGTAGCGTAGTTCAATTTGAAGATAACGGTTTGCTGGTTATGGAAGGTCTTGACGGTGATGTGAATTTCGTATCTTCAAATTATAATTCGAATATATTAACAGGTAATGTCCTTACTTGGATTGATACAAGATCAAGAAATAAACTATACGGCAATATTGTTAATATCAATGAACCTCACTTTGATTTTGTCAATGGGATGCAGTTAACAGATTATGAAGCATATATCTGGCCTATATTTCAAGAACCCGTGAGTTTATTCCACAGTAGTGGTAAAGTATTTTCAGCAGTTTTTGACGTTTCAAGTGGTGAAAAATTAATAAGGATTAGTGGGTTTGATGAAAATTTAACACCGCTATGGGGAGATTCAGGAATTGTAGTTTATGATTTTCTTGCTGAACAAAATAGCCCCTATTTAATAGAATTATCTGAAAGTATTGGAATTATATGGTCTGATTTTAGAGAAGGAGATGGCTTTGATATATTCTTTCAAAAATATGATTTTAATGGAAATAATTTATTACAGGAAGGCGGTGTTAAAATAGTAGATGGTTCTTGGCTAGATAATTATTTAGAATCAGCTTTTGTAACAGCAGATGGGGAAATTCTATTTATTTGGGTTGAAGATGTGTGGGGATCAGGTTCTTTAAAATATAATATTATAAATGAAGATGGTTCCTTGGCAATAAATGGAATACCAGAGGGCTATGTTTTGGATAATTCGGGCGATCCTGAAAATTCAAGATCAGAAATTCTACCTACGAATACTGGAATAATAACTGCCTGGGAAGAAATTCACAATTTTTCAAAAGATATTTACGGCAATATAATCAATTGGGATGGTTCGTTAATGCACTCGTCCAATGTGGCAATTACCTCATTGCCAAATGATCAATCCAAAATTTCATTAACTGTTGGAGAAGAGAATGCGTTGGTGGTGTGGGAAGATTTTGAAAATGGAGTTGAACCCGATGTAAGTGGCAGATTTGTTGCTCTTGACGATTTTGATTTAATTACAGACAACATTGCAATTTGTCAAGCAGATTCGTTTCAAGGAAACCCGGATCTAGCTTATAATGAAAATGGACATTTTATTGTTGTCTGGGAAGACGGAAGAGGTTCTGCAATAGAAGATCCCACATTAACCGGAGGATTAGATATTTATCTTCAAATACTTTCAGAAAACGGAATAGTACTGCAGGATGATGGTGTTGCAGTTGCCAGTGAATATCACAATCAATCATTGCCCCAATTAGAGCAAATTTCCATCACAGAAGGTATCGAAAATCATAAAATATGGTTGTTAAGTTGGGTGGATATGCGCAGTTCCGGAAAAGCTGATTTAAAGAATCTTTACGTACAGGGTATTCAAGTAATTAATGTAGGCATTGATGATGAAGTTATACCAAGGGAATTTTCTGTTTCCTCTGCATATCCTAATCCATTTAATGGCAGAGTGGCGCTGGATATTTCAATTGCAGAAGTTGAACCGATTATTTTCACAATTCATAACGTTTTAGGCCAAGTCGTTTACCAGCAAACATTGTTGCCAACTCGAGCCGGAAAATTCCAAATTTCTTGGAATGGAAAAAACATACTGCAAGAAGAACTTCCCAGCGGAATCTATTTATATTCAGTCAAGTCAAATGATAATATAACAAGCGGTAAGTTCACTTACTTAAAGTAAATAATTAAGTATTATTATTTTGAAAATTATCCACCACCCCTAATAATGTGAATATAATGATTAAAGAACCAAAAATCCCCTCCTCGTATGAGGAGGGGTCTCGCCTGCCATCCGGAGGCGTAGCGCAGGCTGGTGGGGCGGTGATTATAAAGGGTAATTTTCTTTATGTTTAAAAAGTATTTTATCCATTTTCTTTTTTTAAACAATCTACTTTTTGCTCAAGCATTGGATTCTCGTTATCACACGTTACCTGAAATTGAAGCACTGCTGGATTCTCTGGATCAAATCGAAGCATATGATAATATATATCATCTCGAAACAATTGGTTATTCCACTCACGAAAATTTACCCATTAAAGCAGTGAAAATTTCCGATAATGCATATATAAAGGAAGATGAAGGAAAAATTCTATTTCTTGGTCAATGCCATGCTGAAGAAGTCCTCGGCGTAGAAGCGGTTATTGAATTGATAAAATATTTATTAGATCCTCCAGCAGCTGATGCACAGCATGTGAATATTCTCCGTCAGAACCTGGAAATTTGGATTGTACCCACATATAACCCTGAAGGATTGAATGTGGTTCATGCCGGACTCGATGTGAGTTATCGGAAGAATAAACATGATTTTAGTTCAGCGGGTCCATATCCCAATGGTATATTCGACTATAATCCCGCAATTGGCAATGATATTGATGGTGTTGACTTCAATCGAAACTATGATTTCAATTGGATATTTGGAGATGGGTTTATGGAGCTCGATCCATCAAATTATGCTGCACATTACGATTATTATAAAGGTCCTGAACCATGGTCAGAGAGTGAAGTACAGGCGATTCGGGATTTAGGTTTAGATAATGATTTTCTTTTTTCAATTGCATGGCATAGTTCACGCTCAGGTAGTTTATCAGAAAAAGTGTTTACATCTTGGAATTGGGAAAATTCAAAATTTCCTCCCGATATTGATATTATGAAAAATATTGGAGATAATCTTGCTGCAAAAATTGTCAAAGAAGATGGTGTGGGAAATTATTTATCGAGATATGGAACCAGTCGACGGGGAAAAGCCCACGCTTGGTTTTATAAAGCGACAGGATGTTTTCAGTATTTAATCGAATGCGGCACAGCCAATCTCCAACCGGACAGTGCATTAATTGAGGATACAATTGACAGGCTAATGCCGGCACAATTGTATCTCTTGGATCGTGCGATTGGATATAATGAAGATGCGGCTCAAATTACGGGAATTGTGAGAGATGAGACCGGTAATATATTGGAAGATGTTGACGTTATTGTTGAGGAAAACGATAGTGGTGTTTTATCACCGCGTAAAACAGACGAATTTGGCCGTTTTCGACGTATTTTAGTTCCGGGTACATATACACTTCATTTTAGAAAATTTGGCTATGAAGAAACGGTTATTCAAGCGACTGCAAATAACAGTGTGATTTATGAGACGGAAGTTTTAATGACTTCGAAGGAAATGTCTGATATTTCTTTCAACTTAAATGGATCTTGGGTTGTTCGATATTCGAATGATGTTTTTTTAGGTGAGCAAACTACAAACCAAATACTGCAGCTCCCTGAAGGATTCTGGACTCTTTCAGTATTACAGTCTGAAGATGGAGCATTTGATTTTATGCCGTGGATCAGGACGATTAATGTAAGCACTAATATGGAAATAAATCCGACATTTCCGGATGCTTCGCCGACAATTTTAGAAATAACTGACAGTAGTTGGTGGGCTGATGTTTCAGGTGATTGGATTTTTAATGAGGAAACATTAAACACAAATTCCGGTTTTCTGTATGCTAATAACGATTCATTGTCAGAAATATGGACATTAGAATCGTCATGGCTTGATGTAAGTGGTTCGAACAGAATAGTCCTTGAAATCAATCATCAATATGAATTGGAGTGGGATTATGATTCTATCGAAGTAAGTATAGTCAATATAAATGGTAAAATAGCGAGTAAAATTTGGAAAGATCAAGACTGGGAAGAGCTACACACAGAGTTTGTTTGGGTGAATGATACATCCGGATTTGATTCAGTGAAAGTTCAATTAACGTTTGGTAGGGATCAAACCGTAGCGTATCGAGGCTGGCTGGTAGAGAGTATGAGATTATTTTTTGGGTATGAAGAGGAAGTAAGTATTCAAACCGGTGGAGGATTCAATCCCATCCATTTGGGTTCAGCCAGTACGGCTTATCCAAACCCATCCACAGGAATGGTTGCCATTGACTTGGAAAATTGGAGGGAACCGGTAAACATAACCGTATATAATTTACTGGGACAAGAGGTGTACCGGGAAAGACTGATGGATCTGTCGTCCCAACGACAAACATGGCGATTTGACTTGCTGAATCAGCGTGGTTCACCGGTAAGTTCCGGCGTCTATTTCATCCGCATATCAGGAAACAAAAAGGAATTCATTCGCAAATGCGTATTCTTAAAACCATAACACTACTTTCATTGACTATTCTTTTTGCGGCCCAACCCACATTTCGGGGTAAAGGTCGCACGTCCATTTTAAATGGGCCGATTCCCATGTCTTTCCGCAATTTTATTTCCTCAACTTACGATATACCCTTGAGCCAGCTAAACCCCCAACGTGGTTCATTTTTGATCATTACTCCTGATAATATGGAGCAATATTTAGATGATTTGGTATCGTTTAAAAAATCTCAGGGATTTTACGTATATGTAAAAACATTGAGCGAAACAGGTCCCACTGCAGATGATGTGAAGAATTCCATCGCCGCGACGTTATCTGCCGATCCCATGCTGGAATATGTATTACTCATCGGTGATGTGGATGGTGTGGCAGCTATGCCGTCGTTTTATTATGGTCCGGATAATGATGTGACAGACCAGAAATATACACATCTTCTGGGAGATGATTTTTACCCGGACGTGTTTATTGGTCGTTTTTCTGTGGATTCTATTTCAGAATTGGTTGTGTTGATTCGTAAAACGATTAAGTATGCTCGAGATCCATTATCATTCAATCCGGATTGGTTGGATAGAGCTTTGGTTGTGGCTGGGAATTACAGTAATACTGTACCTATTCCCATCACGCCAAAATGGACTTCCTATTGGGTTCGAGATTTACTATTTGAAGAAGGATATACATCTGTTGATACCGTATTTTATCCACCCACGCAACAGGGTGCGTCCATGATACAAAATTATATTAACAGCGGAGTAGGGATTGTGAATTATCGCGGTTGGGGCGATGCCAACGGTTGGCATTATCCTGAATTTCACGTAAGCGATGTGGCCGGACTCAACAATGGTTGGATGACCCCTGTTTTTACCAGTTTTGTCTGTAATGCAAATGACTTTGCAAATAATGTGGATCCGTGCCTAGGAGAAGCCTTGGTTCGTGCCGGAACACCGTCAAATCCCAAAGGCGGAGTTGCAGTTGTAGGACCGTCTGATTTGCATACGAACACCAAATTTAATAATATCATCAACGCCTATATGTATGATGCCATGTTTGATGATAATGTGCTGGAAATGGCACCGGCGGTTATTGAAGGACAAAAAGGATTATTGAAGGAGTTTCCCAATCTCGACGGACCCGGAGAAGCACAGGAATTCTATTTTCATGTTTACAATATTGTGGGCGATCCATCGTTAGCAATGCATTTGACTGTCCCTCGGCAATTCGTAATTTCTGCTGAGGAACTGTCTGCCGCTGATGGTTTTTTAGAATTATCTGTTACAGATGAAAATGGGAATCCCGTTAATAATGCAGTTGTGGCTGTATTGAAAAGTGATAGTTTATTAACAAAGGGAATGTCTGATATTGATGGAAAATTTGAAGCAACTATCTCAGTGGGGCAAGCAGAAAATGTCAATGTTTACATGAATAAAAAAGGATTTGTTCAAGGTTATTTTGAAGCAGTTGTTTCAAATGTTGAAAATGACCTTGTGTTAATCGGTTACGAAATAGAAGACGGCAATGAAAATGGTATTTTAGAAGTAGGTGAAATTGTTGATATTTATCCCATAATTCATAATGTTGGTAATTCTACAAGTAATTATATTGGTGAGTTGAATCCCTATAATACAGAAAATTGTCAAATTATTTCTTCTGATATCGCCATTCCTGCTATGGCTAATGGTGATACTGTTACATTATCATCACCGATAACTGTTAGAGTGAATTCAAAAGAGAGTGATCATATAAAACTTAATATTACAGACTTTACAGAAGCATGGAGTTTTAAATTTGCAGTCCCTGTTGATCCTTTAATAATTGATGTTGATTTTTATGATGATTTTTTAATTGATGAAGTTGTGCTTAGTTATTTTCCGTTAACTATTACTAATTACACGAATACACAATTGGATGGATTGCATTTATACCTTACGAAAGTGGAGGATGGCACAACTCTTTCACCATCAGATACAACAGCCACTTTTTCAATCGAACCATTTACAGAAACAGAAACATTTGTAGATTACGCATTTGGTCCTGAGGATGCGTCTCATGGGAGTTCTATCAGTTATATTTTAACCATCATGCAGGATACGCTTGAAATCTACTCTGAGCAACGGGAGGTAAACCCGTATTTAACTGATAATCAGCCCATAGTCCCTACTTGGTATGGATATTGGGGATATGATGACACGGATACAAGTTTTACGCAATCACCTGATTTTGAATGGATAGAATTGGATCCTTCTTACGGCGGTAGTGGCGGAACGGAATTTAAATTGGATGATGATGACCATGTAAATGTGGACTTGCCATTTGATTTCCAATATTTCGGCCGGACGTACGATGAAATGACCATCAGTTCCAACGGCTGGGCGTCGTTTATTCCATGTAATATTGATTATTTTTATAATTATACGATTCCTATGGCCATGGGACCGAAAGCGATTCTGGCGCCGTTCTGGGATGATCTGGAAGTGATCAATGACGATTCTATCCGTGTGTATACAAAACATGATGAAGCAAATGGCCGTTTTATTATTGAATGGTCACGGGCGTTGAACGGATTTGATGAAACAACGGAAGAAACCTTTGCAATTCACCTTTTTGATCAGAATGCCATGCCGACGGAATCGGAAGACGGTGTAATCGAATTTCATTATTATGACATAGCCGACGTGGATGCGGATAAAAATTATGCCACGGTTGGAATTGAAGCTCATAATAAAAATGAAGGTATTCAGTATGCGTTCAATAATGGTTATGCTCCCGGAGCGGCTCAATTGGCAAATGAACGAGCTATTCGTTTTACCACGGAAGCTCCGAATAATTATGTGGCTCCATTGGGAACAGAAGATGAAAATCTGCCCACAGGATTTCAATTATATCCGGCATATCCCAATCCATTCAATCCCATAACGACAATCCGTTATCAGTTACCCTTATCTACAGATGTAAAAATGACTATCTATGATATTTTAGGGAGGGAAGTAGCTGTGTTACTCCACGAACAGAAAAATATCGGAACGCATGCAATCCAATGGAATGGTACAAACAGATTCGGTCAAAGTGTCTCATCCGGGACTTATTTTGTGGTAATGGAGGTATTAAATTTCAATCAAATTCAAAAGGTATTATTAATCAAATGAGTGTAAAAATATATACAACAAGCTGGTGTCCATACTGTAAAAATGCGAAAGCACTCCTCGATGGTAAGAGTGTTTCTTACGAAGAAATCAATATCGAAGAAAAGGGTATATCCAGAGATGATTTAGCAAAAATAACAGGAGGGATGATGTCTGTTCCCCAAATCATCATAAACGACGAAGCCATTGGCGGCTATGATAACCTCTTGGAGTTGGACCAGAGCGGGGAATTGGAGAATAAACTCCAATAGCGTTATTGCGAGTCCGCCGGTTGGTGGATGTGGCAATCTTTTTACATTAATTATTGGTAGGAGATTGCTTCAGTCGTTCCTCATTCGCAATGACAATGTGGTTATTTCAGCAACGTAACCTTTTGCCAACTTTCCTGTCTTTCTCCTTTTAATCGTACAAAGTACGTTCCGGAAGCAGCCGGATTTCCATTTCCATCCAACCCATTCCAAATTAACGTATGCCTACCGGCATTCAATTGGTCATCAAATAATGTTTTAACCAATCGACCATTTAAATCATAAATAAATGCGCTTACTTTTTCAGGAACATCAAGTTCAATTTGAAAATGAGTTTGGGGGTTAAAAGGGTTAGGATATGCTTTAGAAACGGAAAATCTTTTAGGCACATCCGGATCATCAGTTGACAATTCTCCATCCGTCAAAGCAAGTGTAAAATCAAAATCACTTCCAGCATCGTTCTGACTTACCACAACAAAATAAATAGTTGAGGGAGTCGTAGGATCTACATTGATTGGACTTCCGGACCACACTGTCCAGGCACTATCGCCATATGATAAAATTGCATGAAGTTCTAAATAGGAATCCGGGCCGTCATCATTTGTCAAGGTCGCCAATACGGGATCGTCAGAAAGCAGGCGGATATACTGTGCAGCATTTTCCTGGAGGTTTGTGCTGGTTATATCCTGTGCTGTTCCGGCGGAATAACTGACATTCTGGAATGTGGATGGACCTGAAACTGGATACGTTTCCCCTTCAGCATAGGAATATATTCCAGCTGCAGGACTGG
>JACNLB010000119.1:33642-38254 GCA_014381755.1 Fidelibacterota bacterium | reverse complement strand
GAATTAAACCATGACGACATATATTGATAACAATCATTTACGTCATCATATATCATTTCTTCCATTTGAACAGATGTAGCTTCAAATACCCAAGATTCTTCAAAACCATCATAACCGAATTGCACAGCATGAAAAAATTCATGTGCAGCAGTAACTTGAATATTTTCTAGCAGTGTGTTAGGAAAACCGTTATAATTGTGACGCATAACCATGTAACTGGTAAATGCATTGACTTCATTTGCGCTGGAATTTTCATTATTACCCGAATTGTTAGCCCAATCCTCTGGTTGTACATATCCATAAACTCCCGCCCCGGCATTTCGAATATACACGTCATAAGATCCGTTTCCTCCATTATCATTATTTGTCGGATACCATCCATCACCCGGAGGTTCAGAAAACCCTAATGTCGTAAGCTGGTATTCAGCTACAGTATTAAATGTTTCAGACATTACATCAATGTAATCTGGAATTGAATTACTATTTGTATCGGTAGAACTGATTGCATTGTTTCCAGTTGTTGTATAGTGAAATCTGAAATTACCACTATCATAGGTTTCATCAAGCCCTGATGCTTCAGTTCGAACATCCAGGGAACGATTAACAATCGAGTTATTAAAATTGAAACCGAACTGTCTCAATTCATTTTTTATATCTTCCGGAAGGCTATGGCCATACCTGGCAATGTTGCGTAAATCATCAGTTATATGATGTTTTGAAGTCTGGTTAGAAAAAACCTGGATGATGTCCTGTGCAGATTGGACTGTTTGGGGATGTGGTTTAGCTGATAAAAACCCCAATAATAAGATAACTCCTAAAAGATTTTTCATTGTTTAACTCCTTGCTTGTTTGGTTTAGGGGGTAATGGATTTATCCATTGTCGTAAATGTTTTTGTGTTTTTTGGCTTAATGTTGGAAATGCTCGTTTAATTTGCATAATGATAGGTGTTGCGTCATGTTGCCCAAGTTTACCATTATATTTCTTCGGAAGTAGTTCTTGGGCAAAAACACTATATGTTAAAAAGGTATAATAATCATCAGTAGAAATATTTCCATTTTCACGATCGATTTGTATTTGCTCGATAACAGAATAATCTGGAGTAGAAGATTTTTTAGGCACAGTACAGTTAATTAACTGAAAGCAGATAATTATGCATAAAGTAATATTAATTTTCATCGCCATTATTTTTATATTTTTTCATCCGTCGTTTGTATAAAAAAAAACGGACAAAGAGCCCCATCAGTATTAAACCGATTATATAAAATAAAGCATAATAGGGTAGGAGTTCAATCATCTTTATCGTGTCAGTAAATCGTACAAATATGTTCCAGTTAAAATAATTAAACCGAGTGTGAGTTCAGTATTCCCGCCTTCAGATCCATCTCCGGAAATGACACCGCTGATGGTTAATGCTCCTCCAGTTAGATAAAATACAGACCGTAAACGAGAATTCAATTTATATCTGGAAATAATTATTGATTCATTTTGATCCAGAAATGCAACAACTGTTTCTGCAGGATAATATAGGGCAATGATAATGGTTTGTTCATCATCGGAAAGATAAAATTCATAGTTCTCTATATTTCCTTTTATTCGTAGAGCTAGTTGAGTGGATTCATCTGCATTTGTGTTTTCTATAGCAAGGATTGGATGGATCAATTGAGTTGATCGCAACTCAGCTGTATCTCCCTGAGCTTGGTGAACAGTCATATAAAACCAATCTTCATTAACCCAGCCGGTTATATTTTCAATTTTCAATGGTAATGACGACCGTAATGTTAAAAATAAACCATTTTGTTTTGCATCAATACGTAAGTCATTAAGCAATATTTTATCTTGTCCATTGCTCATACCGATGAGTATTAAAAGTACAATAGCCGTTTTTGCAGTAAACATCTTTCTGATCATAGAAAAGAAACTTAACATAAAAATAGGGACAAAGAGCAAGCTTATCTTTTAAAGAGATTGTAAGTTTCGCACCCTTAAAAAATGAAAACTTTATAAAAGGAGAAAAGTTGAAAAAAATACTCATTTACCTAATTCTATTTTCGGGAATCATTTTCAGTCAGAATTACGAAATTGAAAATATACGTGCTGTAGGACAAATTCCTTCTACATCTTTTAGTGATGTTTGGGGTTATACTGCTCCTGATGGACATGAGTTTGCTTTAGCCGGAAAAATTGGGGGGACTTCTATAATTGATATTTCTACTGATCCGCATAATCCTACAGAGGTTGGTTTTATTCCTGGTGCGAATTCAACATGGCGCGACTTAAAGGTCCATGATCATTATTGTTATGTTACCAATGAGAATACTGGCGGTGTGGATATAATATCTTTGGAAGATCCTTTTAACCCTTATTTAGTAAGTTCCTATACTTCATCAACTCTATCAGCTCATAATCTTTTTATCGCTGATGGATATGCATACTTAGTAGGTAGTGCAGGTGGTGCTGGTGGTACAAGCCCATGGCAAGGAATCATCATTTTAGATTTATCAGATCCAGAGAATCCTAATGAAGTTAGTAGATGGGAAGAAGCATATATTCATGATCTTTATGTAAAAAATGATACAGCCTATGCTTGTGGTATATCTTTAGGATCTCTTTTTATGATAGATGTTTCTGATAAATTAAATCCAACAACAATGGTTGAACATAATTACAGCAATTATGGTTGTCACGCTGTTTGGGTATCCGATGATTCTAAATACGCCATCACAGCTGATGAAGAGAATGCAGGGTATATCCGAATTTTTGATATTCAGGATTTTAACAATATAAACCTTTTAGCCACATGGTATCCCAATGAGCCTCAGGCTTCAAATAAATCATCACACAATGTATTTTTCAAGGATGATTTGCTCTATATATCATATTATGTTTACGGAACACGGATTGTTGATATGAGCGATCCATCTAATCCTGTAGAAATTGGTTTTTATGATTTTTATCCAGGTCAGGGTGGTTTGTATAATGGTAATTGGGGAACATATCCTTATACGGGTAATGGATTAGTATATTCAACGGATTTTAGTGGGAACGGATTTTTTGTCATGAGTTATCCTTTTATGGGCGAAATTATTTTTGAAAAATTAGGGTATACTGAAGATAATATATCAGACATTCCTCTTTCTGTTACAATTGACGAAAGTCCGGATCATCTTATTGATAATAGTACACTACAACTTTTTTGGGGCATGGATGGAACAATTACAGATTCTGTTGTGATGAATGCTGATGAGTTTCAATATACGGCTAATATTGTGCCCAATGGTGAAGATGGCGTTATGCATTATTATGTTGCTTATGAAACGACGAATGGAGATCGTGTTACAAAACCTTACGGTGCTCCTTTTTCTACATTTACATTCACAATTGCCTCGGATTTCATTCCACCTGAAATAATACAAGTTAGCCATCCAATAGGGTCAATACAAAATTCAGGTCAACAAAGAATCCGCACACGTGTAAGAGATAATTATGGCATTTCTAATGTATATCTGCATTATTCAACAGATGGCACAAATTGGGAGCAAACTGAAATGAGCTTTGTAGGTTCGAGTGATATGTTTGAACGATTTGGAGGTATTATAGAGTGGGAAAATTTACCAATTCCAACAGAGATTAGTTATTATATAGAATGTGTTGATATGTCACAGAATGAGAATATAACAACATCAGAAATCTTAAATTTTGATGTTGGATATATGGAAATGGTAGATGATTTTGAAAGTGATTTATACAAATGGGATACAGGATTGGGTTGGGGTTTGATGCCTGAATTCGGCATTAATAATTCTTACTCAATTCATGATAGTCCTAGTGGAAACTATGGAAATTCTCAATCTAATCATTTAACATTAATTACATCATATGATCTGTCTCCTTTTTCATCTGCAACACTTTCATTCTCACATTTATATTACGTTCATCCGGATCAAGATTATTGCTACGTTGAGGCATCTGCTGATTCAATAAATTGGAATGTAATTGCTACGTATACAGGATGGCAGGAAAATTTAGCTTTTGAAGAATTGAATTTTGATAATTGGACAGGACCTGGTTTTAATACGGTGTTTCTTCGTTTTACAATGGAATCAAATTCTGCTCAAACTGCAGATGGATGGTACATTGATAATATACTTTGGGAAACATCGCCTTCATTGGAGATCGATGACCAAGTGGGTTTACTATCAGAAATCGTGCTTCATCGTGCGTATCCAAACCCCTTTAATCCTATTACATCCATTCGCTATAACTTGCCCCAAGCAGGTTTGGTTAATTTGAAAATTTATGATTTAATGGGCAGGGAAATCCGTACTTTGACAGCCGGTTTTGAAAATGCTGGTGAGAAATCTGCAATTTGGAATGCCAGGGATAATCAAGGCAATTTGGTTAGTTCAGGCGTTTATATTTACCGATTGGAAACGGCGGGACAGGTACAATCGAATAAATTAATCTTATTGAAATAAAATATATTTTAAGCAATTTTATTTAAAGGGCAGGATTTTCTGCCCTTTTTTATGTGTTTAAATTAAAGTTTTTAATTCCCTTTTCAAGAGCATCCAAAATCGTATCGATGATTGTATCCGATTGGAAATTATTTAT
>JACNLB010000119.1:5789-33345 GCA_014381755.1 Fidelibacterota bacterium | reverse complement strand
GCGGTTGAATAGGGAAGGGACTAAACGGTAATTTCCTTGCTAATTATTTATTAATAATGAAACGTAAGATAATCATAAGTATACTAGTAGCTTCATCATTGCTTTTTAGTCAAAGCAATATGACGGGCGCTTTTGGTACTGTTACGATCGATGGAAAGGTCTGGAATCAAGTAGCCCTCCGTCCCGTAACTCCCATAGGTAAATTCAATATAGCATGGGATCTGGTATTTTATTTTGACCAAGACGGAAATGTTTATGATGAAAACTGGGACTTTTCTTCAGGAGAAAAAGCAAAGAATACACTAATTGATAAAATTTACTATATCAGCTATGGTAGAAGGTCCGACCCTCTTTATTTCAAAATTGGTGCTTTAGATAGAGTGGATTTGGGATACGGTATATTGGTGAACGGATATTCAAATGCAGTTCAGTATCCATCCGTTCGAAATGTGGGTCTTGATTTAAGCGTTAAAAATAAATGGGGTTCCGCACAGGGATTTATAAATGATTTTAAACAAAATATTGGTCTTGTGGGTGGCCGTTTTCGATTACCAAAACAAATCCCTGTACCGGTTGCAATATCGATAGTTGTGGATAGAAATCAATTTCTCGGATTGAAAGATTTGGATGATGATGGTGTTCCGGATTTGGTAGACCATTTTCCGGGTAATGAGAATTACTGGCTTGATTCTGATGGTGATGGGTTGGCAGATAATCATGCTTCAGAATTTGATCGCGATGGAGACGGTTTTCCTGATGTATATGATATTGATGTTATCCATGCTTGGTGGGATGAACTGGGTGAGTCTGTTGGTCAAGATTTCAGTAATGAAGCATATTATGATTCATTACCTGACCAGGAAGCGTCACTTCTTCCTGAACCGTTAAATGTTAAAACGACTCCGGATCGAATCGGCGCATTGGCCATTGATTTTGGATATCCAATTGTTGCTCAGGAAAATATGCTAATTACAGTTTACGCCCAAGCAGCCCAAATGTTAGGAACAACTTTTCATCCGGGGACTGGAAAATCATTAAATTTAGGTTTGGGATTAGTTCCATTGGGAATAGCTAGCAATTTTGGCCCCGCCACATTCAATCTGGAATACAGGATGATTCCCAATGGTCAGTTTGAATTCAGCTATTGGAACAGGTCCTATGACCTTGAGCGGGCCACGTTTATTACAAGGAATGAAAGTACACGTGTCATGACAAAAGAATCGAAATTGGGACGTTATGGAGAGCAAAAAGGATTTTATGCTTACTTGGGTATGAAAATTGGATCCCTACTTAAAGCAGGAGCTTCCTATCAGAATTTAATTGGAAAAAATTGGGATGATAGTGAAGCGGATTTTGTAGAATCTGAAAACAAAAGTTTTCTGGCATCTCTCAACTTAACTAAAAGTATCAGCCGGTTAAAATTTGCACGGTTGTATTATCAGCAGCGAAATGTACCCAATCCATTTGATTTTAAGTATACTGAAGGAACAATTATGGGGTATCAGGCAGGATTTGAAATTTCATCAGGGTTGATGCTAAATTATACATTTCAGCGATCTTTCCGGGATTTGGACGGCGATGGTGATGTAGACAGTCCGGATGAAACAATTAATCTTACAACCATTGAGACTTCTTTTGCCTTATGATGAACGCAACCGACATTCGAAAATCATTTTTAGACTTTTTTAAAGAAAAGCAACATGAATTTGTAAGAAGTTCCTCCGTGGTGCCTCATGACGATCCAACCTTATTATTTACGAATGCGGGCATGAATCAATTCAAACCCATTTTCCTCGGAGAGCAAAAACCTAAACATCTTCGTGTCGTTAATACCCAGAAATGCATTCGTGTAAGCGGAAAACATAATGACTTGGAAGAAGTCGGTTTTGATACATTCCATCACACGTTTTTTGAAATGCTGGGTAATTGGTCTTTTGGTGATTATTATAAAGCGGAAGCCATTGAATGGGCATGGGAATTATTCACAGACGTTTGGGGATTGGATAAAGATCGCCTATGGGCGACAGTCTATGAAGACGATGACGAAGCGTTTGAACTTTGGACTAAAGTAACTGATATCGATCCCAACAGGGTTTTGAAATGCGGGAAAAAAGATAATTTTTGGGAAATGGGCGAAACGGGTCCCTGCGGACCTTGTTCCGAAATTCACTACTATATCGGAGAAGACCAATCTAAGCAATCTGCTAAAGGAGTCAATAAATCAGATGAATATTGGGAATTATGGAACTTGGTTTTTATTCAAAACAATCGTTTGGAAGACGGCACATTGGAAGTCTTGCCTGAAAAACATGTTGATACGGGTGCAGGGTTAGAACGAATTGTAGCCGTTCTCCAGGGAAAAACCAGTAATTATGATACTGATTTATTTACGTCCATTATTTCAAAAACTGAAGAATTAACATGTAAATTGAGCAAGGATAATCCAGCTCCATTTCAAGTGATTGCAGATCATATTCGTATGCTTTCATTTTCAATTGCAGATGGAGCATTGCCTTCAAATGAAGGCCGGGGGTATGTATTACGAAGAATTCTTCGCCGGGCAGCCCGTTTCGGCCGCAAGTTGGATCAGCATGAACCATTCCTCTACAAATTAGTCAATACTGTCGTCAAAGTCATGGGAGAAGCATTCCCTGAATTGAATGATAAACAGAAGCATATTTCTAAAGTAATTAAAGCTGAAGAAACCTCATTTAATGAAACACTTGATCGTGGGTTAATCCATTTTGAAAAATTATTAAAGAATTTAAAAGGTAAATCAATTTCCGGAGAAGAAGCATTTAAACTCTATGATACGTATGGGTTTCCGTTGGATTTAACACAATTAATGGCCCAGGAAAATGGCTTAAAGGTTGATGAAAAAGGGTTTAATAAATCGATGGAAGCTCAGCGCAAAAGAGCAAAAGAATCTGGTAAATTCAAAGCGGATATGAAGAATATAAAGTGGATAACAGTAAGCGAAGGAGATGATTCAGCATTTCTTGGTTACGAACAGGTAACTGCAGAAGCGAGTATTAAACGCTTTAGTGTGCTAGATAGCACTGTATTGCTCGTATTGGATGAAACACCATTTTATGCAGAATCCGGTGGACAGATCTGCGATAAAGGAAAAATAACGGGTGTCGGCATTGATTTAACAGTGAATGATGTTCAAAATGAAAATAATGTATTTATTCACTACTGCACTGGAGATTTCGAAGAAGGGAAAGTCGGCAATACAGTATCATGTTCAGTGGATGTACAGCGTAGACAAAATATACGCAAGAATCATTCTGCAACTCATTTAATGCATGCAGCATTTAAGGACGTTTTGGGCGAGCACGTGAATCAAGCCGGCTCTTTGGTACATCCCGATTATCTACGATTCGATTTAACTCACCATGAGAAAATAACTGCAGAAGAATTAATCCAAATTGAGGCTATAGTTAATCATGAAATAGTGGAAAATATAGAAGTGACGACATCCGTTAAAGATTTTGAAGATGCACGCAAAGAAGGAGCTACGGCAATTTTTGGTGAGAAATATGGGGATACTGTCCGAGTCGTAACCATGGATGATTTTTCAAAAGAACTGTGCGGTGGTACACATGTAGAGCGAACCGGAGATATTGGTTTGTTTAAAATAACAGAAGAATCATCTTTGGCTGCCGGAGTACGAAGAATTGTCGCTGTCACCGGACCCAAAGCAGTTGAATATGTTCAGCAACAATCAGCAGTAATTGCTGATTTACAAATTAAATTAACAAGTTCTGCACATGATTTGAGTACTCGAGTCGATCAATTGCTTCAGCAGAAAAAGGATCTGGAAAAATCGCTTAAACAGAAACAAAAATCTTCTTCAAACTATGATGTTAAAAAAATTGTAGCTAATGCTAAAGATGTGGATGGTAAACAGATTATTGTCCATGAATCAGATGCGGCTGATATGGACACGCTCAAGGAATTTGGGGATCAATTATTAAATGCATTGGATTCCGGCGTGGGTGTTTTAGGTTCGGCTGCAGGAGAAAAACCCAGCATTGTAGTTGTGGTGACTAAAGATTTGAATGAAGCCGGTATCAACGCGCCGGATTTGGCAAAGTCAATCGGTGCCATTATTGGCGGCGGCGGCGGAGGAAGGCCTCATTTAGCTACAGCCGGAGGAAAAGACAAAGCTAAATTAAAAGATGCCTTAAAAAAGGCAGAAACAATTATTAAAGACGCTCTGAAGAGTTAAGATGCAATACATACAAGATGGCGATACGTATATTATTCATGTTCAACAGGATGAGCCCATAATGTCAACACTTACTCAATTCTGCAAAGACAATGATATTATTAATGGAGAAATTTCAGGAATTGGCGCTATAAGAAAAATTAAATTAGGTGCCTACGATTTAGTTAATAAAGAATATATTATTAAGCATTTTAATGAAATATGGGAACTCACATCTTTTCAGGCGAATATTCAATTGAAAGATGGAGAACCATTTATACACGCCCACATAAATATGAGTGACCATAAATTGGATGTGAAAGGCGGACATTTATTTGAAGCGGAAGTTGCCGCAGTAGGCGAATTTGTTTTACGTAAAATAAATACACGTGGAAAGCGTGAAATGGATGAGACGATTGGTTTAGCAACAATGTGTTTTATTGATTGAGGAAGAAAATGGTTAAAAAAATAATTATAACAGATAAAGCTCCATTACCAATAGGTTCTTACAATCAAGGAGTCGTTTCCAACGGATTTGTATTTACAGCCGGGCAAGTCGCTATTGATCCAATAACATCGAAACTTATTGAAGGCAGTTTTCAAGATAGAGTTAATCAGGTATTTGATAACCTTGAAAATATTTTGATCGCTGCCGGAAGTGATTTATCCAACGTTGTGAAATTCACAGTTTTTCTTACTGATATGAATAATTTCGCAGATATAAACGAAGTATTTAATAGCCGGCTGAAGGAAGATACTGCACCGGCCAGATCGCTTGTAGCTGTAGCTGGGCTTCCTGCGGGGACAGATGTTGAAATTGAATGCGTTGCTGTGATTAATGAATGAAACGATTCATTATTTTAATCGTATGTTGTACGTGGTTATTTCCCCAGGAAGTAGATTCTGTAAAGACAAAATCTCCGGTGAAAGCAGCATTGTATGGCGCCATGTTTCCCGGAGCCGGACAGGTTTATAATGGTCGATGGTTCAAAGCAGTAATGATTTTATCTTTAGAAGGGGCATCTATATATCAGTGGTCATTAAACGGTGATATTTATAAAAATTATGAATCAGGAAATTACGGTTTGCGTAAGCACCGCTATCTTGAAAAGCGTAATAAATTTGCATGGTGGACTGTGTTCATTTATGTTTACGGTATGTTGGATGCAGTGGTGGATGCCCATTTGAATCCATTTAAAAGCGTCATGGCAGAAAATATCGAATCACATGAAAAAGATCGAGAGGAAGAATGAGTAATCAACGGGAACAATGGGGATCAAAACTAGGATTTATCCTGGCTGCGTCCGGTTCAGCAGTGGGAATTGGAAATATTTGGAAATATCCCCATATGGCAGGACAAAATGGCGGTGCAGCGTTTACCATGGTTTACCTCGTGTGTATTCTGGTTGTGGGCTTATCCATTGTTATTGCCGAATTCGTTATTGGCCGCAAAACACAATTGAGTCCCGTTGGCGCTTTTGAAACACTCGCCCCGAAATCTAATTGGAAATGGTTAGGCTTTTTGGGTGTTGGATCTGCATTTGTGATTCTTTCATTTTACGGAGTTGTGGGCGGTTGGATTATTAAATACATATTCATTTCATTGTCGGGAGGTTTTAATAGTCTTGCGAATAATCCTGAAGCGGCAGAACAATTATTTGGCGGATTTGTTTCTTCAACATGGAGTCCTTTATTCTTCCAGATAATTTTTATGGTCATTTGTATATTTGTGATTATCAATGGAGTAAAAGAAGGAATTGAAAGATGGTCAAAAATCATGATGCCTTTGATTATTATTTTATTGATTGTCCTTGCTATTCGTGGATTAACCTTACCCAACGGTGTGGAGGGACTTAAATTTTTATTCCAACCGAAGTTTGAAGATTTAACAGCTTCCAGTGTCGTTTTAGCATTAGGGCATTCATTCTTTACGTTGAGTCTGGGTATGGGCACCATGATTACCTACGGCAGTTATCTCGATCGAAAACAAAATTTATTGAGCTCTGCATTATGGGTGATTGCTCTGGATACCTTCATCGCTATGCTGGCCGGTATTGCTATATTTACAACTGTATTTGCACTGAATGCAGATCCTGCAGGTGGAGCGGGGCTCATTTTCTTTATTCTTCCATCCGTTTTTCCTCAATTGGCAGGTGGAGCGATTTGGGGGACATTATTTTTTATTCTTCTATTTATGGCAGCACTTACATCTGCCATTTCTATTTTAGAAGTTGTTACTGCCTATTTCATTGATCAAAAAGGATGGTCCAGGAAAAAAGCAACCATACAATTTGGTGCAGTTATCACGATTGTAGGAGTATTCTGTTCATTATCTATGGGTGGTGGAATAAATCTCACTGAATTCTTTGGAATCTCATTCTTTGATTTTATGGATTATCTATCTTCAAAGTATATGCTGCCCATCGGTGGATTATTGACTGCATTATTCGTCTTGAAGAAATGGGGTGTAAATCGTTTCATGGAAGAATTAAAACAGGGTATGGATAAATCACCTATATCAAAAGAACTAATAACCGTTCTTTTTGGAATTGCAGCCACTGTGGTTGGATTTATTATAATTAGTGAAATTTTAGAAGTGGTGTTTGGTATAACACTTATCCAATGATTATCGCCCGCATAGTACCGCCAAAATCCGCTGCTTATAAAGCACTCTCTACTTATTCAAAAAAGTTAGACGGTTTAATGAAGCTGAAACCCTTGAGTTGGTTTGCTGTTTGGATCATGATGACGTCCGGAACCAGTGCACAGCAATCAAACTTGGATCGTTTTACTTATTGGGACATGTCATTGGCCGGAGTTGGTTTAATTACATTATTGATTATCACAATTGTAATGACCTTCATCATCGGGAAAGAAAAATTTTCATTTGCCGGTAATGATTTAAATCCCACTTTTGTCCTAAATCACACAATTGTTGGTTTAATATTATTTATGACAGGCTGGGGTTGGTTGAGCTGGCTAAATGGAGATTTATTCGTTTCACTTAAATCCTTTTTTCCTTATTTGCTTACGTACCTTTCTGTGTTATTCGTTTATCAAATCGATCTGGATTCAATTCCAGAAAAAGGTTATACACCCGGAAAAGGATTAATTGCTTTAAGTCTCATGATGGTTTTAGTAAGTGTCTTTATAGGAATTGCAT
Source organism: Fidelibacterota bacterium (assembly GCA_014381755.1). Classification (GTDB taxonomy): domain Bacteria; phylum Fidelibacterota; class Marinisomatia; order Marinisomatales; family TCS55; genus UBA2126. Next base: position 25,969 of record JACNLB010000119.1, on the reverse strand, counting down.
TTGATGATCCGGTCGTAAGTACAGCAGCAGCAGTCATAGCCCCTTTTTACCTGATTGCAATTGTGTTCCCCGAGCATAAGCGCCATATTGAACGAGCGCGAATTTATCCTGTATTTATTGCCGCCATGTTTGTTTCTGTACGATTACCTTGGTTATTAATTCCTTTGGGGATTCTCTTTTTTGGATTACGTACATATCATTATTTTCGCTATAATATTGTTTTTCCAACTTTTGCTGTGGACCATGATTGAAATAGCTGAAAATAAATGTGATTTTTGCGGTTGCTGTGTAGGTGTTTGCCCTGTTAATTGCATTGAGGTTATGGAAGCTGATATTCGTATTGAGCATGAAATTTGTATTGATTGTGATATTTGCGTTTATGTTTGCCCTATTGAAGTATTAAGCCAAACTGATTCCAAAAAATCCTCATCAGCCGCTGCTTAAAATGTGGAAAGATCAAAAGAAATTTGACTGTATAGTCGTTGGGGGAGGACCCGCCGGTTCGACATTCGCTCGTGTCGCAGCAGAAGGTGGTTTATCCGTTTTATTATTGGAGAAAGATCGCGATATTGGCGTTCCCGTGCGCTGTGGGGAAGCTGTCAGTGATGCCGGTTTGCGCATATTTCATGAACCGAATCCCCGCTGGATCGCATCCACCATCAACCGTATCAAATTAGTCGCGCCCAATGAAACTGTGGTTGAGTTTGATTTACATCAAAAAGGGTATATACTCGACCGCCGAATTTTTGATTATGATCTCGCAGAATTCGCTTCGGCTGCTGGAGCGCAAATTGTAACCAAAGCATATATAGATGGGCTGATTATTGAAGATGATAAGGTTGTAGGAGTACGTGGAACTCACGTTGGAGAGCGGTTTGAAAAACGGGCTAAAATTGTTGTGGGGGCAGATGGTGTTGAAAGCAGGGTCGGACGCTGGGCTGGACTTAATACAACAGTTAAACTAAAGGATATGGAGTGCGGTATCCAAAAGACTGTGACGGGCATTGATGTGAATGAACATATGTTTGATTTCTATTTATCCAGAAAATGGGCTCCCGGGGGATATTTATGGGTCTTTCCAAAAGGAAAGCACAAAGCCAATATTGGACTCGCTATTTCCGGGTATTATGCTAAAGATGGCAAAGCTGCCCACAAATTTCTTGATGAATTCATGGCTTGGAAATATCCCAACGCATCAGTGCTGACAACTGTTGTGGGTGGAGTTCCGGTTGCTAAAACAGTAAAACAAATGGTGATGGACGGGCTAATGCTGATCGGTGACGCTGCTCGTACGGTCAATCCTGTAACGGGTGGAGGAATCATCCCCGGTATGCGCAGCGGTTTACTGGCAGCGGAAACAGCTGTTAAATCGCTCAATAATGGTGGACCGACACGTAAAAATTTAACGCCATACGAAAAGGCATGGCATAAGATTGGCGGAAAGAATCATGAACGATTTTACCGTATCAAGGAAACCATATTCAGGTTTACCGATGATGACCTGAATCGAATCGCCGACGGTATAGCAAACGTCCCTGAAGATGGGCGCAGTTTGCTTAAACTATTTACTATTGCTGCCAGCAAAAAACCTTCCCTATTAATTGACGTTGCTCGAGTGTTTACCGGAATCTAATGGAACGTAAAGAACTCCTACGAAAACTCGACCTTTCCACATACATCGCTTTCGATTTTGAAACGACAGGCTTGAGCCCGGAAAATGACCGCATAATTGAAATCGCAGCCATCAAGTTTGAAGGAGGTGAGGCTGTTGACAGATTTGTCACGTTGGTAAATCCGGAAAGGCAAATTGATTCATTCATTACGGATATTACCGGTATTTCCAATGCCATGGTTTCCGATGCACCGGTTGAACGCAATATTGTAGATAATATCCTCGATTTTATGGAAGATCTTCCATTAGTCGCACACAATATTTCATTTGATATAAATTTTTTAAATAATCTGTGTGAACGATATGATAAAAAAATTATAGAACATCAGTTATATGATACACTCCAATTGGCACGAACATTCTTATTTTTTCATCCAACCCACAGTTTGGGTTCGATTGCAGAATATTTCAATATGTCAGCTGTGGGGTCACACAGAGCAGAAGCGGATACAGAAAATACCGGTATCATTTTTCACCATTTAGTTCAAGAAGCCGCCAGTTATCCTTTGGAAGTATTTTCAAAAATAATTGCGGTGTCAAAAAATCATGATATGCACAATGGTCCCTTATACATAAATATCAGTCATGCATTGAAAAATGAAGGTAATCTAAAAACGGGATTGGTGAAATCTGAAATTGATAAACAATTATACAGTAATGTTTTTGCTGCAACAGGTCAAAGTGATTTATCTGAATTAACTGTTGAAGATGTTTTTGCTGAAGGCGGAAGGTTAAATCAGGTAATGGAAACCTATGAAGCCCGTAAATCACAGCAGGAATATGGCGAGTATGTCACTAAAATTTTGAATGATGAACAAAGTTACAGTGCTATTGAAGCCGGGACGGGTTTGGGAAAATCCATGGCCTACCTTTTTCCTGCATTGCAAAAAGCTTTCAGTAATGAAAATGAAAGTCCCGTAGTGATTTCATGTCATACAAAACATTTACAGGATCAGTTGTTCAACAAGGATTTGCCGTTATTGGCGGAGGCGCTGGATGTTCCTCTTCATGCCATGATTCTAAAAGGACGGAGCAATTACATATGTTTAACTCGTTTAAACTGGCTCATAGCCGATGCGAATCAATTGTTGCGCAAAGATGAAATAGAATCATTATTTCCAATTATAGCATGGCTTAATGTTACTCAATCGGGGGACTTATCTGAATGCGCCGGTTTTTGGGGATTTCGTCCTTTTAGGATTGTGGAAATGATCCAGAGTGAACCTGGGTTTTGTACGACATCTATTTGCTCCGGAAATGACGGTTGTTATTTTGGGTCTTTGCGTCAAGCTGTTCATGAATCTCAAGTAATTATTGTCAACCACGCCTTGTTACTTTCCAACATGAATAATCCTGGAATATTACCGGAATATGAAGCTGTCATTATTGATGAAGCTCACAACCTTGTTGATGTTGCTTATGATCAACTTTCGCTGCAAGTGAACATGTTCAAAGTAAATGCCATTTTGGATATTATTGATCCCAATATAACCAGCGCCAAGCGCTGGACGCAAAAGCTTGAATTACTGCTGGATGATAATTCTGAATTGAAAATGCATTACAAAGCATTGCAGTTAAACTGCGTAACATCGCGAGAATATGGTCACGTATTTTTTGACGATCTTTCTGGAGTCATTTCCGGTAGAATTAAAAAAGACATTCCTTATCCCCAACATATAATGCTCCAAGACCTGGCGGAAGGATATAGCTCTGTATTATCCCAATTACAGGAGTTTGAATTAGCATTATCTGAAGTCAATGAATCGATAAAAGGTGTATTGGGTCAATTGCAGAAACTGGATCCCGGAAATGAGGAATTGGGTGATGTGGCGCAGTTGTTTGAACATAGCATTGAGGTTATCGAAAAACTGCAAACTGAAGTCGCATTATTAACCCATGATCAACAAAACGGCTGGGTCTATTGGCAGCAGGGCCAATATCGCCAAGGACGAGGCGGTGAAAAAGTGTTGCATATTTCCGTTAATGGTGCACCTATAGATATTGCCGAGGACTTGGCGCGAACATTTTTTGATTCAATTAAACAATGTGTTCTAACATCAGCTACACTCCGTGTTGAAGAAAGCTTTGATTATTTTCTGCAGCGTTCCGGCCTCGCATTTTTGGACGATGACCATGTTCACACGGCAGAGTTTCACAGCCCATTTTATTATGAAGATCAAGTGCGATATTTTCAATATAAAGGAAAAAATGGCCAGAATCCGAAACTTGTAGCAGATGTGATTTATGAATGTCATAAACACACCGGAAAGCGGATTATGGCATTGTTTACGTCTCGTGCAGCTCTCAACCATGTATACCATGAATTACAAACGAAACCGGGAGGTCGTGAACTTCCTGTATTTGCCCAAGTCGCCGGTTCCTCTCGATACGCCATGCTCCGGGGTATGCACCGGGCAAAGAACGGTATTTTGTTGGGAACGAATGCGTTTTGGGAAGGGGTGGATCTTCCCCGAGATTTGCTGGAAATATTGATCATATCAAAATTACCTTTCAGCGTTCCCACTGAACCGCGCGTTCAGGCGTATAGCAATATGCTTCAGAAACAGGGGAGAAATTCATTCATGGATTTTAGTGTGCCGGAAGCAGTGGTACGCTTTCGACAGGGATTTGGTCGGTTGATACGCACCATTGAGGATGAAGGTCTCTTTATTGTTATGGACGAGCGGATCGTCGAAAAACGCTACGGTTCTGTTTTTAGTGATACCATTCCGGTGCGAATGGAACCATTTTCAATTGTTGAAGAATTGATTAAGTAATCGTTTTTAAATCGGCTAAAAGAAGTTCTTTTTCTTCTTTATTGTTAATTTCATTACACAGATTATTTGCAGATTGAAGATGCTCGTTTCTCAAATCTGTATTCCCATCTTTACTATGAACTCGGGCCAATGCTTCATGGGCATATCCTAAATAAAATGGTTTCTCATTTTCACTGAATTCCAAACACAGTTTTCCATAGCGTTCAGCTTGTTCTAAATTGCCGGTCAATGCATAACAGCGGGATACTTGCCAGCAGCCGATACTTTTATGGCGATCCGTACAATCATCTCGTTTTCCCCAATGAAATAATGATGCCATGGCATAATGCACCATTTCATCAGTTTCTTCAGTCGAACGATCTTTTTTATCGATCAATTTCCACGCTTCATTGAAGCAGTGAACAGAGAAATGTTTGTGGAGTTCAGCTTTATTTTCGAAGTCGAGATCAGGCATTGTTTCACTCTTTATCAGTGATCACATATTTTTGAAGGATCTGTATTAAAACCATCTTCCGATAAAATAAATTTTCCTTTCCCTGAAAGAAATCGAATAATTTCATCCGCATTCATATTTTCTGCTGAACACGTATAAAACCGTGCTTCTTCACCAAATGTATTAATAATTTCATTTTTCAACCCATCTGCCGTGTACGCTTTTCCGGATTTTATCATCATTTCCATGACTTCGTGTCCATGTATTCTATTCATTCAATTACTCCATTTTACATTAATCTACATTGTTTCAAAAATACTTTCAAATTTTCCATCAGACTAAGAGTGGATTTTCTAAACAGTTATCTACAATATCTGTTAAAGGAAAGCCAATTACAGTAATTTGAGGACTGGGCATAAAAGAATTTAATAAAGTATAAATGATATTTTATTGTATTGATTTCTCCTCATAAATTCCCCAATGGGAACCCTGTCTATTTCGAAGACTTTTTTGCATACTGCAGATTTCCAATCTTTCCTTGAGACGTCCGGTAAAGTACGCCTGACACCTGACGCTCGTCAAGCCATCAAGAAATCACACCAAAATCTCAAGACACTTCTTTCAAGCGGTGTAAATATTTATGGCGTCAATACCGGATTCGGCAAGTTAAGCAACGTGTTCATTCCGGAAGCTGATCAAAAACAATTACAACTGAATATGGTCAGAAGTCATTCAGCCGGAGTGGGAAAACCGTTTGATTCCGGAATAACTCGCCTGATTATGATTCTAAAATTGATGACTTTCACCCAAGGGTATAGCGGGGTTCGTCCTGCATTGGCAAAACAATTAGTTGATTTCATTAATCATGATATTTTACCGGTCATTCCCCGGCAGGGATCTGTCGGCGCCAGCGGAGATTTGGCTCCGTTATCTCATTTAGCCATGGGATTAATTGGTGAAGGTAATGTCCATTTTCAGGATCGTATCATGCCGGCCTTGATGGCTATCAAGGAAGCAGGATTGGACCCAATTGTGTTGGAAGCGAAAGAAGGTATATCCATGATTAATGGAACACAGGTATCATCTGCATTGGGAATCAAAGCGCTTCTGGCTGTTGAAAATTTATTGAAAACAGCAGATATTTCCGGTGCAATGTCTGTAGAAGCCAGCTTATCCAGCCGTAATGTATTTGAAGCGAAAATTCATAAACTTAAGAAACACCGAGGACAAGTTCAGTCTGCGGGCAATGTGTGGCGTTTATTAGAAAATAGTGCCATTGTGGATGAACATGCGGATTGTGACCGTGTACAGGATCCCTATAGTTTTCGCTGTATTCCACACGTTCATGGCTCCAGCAGAGAATTATATCGAACTGCTAAAGAAATAGTAGAAAATGAGGCCAATAGTATTAGTGATAATCCACTCATATTTTCTGAAAAGGAAATTCGCAGCAGTGGTCATTTTCATGCAGAAGCTGTTGCCCAAGCGCTGGATATCTTATCAATTTCCATATCAGAAATCGGCGCCATTGCCGAACGGAGAATCAATTATTTCATGAAAGGAATTGATGATAAAATTCCCATGTTTGTCGCACATAACCCCGGGTTGGAGTCCGGATTTATGATGGCACAGGTCACAGCAGCATCTTTGGTTTCAGAAAATAAAACTCTGGCTCACCCCGCATCGATCGATTCAATATCTACATCGGCCGGTCAGGAGGATTTTGTAAGTATGGCTCCTTGGGCCGGCCGAAAATGTTTACGTATCATTGAAAACGTAAACCAGATTTTAGCCATCGAACTTTATGTTACGGCAACAGCAACTGCAGAATTTCATAAAGGATTAAAACCGGGAAAAGGGACTTTAAAGGTTTTAAATATGTTGAAACGCCACATTCGCTTGTCAAAAGGTGACCATCCATTGCACGAAGATATGACAACAATAGCCGGATTAATTCGAAGTGGTAAAATTGTTGATAGTGTTATAAAATCGGTAAAATTGGAGTAAAATTGAAGAACCGTCCACCATTTGAAGCTGCATTCACATTTGATGATGTATTGCTTGTACCCCAAAAATCATCTATTCTTCCACGAGAAGTTGAAATTCGTACACGCCTTACAAAAAATATAACAATGAACATTCCAATGTTGAGTGCTGCCATGGATACGGTTACTGAAAGCAGAATGGCCATAGCACTGGCCCGGGAAGGTGGAATAGGTGTTATTCATAAAAATTTGACTATTGATGAACAGGTTACAATGGTTGACCGTGTAAAAAGATCAGAAAGCGGAATGATCATGGATCCGGTGACCATGGAAAAAGATAAAACCATACGTGAAGCAAAGGCAGCCATGTCTCATTACCATGTTAGCGGTTTGCCTGTTTTGGAAGGCGATAAACTGATTGGAATCCTGACAAACCGTGATATTCGCTTTGAAACAAATCTGGATTTGAAAGTATCGGATTGCATGACATCTGAAAAATTGATCACTGTTCCTGTTGGAACAACATTGGATAAAGCGAAAGATATTTTGCAAGAGCATCGCATTGAAAAACTTTTGGTTGTGGATGAAAAGGGTCAATTGGCTGGATTAATTACTGTAAAAGATATTCAGAAAAAGGAAGATTTCCCCAATGCATGTATAGATGAAGCCGGGCGATTGCGTGTGGGTGCTGCAGTAGGCGTGGGTGAAGATTCTTTGGAAAGGGCAGAAGCATTAGCGAATGCACATGTTGATATTGTAGTCGTCGACACAGCTCATGGTCACTCATTGGGAGTATTGGCTAAAGTAGAATCCATCAAGAAAAAATTAGGAGATCGCATTGATCTGATTGCAGGAAATGTTGCCACAGCAGATGCAGCAGATGCATTAATAGATGCGGGTGTTGATTGCGTAAAAGTTGGAATTGGAGCAGGTGCCAGCTGTACAACACGTGTGATTGCCGGCGTAGGTGTGCCCCAATTAACAGCTGTTATGAATTGTGTCGATACTGCAGTAAAAAAAGATATACCTGTTATTGCTGATGGTGGAATTCGTTATAGTGGCGATATTGCAAAAGCATTGGCATCGGGAGCTGAATCCGTTATGCTGGGGAGTTTGTTAGCCGGGATGGAAGAAAGTCCCGGTGAAACTATTTTGTATGAAGGTCGCCAGTATAAAGCCTATCGCGGAATGGGGTCAATGGGCGCCATGAAAGAAGGGAGCGGTGACCGATATTTCCAAGAAGGTGCAGAAGCGACCAAATTAGTACCGGAAGGGATTGAAGGTATCGTTCCTTACAGAGGTTCTGTGCGTAACACGATTCATCAACTTGTGGGTGGATTAAGAGCTTCAATGGGGTATTGCGGCGCAAAAGATTTGAATTCCTATCATAAAAATGCTGAATTTGTTCAAATTACAGCAGCGGGTGTCAAGGAAAATCACCCTCATGAAGTACGGATTGTAAAAGAAGCACCAAACTATCAGGTGTTAGATGGATAAAAATAATGATTGAATGATTAAACGTCTTCAATCAATCAGTCATTTAACCAATCAGTCTAGTGTCATGTCAAGTATGTAATGTGTAAAAAGTCGCAGGAAATTTTGGAGATAACAAGGCGAATATTTTCAGCATAGCCAGAAGCTACGGTTAAAATATTCAACAACGTTATCGAATAAAATAGCAAGACTTGGTTGCAGAAATTTCATGGTTGACATGACACTGGTTGGTCTATCAAACAAAAAGCCCCGTTAACGGGGCTTTTCTAATTAGTATTATTTTGGGGAATTTACGCCAGTGAATTCAAATGACGAGTAATTCTAGATTTTCGCCGTGCGGCAGTATTCTTTTTAATCAGTCCTTTTCCTGCAGCTTTATCGATGATGCTTACAGCTTGTTTATATAGCTTATCTGCTTCATCTTGTTTTGTCGATGCCAATACATTTTTTATTGAACTGCGTAGTTTGGACATATCAGCAATGTTCTTTGCTCGACGATGCTTGTCTTGTCTTTCCCGTTTAATTTGTTGGGGATGTCTATCCATAAATAAAATATCCTTTTTAATGAAAAATTCGGCTGGAAAATTATCCCTTAAATATTAGAAACCCAAAGAAAGAATTACTCATTTTCATGATTTGAAATCCACCTAAAATCGTGTATTTTTGTCTATGGATAAAATTGCTCTCCTGCATACTGTCCCCATTTTTAGGGATTTAAACGAAAAAGATGTTGTGGCCATGTCCGATAAAATGGTCTCACGTTCATACACTCAAGGTCAAATGATTCTCCTCGAAGAAGCAATGGGTGAAACATTTTTTGTAATTGCCAGCGGTAGTGTTAAAATCACTCGATTGAGCGATGATGGTCGGGAAGTGATTCTAGCCATGTTGGGTGAAGGAGACTTTTTCGGTGAAATGTCTTTACTCGATGGTGAAGGCCGATCTGCTAATGTTGTTGCTTTGGATGAATCTGAAGTACTTACACTTTCCCGGAATGACTTTTTGGATATTCTTCAGACATTTCCGAAAATTGCCATAAGTCTATTGGAAGAATTAGCTCTCCGATTGAGAAAGAGCGATCAGCAGATCGAAAGTCTTTCTTTAAGTGATGTTGAACATCGAATCGGCATGACTCTGGTTCGTCTTTCTGAAGAACTTGGAAAAATAAAAAACGGTAATGTAAGTATAAATAATCTTCCTTATCAGCAGGATATCGCGAATATGGCTGGCACGTCAAGGGAAACAGTTTCCCGGACACTTTCACTTTTAGAAGAAAAAGGGTTGGTTAAACGTGAGGGCCGAGACCTGAAAATATTTGATTATTCTGCCTTTTGCAGGGCATTCTCATAAAACCCTAAATTCCTCACCATGGATAAACGACTTATCGAAGGTGTAAGAGCCAACGATCACCGTGCGCTGTCGCGTGTCATTAGCCGAATTGAATTTGATGAATCGTTGAATGATGATTTTTTTATTGATCTCCACGAAAACAGTACACGCTCAATCCGCCTAGGTATTACCGGTCCGCCCGGATCAGGGAAAAGTACATTAACGGACCATCTGATTAATCAATTTCTCGAACATGGAAAATCTGTAGGTGTTGTGGCAATTGATCCAACCAGTCCGTTTACAGGAGGGGCTTTGCTGGGTGATCGGGTTCGAATGAACCGTTATATTTGGGAGGAAAAGGTATTTATCCGCAGTATGGGTACTCATGGAGATTTAGGAGGTCTTGCTCGAAAAGCTCAAGATGTAGGTGATGTCCTGGCGACCAGCGGAAAAGATGTAATCATTTTTGAAACGGTGGGTGTTGGACAGGGAGAACATGATGTTGCGAAGGCTGTTGATTTGACGATCGTTGTTCTCGTACCTGAATCAGGGGATGAAATTCAAATGATGAAGGCGGGATTAATTGAAATAGCTGATCTTTTCATTATCAACAAGGCCGATAGAGATGGAGCGAATAGACTCGCTCAATTATTGCAGAATATACTTCATACTTCCAATAGAGGTGATAAACATGAACCGCCCGTTTTTACAACAGTAGCAAATGATGGAACAGGAATCACAGAATTATTTACAGGAATTCATGATCAAATAGAGAAAATGAAATTGAATGGTTTTCTGGATAATAAACGGTTAGAGCGGCATCGCAGCAGAGTATTAGGATTAGTTCAGGAAAAATTATTAGATGAATTTTGGACGTCAGAAAAGCGGGAAGCATTGGAAAAAAAAACCAATTCAATTGATTCTATCAACGCATCTCCACATGAAATATCCGAATCATTATTAAACCATGAGTAAATCATACGAAATGCCCTTTCTTGATCATTTGGAAGAATTACGTTGGCGATTAATTAAATCGTTGGCGGCTATCATTGTTGGCGGTATGATCACATTTTTATTTATCGATAATATCATCGCTCTGTTAATTGCTCCTACTGAACATATTGAGTCACCCATGGAACTTCAAGTCCTGACAGTCCAGGGCATGTTCATGATTAAATGGGGTTTAGCAATTGTGGGCGGTTTTATACTGGCGTTACCTGTTATTACTTACCACTTGGCAAAATTCATTGCCCCGGGACTCCATAAAAGTGAAAAAAAATTCATGATACCGCTGGTGTTGTTCAGTTATATATCGTTTCTAATTGGTGTTGTTTTTTCCTATAAAATTATGGTTCCTTTTTCGTTACAATTTTTTTCATCTCTGGGGACAGGGGATATCCAAAATAATTATTCCATCAATTATTATTTCAGTTTTATCACGTGGCTTATGTTAGGCAGCGGTATCATTTTTGAACTGCCGGTACTTGTGTACATTTTTTCAAAAATTGGTTTATTAACTCCTCCCTTTATGCGTCATTACCGCCGCCATGCATTTATTATAATATTGATTTTATCGGCATTAATTACACCTCCAGATCCCATAAGTTTGATGTTGATGTCCATTCCGCTTGTTCTTTTATATGAATTGAGTATTGGAGTAAGTTGGATGGTTAATAAAAGCAAATCCTAACAAATTTTCATGCGTGAAGAGATAAAAAATCTAAAACAAATCACAGCTCCTATTTTTGAAGATTTAAAAATCTTTGAAAACGAGTTTCGTGAAGCGATGCAATCTGAAGTTCGGCTGGTAAATACAATCGGTAAATATCTGTTGCGTCATAAAGGGAAAAATATCCGTCCCATACTGACGATTCTTTCTGCCCGAATAACGGGTAGACCAACATTGCAGAGTTATCAAGCTGCAGCAATGATCGAACTATTGCATGTGGCGACACTCATTCATGATGATGTTGTAGATGAAGCAGAAAAAAGACGTGGCTTTTTGGTCTTGAACAAAATTTGGAAAAATAAAGTTGCTGTACTTATGGGTGATTTCTTATTCAGCAAAGTGTTAATAAATCTGATCAAACTGAAAGATAGAGACGCATTGGAATTATTGTCCCATACAGCTGAAAAATTGAGTGCCGGAGAAATTTTACAAATCGAAAAAAGTTTATCCAAATCCATGACTGAAGATGTGTATTATGATATGATATACCAAAAAACAGCTTCCCTGATTTCTACATCGTGCGAGATTGGTGCCATAACAGCTTCGAAAGAGAAAAATGACCGTAAAAATCTAGCATCATTTGGAGAAAACCTTGGAATGGCATTTCAGATTAAGGATGATTTGTTTGATCTTCTGGGAAATGAAAAATCTACAGGAAAAGATATGGGTGCTGATGTAAAAAGAAATATGGTAACATTACCCTTAATCCACAGCTATAGCAATACCTCAAAAGCGGGAGCGCGAAAAATAAATCGTATTCTCCGTAATAAGCATAAAACTGAGGATGATGTTCAAGAATTGAAAACAATCATCCATGAAACAGGCGGATTTAATTATGCGAAAAATAAAATTGATGATTTCAGTTCGAAAGCTCTTGAGTCTATTCATATTTACCCCGATTCAGTTTATAAGGATTCCTTAACGGATTTGGTGGCGTTTAACGCTCATCGTATTTACTGATAGAATCCTTTGTAAAACCCTGTGCGTAATGAAAAAAGAGATAAAATTTTTCTGATTAAGGCGGAAATTGCAGTCAATAATGGTATTATGGACAAAATTTCCAACACTAAATAGGGAAATTTTAGCCTTTTTAATTTGTGCAACAGGTTTTTCGAAGGATTCTGATATAAAAAGGTCTCAATAATTATGACTGATCCCCGGACCATCTTGGTCCAGCGTTTAAGTTCCATCGGTGATATCGTGCAAGCAACATCACCTCTTGCGACTCTTCGATGTCGATTTCCTAATGCTCGAATTGATTTTATGACTTTGAGTCATTTTGCACCGTTGTTGGAAAATCATCCTTCTATTAACCGCATTGTAAAGATAAATCCATCTGAAACTCTCATGACGCTACGCAGTATGGGAAATAGCATAGATGAGGACTATGATCTGGTTGTGGATTTACATAATTCACTGCGGACGAAAATCATGCGTCGGGGGATTGTGGATACAGATACATTGATATATAAGAAACCACGCTGGAAACGGTTGAAATTGATTCAATTACACATAAATGACTTTGCAGATGGATTTAATCAGCGATCATTATATCATGATTGTCTTAAGCCTGTTTTAAATGGACAAACTGACATTCCTCAAACGAGACTTTCAATTTCAGAAAATGAACAGAATCAAGCAGTTGAGCTATTAAAACAAATTGGTATCGAACAAGATTATTTAGTCGTAATTCCCAGTGCAGCATGGAAAACGAAACTGTGGTCTGTAGAAGGGTATAAATCTGTATTTTCAACTTTATTAAAAGAAACAGATTTATCCATCATTATATTGGGAACTGAAAATGATGATATATGTGATAAAATTGATATGGATTACCCAAGAGTATTGAACTTAAAAGGAAAAACTGATTTGAGATCTTCCCTTGGTTTAATCAATAATGCAAAAGCAGTTTTTGGCAGCGATACAGGATTAGTCCATGCTGCAGAGGCACTGGGTATTCCTGCTGTTATGATTATGGGACCTACATCTGTTGAAACGGGCGGTGGTACATTTTTGGCTAATTCTGTAACACTTGCAAATGAAGATCTTTGGTGCAGGCCCTGTTCTCAAAATGGAAAGACTCCTTGTTATCGAAAAGAACAGTATTGCCTGACATCCATCACATCAGAAAATGTAATTAATAAATTAGAAGATATTTTATCAGTATGATCATCATTACAAAACTGATTTATAATTTTATTTTATTTCCATTTTTGATGATCCTAATGGTGATTGGATCTTTATTCAACAGGAAGATAAGGGAAGGATTCAAAGGACGATTAAAATCAATTAATAAACTAAAAAAATTCAGCAAACAGCGCAAAGTATGGGAAAAATGTTATTGGTTCCATGCGGCTTCATTTGGTGAATATGAACAAATCCGTCCGGTATTAGCCGGTTTAAAAGAAGTGGAACCGACTGCAAAAATCATTGCCAGTTTCTTTTCACCCTCCGGTTTTAATAATGTCCATGATGAACATATTGACTGTAAAATTTATCTGCCCTATGATTTTCTCTGGACCATTCGCAAAGCGATGAAACTTACACGTCCAAGGAAACTTATTTTTGCAGCATATGATATTTGGCCAAATCTTATTTGGTCTGCACATAGGCGGAAGATTCATTCGACACTATTCGCTGCGCGATTTGCGAAAGGAACCAAAAAATTAAAACCCATTATTCGCAATTTTTACCGCAGTGTTTATCGCTGTTTCAAGACCATCTATACTGTGGATGAATCTGATTATCTGCGTGTACAAGAATTGGTGAAAGGGAAGAACAGTCCTATTTTGCGAGCATTGGGAAATCCACGATATGATCAGGTAAAATCAAAAGCGGATGAATTTACTGTTATGCATACAGAATCGGTTTTAGACCGAGAAAGAAATATAATCGCCGGTAGTATTCATAATGAAGATGAAGCTGTGGTTATGGAAGCATTAGTTGATATCTTAAGAAAACACGAGGACGTATCGCTTGTTTGGGTGCCTCATGATCCGGATGAACGTTATATTACTCGTGCTGAAACATATTTTAGTGAAAATGGATTTGATTGCAAGCGATTGGGAAAGAAAACAGTAAAATTACCAAAAGCGAAAGTAGTTTTAGTTGATGTTGTGGGAATTTTATCCCGGCTCTATTGGCATGGTCAAATCGCCTATATTGGCGGCGGATTTTCAACCGGCGTTCATAATACAATGGAACCGGCCATCGCCCGATTGCCTGTGCTGTTTGGCCCCAGACATGAACAATTCCACGCAACAGGCGAACTTATCAAATCCGGCGGTGGTTTTATGGTGAATAATCATGAAGAAGTCTTTGGTGTATTGGATAACCTTTTGACCAATCAAGATCTTTTCCTCCAAGCCAGTTATGCTTCAACGGATGTGATTCATCAGAATTTGGGTTCAGCCACACGAGTCGTTCGGGGTATTATTCGTGACTGATAAGCTGCAATTCAATCTTTCTTTTCCAAAATTCAAGTTTGAGAAATCCTTCACATTCGAAAGTGGGCTTCACGTTATTTATGGTGAAAGCGGGAGGGGAAAATCTGCTTTAATCAATCAAATTCTCGGTTTCGAAAAAGAGCATGAAAATTTTGTGATTTCACATATCAATTGCCCCGATGAAGTCCAAAAAGTTTTTCAAAATCCGGACACACAAATTGTAAGTTCGACACTTAATGGCGAATTGGCATTCTCTTTGGAATGCAGGTCGAATGATCAGAAAGCCATATCGAAAAAGCTAGAAGAAATTAGAGAATACTTAATTTTTGAAATAGACGGAAATCGTCATCCTGCAACATTAAGCGGCGGTGAAAAAGAAATGCTGAATATTGTAACCGCATTCAGTGTGGATCCTCAACTTGTTTTAATTGATGATGGATTGTCATTTCTAAATCCAAACAAAAAGCAAGAAATGATCCATTATATCCAAGATCGAATTGAGTTTTCAAACTGTATCGTTTTCTGGTTGACCAGTGATTGTAATGATCTGCAATTTGGAAATACGCAATGGGAATTATCTTTATCATCCATGGAAGAATGGAAAGGTCAAATTCAGCCTTTAGAAAAAATTGTTCATCATACAAAAGCGAATGATATGTACCTGAATTGTCATGACATGACGTTTACCTATAACGGAAACAGTAATCTGTTTGAAGGACTTAAAATGCAGATTGACGATTTCCGATCTTTGGGCATAACAGGTTCAAATGGTTCGGGTAAAACAACACTGGCAAAATTACTTCTCCAAATTGAAAAGCCGGAATCAGGTTCAATATCCTTAACCAAAACAGGTGAAGAAGCTTCCATTGCATACCTTGAACAATTTCCGGAAAAGATGATCGGCGCTGATTCATTGGCTGATTTTGTAGAAAGGCTTGTTAGCGCCGAAAAACTTGAGAAACATAAAATGAATCTTGCCATAAATAATCTTAAGAGTTGCCAATTGGAATGGGCGCAGATTAAAGAGAAAACGGCATTGGATTTACCTTGGTCAACGTTGCGATTGGTTTTGACGATTTGGCTCATAAATTGCGAATATGATATGCTGATTTTGGATGAACCAACATTTGGTCTGGGACGGCAACAAGTTTTAACTTTGACTCATCATTTACAGTTATATTTGAAGAATAAATATCTGATCATTATTTCTCATGATACAGAATTCATTTATACATTTTGTGATCGTGTGTATGATTTGGATCAACGCACGATAAATGCTGAAAAGAAAAACTCTATTGCAAATGGATAATCCTAAAGCAAAATTTATGGATCCCACGCGGATCTTGACCGTCGCCAATATGATCAGTCTATTGAGGGCGTTTATGGCTATTCCCATCATTTATTATTTGCAAAATGAAAATTGGAATTTGGTTTTTGTGCTCATTATGCTGGCTATCTTATCCGATACATTGGATGGATACTTTGCCCGCCGTGCCCACGAAGTAACCCATTTTGGCAAATGGCTGGATCCCATCGCTGATTTTGTTGTTATACTTGCTGTTGCATCCTATTTGGTTATGGAAGGATTATTTCCTGCTTGGTTTTATTGGTTCTTTCTCGGGCGATATGTGGCCATCGCTCTTCCGGCAATTTATTATTTAAACAGTCGTGATTACATTCTTCAATCAAATTGGTATGGTAAATGGGCAGCTGGTATTTCGACACTTTCAATCGTATTACACATTTTCCCAATCGCTCAATTATCATGGCTACCCACATTTACTTTATATATTGCTACAGGTTTATTGACTATAAGTTATCTGAAATATTTACGGTCTTTTTTTAAAATATCAAAACAGACCTAGTTAATGGCGTTTATAGGTAAACTATTTAACGCGCTTCGTCGCTCGCGAGACCGTGTTTCCGGTGCATTCCAGCAGTTGGTAAAGGAAAAGGTCAGCCCCCAGTCGTTGGAACAATTGGAGGAAACGCTCCTTGCATCAGACTTGGGATTAAATACGGTCGAAGATATTCTTGAGATTGTTAAAAAACACTCCCATGATAATTTTCTGAATGAAGTTGCAGATTATATGCAGAAGTCACTGGATCATGAAAAGCAGATGGAAATTCAAACTCCATCTGTCATGCTCGTCGTTGGTGTGAATGGTACGGGCAAAACGACCACCGCAGCCAAACTGGCCAATTACTATGTGGATCAGGGTAAAAACGTGCTTTTGGTGGCGGCGGATACCTATCGCGCTGCTGCGATTGCGCAACTTCAGCAATGGAGCAAGAGGTTGAATGTGCGCATGGTGTGCAATGAAAATTCCCAGGATCCGTCTTCTGTTTTGTTTGACGGCCTGCAATCTGCTAAATCGGAGGATATTGACCTTGTAATTGTTGATACAGCAGGCCGATTACATACGTATACGAATCTTATGAATGAATTGGAAAAAATGGCTCGAGTTGTCCGTAATCGCTTTCCCGAATTCAATCTTATTTCTATGATGACTATTGATGCCAATTTGGGACAAAATTCACTTCATCAAGCCCGGGTATTTGCCAAAAGTGTTGAATTGGATGGAGCGGTTCTGACCAAGATGGATGGGACTGCCCGAGGCGGAATTGTATTTGCCCTAAAAAACGAATTAGATCTTCCTGTTTTATTCATTGGAGTAGGAGAAGAATTAAATGATCTCAATGAGTTTGATACTGACGAATATATCCAATCACTTTTGGGTTTGGAAAATGCCGAAGTATAAACAAATATGGATAAATGGATAGTTGGATGAATGGATTATTGGAAAACCTTTTTTCTTTACCAGAATTCCATTAATCCATTATTACAAAAACCCAGATGTTTTTTATGTACACTAATTCAATGCTAACAAACCTATGAAGATTCATATGATCAGCCTTGGCTGTGCGAAAGCGCTTGTGGATTCAGAAATATTGTTGGGCGGATTGAAACAGAATGAAGTGGAAATCACTGAATCGCCGGAAGAAGCGGAAACAGTCGTTGTGAACACCTGTGGATTTTTAGATATTGCTCGTGAAGAATCCGTGGAAACGATTTTACAGGCTGCCGAATTGAAGAAGTCGGGAGATATTAAGCAATTGGTGGTTATGGGTTGCTTGTCTGAACGATATCCGGATGAGCTGACAAAAGAGATTCCGGAAACCGACCGTATTTTCGGTTCAAATAATCACCGCGATATTGTCACGTTTATAACGGGAAAAGAATTCGCCAAAGACGATCCACTGTTTTTCCGCTCACTTATGACACCCAATCATTATGCTTACCTGAAAATCGCTGAAGGATGTGATAACGGCTGTTCATTCTGCAGTATTCCCATTATGCGCGGACTTCAAAAAAGTCGACCCATTTCGGCTATTGTGGATGAAGCGCAACGGCTTGCGGAAAACGGCGTAAAAGAACTATTGATCATCGCCCAGGATTCTACATCGTATGGATGGGATTTACCGGAAAAGAAGTATTTGAGCGATCTGATCTACGCATTGGATAAATCACTGCCGGAATCTGTAAAATGGCTGCGGATTCATTATGCGCACCCGGCCCATTTATCACAACGTATTATTGATGCAATGGCAGCCACAAATCGAGTATGCAATTATTTGGATATGCCTATTCAACATGCATCTGATAAAATATTAACATCCATGCGCAGAGGCTTGGGTAAAGAAAAAATGCGTGAACGCATACAACGATTGAGAGACGCCAATCCCGGTATTGCTTTGCGAACCACATTGATTGTGGGTTATCCCGGTGAGACCGAAGCGGATTTCAATGAATTATATGACTTTGTAAAAGAGATACGTTTTGATCGATTGGGTGTTTTTACATATTCCGAAGAAGATGATACACTTGCTGCCCAACTGAACGATGATGTACCGCCGGAAGTGAAAGATGAGCGCAAAGCCGTTATTCTGGATTTACAGGCCGAAATATCAGCAGAAAATAATCAGGCTTTAATTGGTCAAACACTCGATGTGTTAGTAGATGAAGTAGGGGAATCGGTTTCTGTTGGCAGGACAGAATTCGATTCACCTGAAGTGGATCAAATAGTTCATATCAACAGTGTGGTTGAAAAAGGAGAATTCTGCAAGGTGAAGATTGAAGATGCGAATGAGTTTGAATTGATTGGGAGTCTGGTGAGTGGTCCCGACACTCTGTGTACGGGATCTACGCTCCGCTTCGATGAGTGGTAACTGGTGAAGCAGTAATAAATTGTACGCATTTTTTACGGTTTACGTTTTACTCTGTTTGAAATATTCTTAATTTCTCGAAAACGGAGAATTCATATTGTTGCCCAATAGAAACATAATTACATGAGAATATTTGCATTCAAAGCAATGTTCAGTTTTATTACTGTTTTTAATATTTTGTTTGGACAACTGGATTATTCTTTATCCATAGAAAAAATACACTATGGTCTCGGTGAGGATGTACCCATAACTGTTACAGTAACTAGCTCTCATGATTTAAATATCACTTTATCATGGAGTGATCATTGTCAGGCGACGTATTCTGTAGATTCGGAACAGTATAATTTTCATTGTATTCAAATACCCAGCGAAATTAATCTAGCTCCCGATTCATCTTATAGCTGGGAATTTATTTATGAAGGAACGGATTCCATTTCTTCAGGTGTTCATTTTATTCAAGGAGAAGTATTTAACTATGGATTTACCGATTCTCTTTTCATACACATAAGTGATGTTGATACGGCTGAAGTTTTATCGTATTTACCGATGGAGGTTGGAAATAGATGGCAGTTTTTAACGACACAAGGTCAGGCTGGTGTTCAGGATGATACGTCATTTATAACAATTTCAATTGATACCATGGTTACGATTGATGGATTGAATTATTATCATTTTGATCCCTTTTTTATGTCAGATATATCGTCATTTTTAGATCCGATGTTTTCATACATTAGGATTGATACTTCAAGATTAGTTGTTAATGCAATCGGATGGGATATATGTGATGAAGTTGATATAGTTTATTTATATATGGACGAAACTATAAATTTCGATCTGTATTATCATTATTCGATGTATGAACCCGAGTGTATGCCAATAATAATTTGGAGAGATCCGTCATATTATTTATCTCAAATGGATACTTCTTTGCAGTCGATAAGTATTTTATACCCTTTAAGTTCAGGAATAACGTTAGTAGAAAATTTAGGAATAGGATATATAAATAGATTTGAACATTGGAATAATGCCGGATATATGTATTTGATTGCGGCAGAAATTAATGGTGTTGTTTATGGCGAATTTTTAGG
>JACNLB010000119.1:0-5475 GCA_014381755.1 Fidelibacterota bacterium | reverse complement strand
GCTGGAGAATTTGTGCAGACTAGGAAAATGGTTTTGCTAAAATAAATATTTTCATTTTGAATAGTCTTTAGGATGAGAAGGTTCTCAAATATATAATAATTGAGTCAACCTTCGGAAGGTTCAGGTAAACAATTAAATTTAAACTAAATCCTATGTGCCTAAGTAAGTTCAGAGCCTTCCGAAGGTTTATGCACTTTAAATATTCGTGAACAGTATTTTATTATTTAACGTAAACATCTTTCCCTCCAACGACCGTTCTAACTACATGCGTATTTAGAATATCATCTGGATTAATAACGCGAAGGTCTTTAGATAAAACGACAAAATCAGCCAATTTCCCCGTTTCCAACGACCCTAGTTTATCTTCCTGAAAACCGGCATAAGCACTATTGATGGTGTAGCAGCGTAATGCATCTTCTACAGAAATCTTTTCATTGGGATACCAACCATCTGGGTTTTTACCATCGCGTGTTTTACGTGAAACGGCTGTGTATATGCCCATGAGCGGATCTAATGACGCTACATTCCAATCAGAACCAAACGTTAGTATTGCATTGCTTTTTAATAGGGATTGAAACACATACGTTCCTTGTAATATGTCATCTTCCACGCGCTTGTGTGCCCAAGCAGCATCATCGTATAAATGAGCCGGTTGCATGGATGGGATAACACCATCAACGCTAAAGCGTTTCATATCTTTCGGTGTCAAATGCTGGGCGTGTTCTACTCGTGAACGGCGATCTCTTGCGCCATTTTCTTTTTCAATTACTTTGAATTCATCCAATATCCATTCATTGGCCCGTGTGCCGATAGCGTGAATGGCAAACTGAATTCCTAATTGATCTGCTTCACGTAATACATTTCGTAATTCCAATGTATCAGCGGATACGACCAAGCCTTTCGTATTTGGATCATCTTTATATGGGTTATGCATCCACGCTGTTCGGGAGCCCAACGAACCATCCATCATTGCTTTTATGCCGTTCCAGCGTAGTGCATCATCACCAAAGCCGTGTTTTTCTACATAAGCTTTATGTTTTTTCCAATGTGTATAATAGGGCAGGGCATAAATGCGCAGACTCAATTTTTCTTTATTACGGACGTATGTTTCCAAATCGTCCCAACTGCACATGTCGTGGACTTGTGTTAAGCCCAGTGAAGCAGCATATTCCATGGATTTTTCAAGAGCAGCATCCATTTCTTCTTCGGAGTTCTCCGGAATAAAGGGCCAGATCAATCCCATTGCTTCATCCCGCAAAACGCCTGTTGGTACGCCGTATTTATTTCGTTCAATTATCCCTCCAGGAGGATTGGGCGTATTTTTATTCACACCAGCTAGTTCTAACGCTTTCGAGTTTGCCAAAGCCATATGTCCGTCAAGACGACTCAACATTACAGGAATTTCCCGAGTATAAGAATCAATCCATTCTTTCGTGGGTAATTCGCCGCCCCACATTTCATGATCCCAATCCCCACCTTGAACCCATTGTCCGGTTGGAATATTCATGACATAATCTTTCACTCGGCTGATAAATTCATCTTTACCGGACACGTCTCGCAGGTTAATACTCATGAGTTGGAATCCGCCGCTAATAAAATGAGTATGACTATCCATAAAACCGGGAACAAGGAATTCACCCTCAAGATTGATCATTTCCGTATCAGGACCTTGAAATGTGTTGTAATTGGAACCAACACCAAGAATCGTTTCACCGTTTACAGCAATGAATTCTGCCTTAGGGCGATTTGGATTTCCAGTCCAAATATTGCCATTGTAATATATTTTATCAGCGAATTGATTCCATTCGCAGGAAGTGGTGAAAAGTAATATCATGATAATTAAGTGTACATTCATTTATTCTATAATTCACGAACAAATGTACTAACTGATACACGTGCCGTAACAATATTGGGTAAAGAAATTAGAAACATAAGTCATTATGTAAAACGTAAATATGTGATTTGCAGACATCTTGTATTTTTACATATACCATTTCACCTCTTCCATCTTCCATATTTCATCGCCACCAGTTACCCCGCCACGGCCTTTAGGCGCTCTACCAACCACTAGACTCTCTGCCATTGCTCTGTATGATTTAATAGAGGTAAATTTGCCGTTAT
Organism: Fidelibacterota bacterium; assembly: GCA_014381755.1. Taxonomy (GTDB): domain Bacteria; phylum Fidelibacterota; class Marinisomatia; order Marinisomatales; family TCS55; genus UBA2126. The sequence goes on along the minus strand of JACNLB010000119.1, from coordinate 3,354 downwards.
GGCAGAGTTTAAAGTTCATTCGGAGTTTACTCCACAAGGAGATCAGCCCCAGGCAATCGCCAGTTTGGTAGAAGGATTGAACCGCAATGATCCGCATCAAACGCTTTTGGGCGTTACCGGCAGCGGAAAAACCTATACCATGGCAAAAGTCATTGAAGAAGTTCAAAGACCAACGCTGATCATTTCCCACAACAAAACATTGGCCGCGCAGCTTTATGGTGAATTCAAATCACTATTCCCGGAAAATGCAGTGGAATATTTTATCAGTTATTACGATTATTACCAACCGGAAGCCTATATGCCCGTAACGGATACGTTTATTGAAAAAGATATGTCTGTGAATGAAGAAATTGATAAACTGCGTTTAAAAACGACTGGCGCTCTCATGGAGCGAAAGGACGTAATTGTAGTGAGTTCTGTTTCCTGTATTTATGGTTTGGGCTCTCCGGATGACTATAAAGATCAAGTGGTACATTTAAAACGTGGTGATCAAATAAATCGGAAAGCATTTTTGAAAAATCTGGTCAATATTCATTACGCTCGAAACGATACATCTTTTGAACGTAGTACATTTAGAGTTCATGGAGATGTTGTAGAAGTTCACTTGGCGTACGAAGATGTGGGTATCCGCATTGAAATGTTCGGTACGGAAGTGGAAAAGATTACTCGATTTGTTCCTATGACCGGTGAAATCATTAGAGAAATGGATGCAGATTTTATTTATCCCGGTAAGCATTTTGTTACGGATCAGCAAACGATTAACCGCATTGTAGTGGATATTCGTAAGGAATTACACGACCGACTGGAATTTTTACGTTCCCACGATAAATTATTGGAAGCACAGAGATTGGAGCAACGCACCAATTTTGATTTAGAAATGATGGTGGAAATTGGTTATTGCTCCGGCATTGAAAATTATTCCCGTTACTTTGCCGGACGAAATCCCGGTGAACGTCCATTTACGCTTATTGATTTTTTCCCGGACAATTTTTTAACCATTTTAGACGAGTCTCATGTAAGTCTGCCGCAAATAAAAGGTATGTATAATGGTGATCGCGGACGGAAAACGGTGTTGGTGGAGCATGGATTTCGCTTGCCCAGTGCATTGGATAATCGTCCGTTGAAAATTGAAGAATTTATGGAATTGCAAAATCAGATTGTTTTTGCATCGGCCACGCCTGCGGATCGAGAATTGGAATTGTGTAATGGCGTAGTGGTGGAGCAGGTCATTCGTCCCACAGGATTGCTGGATCCAATTGTGGATGTGCGTGGAACTGTAGGGCAGATTGATGATTTGATTGGTGAAATACGCTTTCGTGCCAAAAAGAATGAACGTGTGCTTGTCACAACCATTACCAAGCGCATGGCAGAAGATTTGACAGAATACCTGCGCGGATTAAATATGCGTGTTCGTTATTTACACAGCGATGTTGCCACATTGGAGCGTGTTCAAATTCTGCGTGATTTACGCTTGGGGGAATTCGATGTATTGGTGGGGATTAATTTATTACGGGAAGGATTGGATTTACCGGAAGTGTCTTTGGTGGCAGTGTTGGATGCAGATAAACAGGGTTTCTTGCGCTCTCGGAGTTCATTGATGCAGGTGGCCGGTCGTGCGGCGCGCCATGAAGGGGGCGAAGTGATTCTTTACGGCGATAAAGTAACGGATGCTATGGACTATTTAATTACAGAAACAGTACGACGAAGAAACGTACAGGAAACATTTAACAAAAAGCACGGTATTACACCCAAAACTATTTATAAGTCGGTGGACAATATTATGCAGACCACTGCAGTGGCGGATAATTATTCTGAACAAAGATATGATACAAAATTTAAGCGTAAAGGGTCGGATTTTGACGAATTGGACAAGCAGATGGCTGTAGAAATTATGCGTCAAGAAATGCTGGAAGCGGCGGAAAATTTGGAATTTGAAAAAGCGGCACATTTGAGGGATGAAATTGATAAAATGGAAAAAGAATTGGAGAAAAGTTTTTGACATGTGTAAAAATACAATACTTGATCAAATCCACTATGAAGATTAGAACATTCAAATCAAAATATGATTGTGAGACTACTCCGAAAAAATCTTTTTGGGCTAAAGCCCCGTATTTCTCTAATCTTTACCCCCATCCTGAAGGATGGGGTAATTGTAGATTTTATAGGATAAACTGTAATGTAATTACCTCGTCCTTCAGGGCGGGGGTTGTGGATAAACTACCAAGCGTGGGTTTTAACCCCTTTATAAAAGCAGGTGCTATTATGGATAACGAATTAGGTTTTACAAAAATAAACATTTTAAAAAGATGAAGGATTGCAAAGATATATGAAAGTGTTAGTAACAGGCGGAGCGGGATATATTGGTTCTCACGTAGTTCAGGATTTAATAAATGCAGGGCATGATGTTGTCATATTGGACGATATGTCGTTGGGTTGTGTAGAAAATATTCACGTTAAAGCTGAATTTGTTGAAGGCAGTACACTGGACGAAGCAATGCTGGATGATGTGTTAGCCAAGAATATTGATGCAGTAGTACACTTGGCCGCATTCAAAGCTGCCGGTGAATCCATGACGGATCCGGAGAAATATTCCAGAAATAACCTCAATGGAACAACGAATGTATTGAATGCCATGATGAAACACGATGTAAAGACTTTTGTTTTTTCATCTTCGGCAGCGGTGTACGGCTATCCTGAATATTTACCCGTTGATGAAAAACATCCGGTAAAACCAATCAATTATTATGGCTACACGAAATTGGCTATTGAAGAAAATTTAAAATGGTACAGCGAATTAAAAGGATTAAAATATGCAGCGTTGCGATACTTTAATGCTGCCGGTTATGATGTAAATGGAACATTATCCGGATTGGAAAAAAATCCCCAGAATTTGTTACCCATTGTAATGGAAGTGGCTTCAGGTGTACGAAAATCAATGAACATTTTCGGAGACGATTATGATACCAAAGATGGCACCGGAATTCGGGATTATATCCATGTGAATGATTTGGCATCTGCTCACGTGAGCGCACTGGAATATTTACAGGAAAATGATTCATTTACGGTGAATCTCGCTACGGGCGCAGGTTATTCTGTCATGGACGTGATTAAGGAAGCGGAAGCCATTTCAGGTCATACAATTAAATATAATATTGTTGACCGCCGCCCGGGAGATCCCGCTGAACTTATTGCCACATCCAAACAGGCCAATGAGCTGTTGAACTGGGAAGCGAAAAATTCAGATTTGAATACCATTTTAAAAAGCATGTGGAACGTATACAATCCCGAGGGTAAACATGATTGATTTGAAAATAGTGGAATTGTTTCGATGATCGCATACTTCAAAACATATTT
>JACNLB010000117.1 GCA_014381755.1 Fidelibacterota bacterium | reverse complement strand
ACCATCAGGTAAGAACGTTTTCTGTTATTCCAAAAGAAGAAAATGTTTTGAATATCGATGGTGAAATGATCGGCAACACACCTATTGATGTTGAAGTCATTCCTTCCGCAATAGATGTATTGGTTTGATAGCTGATTCGTCATTGGAGAGCACCTTTTATTTTCATTATCTTTCCAACCCTATTTTTACTGTTTAATGTCAGAAATTTCACCAAAAGGAAGAACACTCGTCAACGCTCTGGGCATTCCCGGTATCTTATTAATGATATGGCTGGGGGGCATTTATTTTTCTCTATTTATAACAGTTGTATTAGTACTGGCATTAAAAGAATTTTATAGCTTATATCGTATTAAAGGAATTTATGCATCATTTCCCATGGGTTTAGTTGGGTCTGCATTCTTTATTTGGTTTTATTATACAGAACCTTATTTGAATATGCTTGCTTTTGTTCAATTGGCAATCGCGTTTATCACTCTTGTATTACTATTTGAATTGTTCAGTAATAAAGTAAATCCGGCAGCAAACGTGGCATATACTATTTTTGGTGTTACATATATTCCCTTGTTATTAGGTACGTTAATTGCTCTTCGCCAAATAGATATGACATATGGTACATATTATACTTTTGCAGTATTTCTTTCCATATGGCTCTGTGATTCTGCTGCATTTGGTTTTGGAATGAAATGGGGGAAGAAAAAAATATTTCCACGCGTAAGTCCGAATAAATCTTGGATAGGAAGTATAGCGGGATTTTTCAGTGTTTTAATTTTCTTTCATGTATTATCCTATTTTCATTTACCGTCTGCAGATTTCACATTTCAAGATGTTATCGTTTTTTCAATCATTTCCGGTATATTTGGACAACTGGGAGATTTTATTGAATCATTATTTAAACGAGATGCAGGTGTGAAAGATTCGGGTGCATTTCTAATGGGACATGGCGGAGTATTAGACCGCTTTGATTCCTTGATTCTCGCTGCTCCTTTAACCTATTTTTATTTGCTGTTTTAGTTTAAACAATTACAATTATATAAAATAATCCCTATGGAATTAAGATCAATACTCGCCACAGATTGCGGTAGTACAACGACCAAAGCGATTCTGATAGAAAAAATTGATGATGAATATCGTCTCGCTTTTAGAGGTGAAGCACCAACGACAGTTGAAGCACCGTTTGAAGATGTGACTAAAGGTGTTTTAAACGCCGTCATGGAAGTGGAGGAATTAGCCGGACGTAAATTATTAGACGGCGATAATATACTGACACCTCGAAATGGAGAGGAAGGTGTAGATATTTATATATCGACTAGTTCAGCTGGTGGTGGTTTGCAGATGATGGTTGCGGGTGTTGTTAAAGGAATGACAGGTGAATCTGCTGAGCGCGCAGCATTAGGTGCCGGTTCAATCGTGATGGATGTCTTGGCATCAAACGATGGTCGTAAACCCCACGAAAAAATTACTCGGATTCGCCAGCTCCGACCGGATATGATTTTACTCTCCGGCGGTATCGATGGTGGAACAACTAAACACGTGGTTGAGCTTGCAGAAATTTTAGCGGCGGCAAATCCAAAACCACGGCTCGGATCAAATTATAAATTACCTGTTATATATGCTGGGAATAAAAATGCCGCTGATAAAATTGAAGAGACGCTAGGTGACATTACCGATCTTGATTTAACTGAAAATATCCGCCCTGTTTTAGAACGGGAAAACCTGAAGCCGTCACGGGATAAAATTCACGATCTGTTTATGGAACACGTTATGCAGCAGGCTCCCGGGTATAAAAAGCTAATGTCGTGGACCGATGCGCCCATTATGCCAACGCCGGGCGCTGTAGGTGCATTAATCGAAATGGTAGCAGAAAAAGAGAATATTTCTGTGGTCGGCGTGGATATTGGCGGCGCAACGACAGACATTTTTTCCGTTTTCCAAAAACAGTTTAACCGGACTGTGAGCGCAAACTTGGGGATGAGTTATTCCATTTGCAATGTTTTGGCTGAATCCGGTTTAAAAAATGTATTACGCTGGGTACCGTTTGACATTGACGAAAAAGAATTAACGAATCGTATTGGAAATAAAATGATTCGTCCCACAACCGTTCCGCAAAGTTTAGAAGAATTAGTTATTGAGCAAGCCATTGCCCGAGAAGCATTGAGATTATCATTTATCCAGCATAAAGCATTTGCAGTAAACCTGAAAGGCGTCCAAAAAGAACGAACTATCTCCGATGCTTTTGAACAAACGGATTCCGGCGAATCATTAGTGGATATGATGGAATTGGATTTAATGGTTGGCTCCGGAGGCGTGTTATCTCATGCTCCACGACGTGAGCAATCAGCCAGAATGCTTATTGATAGTTTTCTTCCGGAAGGAATTACGCAACTGGCCGTGGATTCCATTTTTATGATGCCCCAATTGGGCGTCATGGCAAACATTGAAAAAGAAGAATTGGCTGAAGATGCCCGGAATGCTGCGATTGAAGTTTTTGAAAAGGATTGTTTAATCCGGCTGGGCTCATGTCTGGCTCCTGTTGGAAATGCAAAACCCGGTGCAATAGTTTTGACTGCCGAATTAACGATGGAAAACGGCGACACTCAAAAACATGAAATTAAATCGGGCGATATTGTCAGAATTGAAGTTCCATATGAACCGGTTAAAGCGAAATTAACTCCCGGCAAAGGAATGGATATTGGATCCGGGAAAAATGAACCGATTCAAACCACTATTTATGGCGGAGTTGTGGGCATTATTTTTGACGGACGCGGACGACCTCTTGATATCTCAACTGATCCGAAACAGCGAATTACTGATCTTACTAAATGGTCCAACGCTATAAATGAATATCCAAATCTAAATCTTAAAATCGATAAATAATCATGGCACACGCATACACACCCGGACTAAAAGTATTACACGAAACAATAATTAATAAAGAACGACGTCTTCCATTAAAAGGAACCGTGACCGTTGAAAAAGGAAAAGTTGTAACTCCGGATGATATTGTTGCCAAAACGGATTTGCCAGGAAATGTCCAAATGGTCAATGTGGCAAATCAGTTGAACATTGATGCTGAAGATGTAAATGATGCAATGATTGCAAAAGAAGGTACCGCTGTAGCGAAGGGCGAAATGATTGCCGAAACCAAAGGGCTGTTTGGGTTATTCAAAACCAATGTGACAGCTCCGGTGGATGGAACAATAGAAGTCATTTCCGACACTACAGGACAAGTGGTTATTCGTGAAGCGCCCATTCCTGTTGAAATCGATGCATATATGAGCGGATCCATCAAAGAGGTTATTCCTGAAGAAGGTGTTGTTATAGAATCTGAAGGTGTATTTATTCAAGGGATATTCGGTATTGGCGGAGAGAGCAGAGGTGATCTTGAGGTCATATCAGATAATCGGGAAGAAGAGATTACTGAAGAAATGATCACATCAAAATTAGCCGGAAAAATTATAGTCGGTGGTTCATTTATTAGTTTGGATGCGTATAAAAAAGCCATACAAATGAAAGTGGCAGGCGTCGTTGTAGGGGGATTTAATTATTTTGATTTGGAAGATATTCTAGGGTACACATTAGGCGTCGCCATTACCGGTTCGGAAGATTTGGTTACATCGCTAATTGTTACCGAAGGATATGGAAAAATTCGTATGGGGTCACAAACCTTTGATTTATTAAAAGAACATCATGGTAAATTCGCTTCTGTGAATGGAGCAACTCAAATACGAGCAGGGGTTATTCGACCGGAAATCGTAATACCACTTACGAAAGATCAACTGAAAGGCGATCATAAAGATGCGAATGCGTCAGAAGGAATTCAGGCCGGGAGTTTGGTGCGTGTGATTCGGGCACCTTATTTTGGACGAATGGGAAAAGTCGTGGATCTTCCTTCAGAATTAAGAAAAATGGAATCAGAGACGATGGTTCGTGTGGCCATTATCGAAATTGATAATAAGAATGTTGAAATTCCTCGGGCAAACCTTGAAATGGTTGAAACGGATTGATTTGTCCACGAATGACACGAACTTTCACGAAGAATAATAAAACAATTGCTACGGGTTCACACAGATAAAACGGATTAAAATAGATTGGAAAAATATTATGGACGCTACAATTAAAACTGAAATTCAACCCACGTTATCTGATCAAGATAAAAATTTCATTACTCGTTTAGCCAAACGAATTCAAACCTCTGGTTTTGTAACACCGGCAATATTTTTTCTGGAAATAACAAAACCACTGGCTTTATTGGGAAGCCATGCCATGGTATTTTTTGGTCCAATCGTAAATTCATTTATTAAAGCGGACGGTTATTATCGTGCTGCAGAACTTTTTGAAGAACCGGACACTGTAGAATTTCTATTGTCAGAGATTGAGCGTCTGGATAAAGTAGACTCCGAAACGAAAGGAGAAACAAGTGAAAGATAAACAATTTTGGATTGTTTTAGGAAGTATGTTTGTAGCGTTCCTTATTTATTGGTTCCTCGGACACCCCATGTTTAATGCAGACCGAGTTGTTATGTTTATTGCTATTGTTGCAATAGGATCGACATTGCTTTACAATATCCGCATGGCAGAACGGGGCGAGGAATTTTATTTACGTCCCATTCCCGGTTTGAAAGCAGTGGAAGAAGCGGTTGGAAGATCAACAGAGATGGGTAAACCTGTTTTGTACGTTCCCGGCATAATGGACATGGACCAAGTGGAAACGGTTGCCGGAGTAATTGTCTTGGGGCATGTTTCAAAAATGACAGCTCGATATGAAACCAGTTTGAATGTTCCCGTATCTCGCTCAATCGTCATGAAAGCGGCGCGAGAAGCCTGCCGTGAATCCTATATGCTGGAAGGTCGGCCGGATATGTTCCATGAGGACATGGTGCATTATTTGACCGACGACCAGTTTGCTTATGCTGCCGGTGTAAACGGAATTATGATTCGTGAAAAACCCGCTGCTTGTTTGTACATGGGTAAATTTTATGCAGAATCACTGATTTTGGCAGAAACGGGAAATTCAATCGGTGCCATTCAAATCGCCGGAACGGCCTCTCAAGCACAAATTCCGTTTTTTGTAACAGCATGTGATTATACACTTATTGGTGAAGAATTCTTCGCCGCCAGTGCGTACCTCTCTCAAAAACCAGAACTGATTGGCGGCGTGAGAGGACAAGATATGGTTAAAGCGGGAGTTATATCAGTGATTATTCTGGCGACTCTTTTCAGGTTCCTTTATGAAACATGGGGAATCGGTTTCGATGTGGTTAAACTTTTAACGGTTCAGTAGGAGAATTTTATGATTTGGAAAAGACAAATCCCCATTCTTATTGTTGCAGTAGTTGGGGCTATTACATTATTTGGCTGGTTTGTAGATCAACCGGGTATTCAAGCTTTTGTGGATGATGACGCAACTCAATGGTACGATATTTTAGCCAGTTTTGCCATTATTCTTGGTGCGCTTAACCTAATGAAACTGCAGATTCAGAAAGTGGTCCGAAAGAAAAAAGGCTGGCCATATAGTTTGGTTGCTATCGGCGGATTTATTTTTGCAATTACAGCCGGTTTCTTTATCAAAGGCGTGGATGATTCTGTAGCTGTTTGGGGCGCCCATGTTACAACGGAAGGAACAGTTTTTAAATGGATGTTTGACTACATGTTTACTCCCATGTCCGCCACCATGTTTTCACTCTTGGCGTTTTTTGTAGCGTCTGCATCCTATCGCGCATTTCGTATCAGAAACTTTGAGGCAACGTTATTACTTGTAGCTGGAATTATCATTATGGTAGGTCGTGTTCCAATCGGCAGTATGATTTCTTCATGGTTTATCATGTATATCGTTGTATTGTCTTTGGGCATTGGTGTTAATTCTTGGAAGAAGGATAAGAAGCTCACATTCGGTGTTGTTGGAGTTGGGATTGCCATTGTAACTATTGCAGGAATGATGACAGGATGGCCAATAGATCAACCTGGAATATTTTATTTACCCACTATTCAGGAATGGATCTATTTCTATCCGAATGTTGCCGGTGCTCGTGCAATTATGATAGGAATCGGATTGGGGATATTTGCCACGTCCATTCGTTATATCCTTGGAATTGAAAAATCGTATATCGGAGAATAATCATGGATGGATTTAAAGAATTTATTTTAAAAATCGGAAAAGTTGACAGGCGATGGATATTTTTGGTTCTTGCCATCGTAGTGTTTATTCCAATATTGACTCCAATCGGTATGCCTATCCGGGCGACGGTTACCACAAAAGTTGTGTATGATGCCATAGAAAACCTGCCTCCGAATTCAAAAGTGCTTGTTTCCATAGAATATAGTCCCAGTACAAAACCGGAAAATCACCCAATGGCGATTAGCATTTTAAGGCATTTGTTCAAAAATGACCATAAAGTGTTTGTTACCTGTTTATGGCCGGACGGACAATTTATGGCTCAAGATGCACTCAAACAGGTAGCCGTTGAAGAATATGGAAAAGTGTATGGTGAAGATTATGTTTTCCTCGGTTTCCGACCGGGTAATGAAGCGGTGGTTAAAGGCATTGTTAGCAATATTCGTAAACTCTACACTGTTGATGTCTACCAAACGAAGATTGAAGAAATCCCCTTAATGGATGGCATCAATAATTTCAGTGATTTCGCCTTTTTATTTTCAGCTTCTGCAGGATATCCCGGAACAGTTGAGTGGGTTCAATATGCTGCTGATCCAACCGGTGTCCCCATGAGTTCCGGTGTTACATCCATTCAGGTGAATGAAGTGATGCCGTATGTGCAATCCGGACAAATGAAAGGTGTATTAGCAGGAATGCCCGGGGCAGCAGAATATGAGGCATTAATTGGTCAAAAAGGATCTGCAACCAGCGGAATGGATGCGCAATCTATTGCTCATCTGGTTATTGTATTATTTATCATTTTAGGAAACGCTGCATTTTTTATCGAACGCAAGCGTTCCAGAAAGTATTAAGGAGAAAGAGTTATGAGCAGTACAGCCATACTTGGAGCATGGATAGCCGTTTTTCTTACACTGGGAATTTTTTCCTATTTGTATAAAGATAATCCATTTTATAAAACAGCAGAACATTTGTTCGTAGGTGTATCAGCAGGATATTGGACGTCCATTTTCTTCTGGACACAAATTCAGCCAAACTTGTTTGGCCGTCTTTGGCCTTCTTCGGAATTTGTCACTGATTCATTCTGGTATAAGATTTACAATATCTTGAGCTATTTTTCGACTTCGGTTTTTCCGGCAGGTGGAATTGACAAGGGCCATGACATGCATTTGATCTATCTCGTTCCATTTGCATTAGGTGTAATGATGTTGTTAAGTCTTATACCGAAAATTAACTGGTTTGCCCGATGGGGAATTGCATACACTGTGGGAATGGCCGCAGGATTACGTGCATACGGTTATCTGAATTCAAATGTGATTGGTCAAATTAAAGGAACAGCAGCGAGTTTTGCGGATCCGAATTTGCCGTTTTTCAGCTTAACAGCACCCTCTATTTTCAACAGCATTGTGATATTAGTCGGGACCATAACCGGGTTGCTATATTTCTATTTTTCCAAAGAACATAAAGGCCTTTTAGGGAAAGTATCTAAAGTGGGGATTTATTTTCTCATGATCAGTTTTGGTGCGTCATTTGGATTTGCAGTTATGGGTCGAATTTCTTTACTAATTGGGCGATTTGTCGATCTTATTAAGTATTCCGGTAGTGAATATTTAAATGCAACACTCTGGGTTTTAGTTGTCATGCTAATTATTCTAGGCTACGACGCATTTAAAGGTGGTGGTAAAGATACGCCAGTGAGTGAAGATGCAGCATGATTGTTTGTTAGACGTTAACGATTTAACCATTCAATATAATATCGAAGGAAACCTGGTTCCCGTTGTGGACCGGGTTTCTTTTTTTATAAATCCGGGAGAGATTGTTGCATTGGTTGGTGAATCCGGCTGCGGAAAAACGCAAGTCGCTTTATCACTCGCAGGGCTTTTAACAAAAACAGCTCATGTCAATATGCAAGACAGAAATAGCATTAAAACAGCTATGATTTTCCAGGATCCGTTGAATGCTCTTAATCCGGTAATGAAAGTAGGGAAGCAGATTTTGGAAGGATGGAGCAAGGAAGATGGGAGATGGAAAATGGGAGATGGAAAGAAAATAGCACTGGAATTACTTGAGCAAGTTGGGATTGATGAGCCGGAAAAGCGATATCATCAGTATCCCCATGAATTTTCGGGAGGGATGCGACAACGGGCATTGATTGCCATGGCTCTTGCCCAAGAACCGGATTTACTCATTGCTGATGAACCTACAACTGCTCTTGATGTCACTATTCAAGCCCAGATTATTGACTTATTAAGGGAATTGAACGAAAAACGGGGTTTGAGCATTTTATTCATTTCCCACGATCTTTCATTGGTTAAATCATTTGCTCACAGAACAATGGTGATGTATGCCGGAAGAATTGTTGAATCAGCGGCGACAGAAAATATATATTCATCCCCAAAACATCCCTATACGAAAGCATTAATTCAAGTAGCAGGATTAGCAAAAAATAATGATGTATTTTTGACAATTGATGGTTCTGTTCCGGACCCCCGTGATTATCCATCCGGATGTCCATTTCATCCACGATGTGATGTTGTGGAAGAAGTGTGCATCGATACATTTCCCAAGTTAATTTCTGATCAAGAGCATAATTGGAATTGCATTCATAAATAATGAGTTATCCTCTCATATCTATATAATAACCTGACAACCTTTTGTATTTATATGCATCAAAGAAATATTACAACTGAATTAAAAGGAAAATAATAATGCCGAAAATTCTCCTATCAATGTTATTTATTCTCTCAATTCTTTTGGGTGAAAAACAATATTTTCAACAGGAAGTTACCTACGAAATTGACGTTTCATTAAATGATTCTGCTCATACACTTACAGCGTATGAAATAATTGTTTACACAAATCATTCACCGGACACACTTGATTTTATTTGGTTTCATTTATGGCCCAATGCGTATAAAAATAATGAGACAGCTCTCGCCAAACAATTTTTAGACAATTTTTCAACACGATTTTATTATGCTGATGATAAGAAACGTGGATTTATAGACAGTCTTGATTTTCAATCAGAAGACAATCAATTAGAATGGGAATTTCATCCGGAGTGGATTGATGTGGCAAAAGTGTATCTTTCTGCTCCATTGCCACCGGGAGAAAGTGTAACGATTGAAACACCATTTTTCGTCAAACTTCCCATTGTATTCAGCCGGCTGGGACATTCAGAGAAACATTATGAAATTACTCAATGGTACCCCAAACCGGCAGTGTATGACGTTGACGGTTGGCATCCCATGCCCTATTTAAATATGGGCGAATTTTATAGTGAATTCGGCACGTTCGATGTCAAAATTACACTTCCTCAAGAATACAGGATCATGGCCACAGGTGATTTGATAGATGGCAATGAAGAAATCGCCTGGTTGGATTCATTAGCAAAAGAGGGTGATGCCCTTCATAAATTGGATAAAAAAGTATTTAAGAAGAAAATCAAGGAGCTAAAAAAGGGAGGAAAAAAGTCCGGTAAATTTTCTTTGAAATCACTTTTTAGAAATGATGAGAAAAAAGATGATGAAGAAGAATCAGCACCTAAATTAAAAACGCTCCATTTTCACCAGGAGAATGTTCATGATTTTGCCTGGTTTGCTGATAAGAAATGGATTGTAAGAAAAGGGGAACTTCAGTTAGCAGATTCTTCAAGAAAGGTAACACTCTGGAGTATGTATTTACCAAAGAATGCAAAAGTATGGGAGAAATCTCTAGAATATATTCATGATGCCGGTTTTTGGTACAGTGAGTTTTATGGAGATTATCCATACAATCATATTACAGCGGTAGATGGTGATATGTCAGCAGGTGGCGGAATGGAATATCCCAACATTACTGTCATTTCCAGCAGTGCATCAAAAGATTTACTCGAATTCGTCATTATGCACGAAGTGGGACATAACTGGTTTTACGGAATTTTGGGCTCCAATGAACGGGATCATGCCTATTTGGATGAAGGATTGAACACGTACGCCACAATCAAATACTGGGAAAAGAAATATCCGACCAGAAACGGACAAATAATCGTACAGGATTTCATGCAGAATAAATTGAAAATTGCGGAGCATCTCGATTTTCGCTGGGTCATGGGTTACTTGGGCTATCAAGGCAGAGCTGTTACAGGCGATGATCAACCTATTGATACACCTTCCCAAGATTTTAACAGTAGTAATTATGGTTCAATTGTGTATGGAAAAATGGGTATTTACACTCGATTTTTGCAAGAATACCTTGGTGAAGAAAAGATGGATAAAGTGATGCAGGATTATTACGAAACATGGAAATTCCGACATCCGGGACCTGATGGTTTTAAGGCTTCATTTACAAAGCTTATTGAGAAGGATTTGAGCTGGTTTTTTGATGATGTGATTGATGATACAAAAGTGGTGGATTATGCTCTAGGAAAAATGAACAAAAATGATATTCTGGTAAAAAATATCGGCACTATATCTCCTCCTCTTGAATTGACTTTTTATGATAATGATAATAATGAAATTGAGAGAATTTGGCTGGAAGGATTTGATAGTTCAATTAATGTTGAATTACCCAATGAAACTAAAAGAGTTGTCATTGATCCGAATAATTATATGCCGGATATTAACCGAATAAATAATGCATCTTCAAAAAGACTAAAAACGCATTTTGTTTTTGATCAACCTGTTTTTTATGAAAATGAACTATTTTATTTACCCTGGTTCAAGTGGTCCGAATACAATGGTTTTTCGCCGGGTTTAAGTCTTTATTCGGGATTTGTACCGGGATATCCCTTTGGCATTTCAGTATTACCTGTTTGGGATTTTGAACATGATCGCCTTGCCGGTTCAGTGTCGGCACAACGAACCTATTATCAAATCATGGGTTTTCGATCATTGACTATCAGCAGTAATATGTCTCAATATGAGGGCCGTAATGGCGGAATGATACTCTTGAACGGAATTCGTCGAAAACCGATAGTCTCTTCTCCTGTCAGTAACTTTTCAGCCAAGTTCAATTATCATAATATTGATTCAATAGCTGTTAATCCAATTTATTATTCTTCGGGAATATTGACTTCTTTGCAGTTTTATGGAGGCTACTCACATAGAGTAAATACATTTTTAAATTATACCGGTGGAATTAATTTTAGAACTGGTTTTCATCAATCCGTATTTACAAAAATTTCACTCGCAGGAAAAATAAGTTGGCGCTATAGCAAAAAGTTATCAGTAAAAGTAAGAGGATACGTAGGCAGTTTTCTTTCTGGTAAAGAAATTCCTAACCAGTATAAAATTTGGATGAGCGGTGGAGTGGACCCCGATTTTGAAAGCACCTCGATTTTTAATCGCACAGACAATGGCGGAAATCCAAATGGAAGTAAATATGACATCTATGACGAACAATATTTGCAGCGTGGTCCTGCATTACGCGGAGCGGTGTTTGCAGCCTCCGAGGAAACAGCTTGGGGATTAAATATTGATCATACAATTCCTTACTTACCAGTGGACTTATTTCTGGATGTGGCCGGAGCCACCGATTTGGAACAAATGTATACTGATGTGGGAATAAAAATGAATATGGGTTTTATTACCTTATTTTTCCCTCTTTACCAAAGTTGGGAAGAAGAGGAAAAAATGATAACGGATTTTGATTGGCTGAAAAAACGTGCAAGGTTTGAATTTTCCATACCAACACCTGGGTTTGGACGTTGATTCATTGCTTTAAGAAGGCTTTGAAAATCGGGTGAATAATGTGTAACTAATTATGCAATAGTTAGTTACAATAAATATACAGATAGGTTACATGGAAACGGAATCATCTAATGACAGATACAGGATAAATATTAAGTATTATGTCGCAAATATATGCTATATTTGCGACAAGAATACAACCATATTATGCCG
>JACNLB010000108.1 GCA_014381755.1 Fidelibacterota bacterium | reverse complement strand
AATGAAACGTACCGGATACGAAAGAAAGAAGGAAGATTGCCGGATAATATTTAACCAAGGAACTTGTCCCCCTCTGATTTGTAATAGATAGAAGTTAGTGAAGTAAAACTCCTTAAAAGGAGACCAAGAGGTAGCCGGAGGACTGTCTGAATAGACAGTTTTGCGGCTATTTTTTTAATTAATACGAAAGGAGCACGCCATGCCCAGAATGTTATCACTTGTTTATAAATCATTGTGGATAATCCTTATCCAATTTTCCTTCTGCCTTGCAGATTCACAATCGCCGCTTATAAAACTGAATGAAGTAGAAACAGGAATGCTGTTAGTGGAAGATGATCAGGAAGGCTTTTACTACGAAATCCCTAAACTAAAAACTGATGTCAAAATCAAAATAGACGGAATGGTGGCTTCTGCTACGGTAGATCAGATGTTTACTAATGACGGGGAGATTCCCATCGAAGCCATCTATGTGTTCCCACTGCCGGAAGAAGCGGCGATATATGAGATGCAGATGCTTATCGGGAATCGTTTAATAGAAAGTGAAGTAAAAAAGAAAGCAGAAGCAAAAAAGATCTACACAAAAGCGAAAAAAGAAGGAAAACGTGCCAGTCTCACCGAACAGGAACGACCCAATATTTTTACCAATTCTGTAGCAAATATTATGCCCGGTGATACAATTATTGTCAGATTAAAATACGTGGATCATGTACGATACACTAATGGTGTCTTCAGCCTGCGCTTTCCCACAGTGGTAGGCCCGAGGTATATCCCCGGGAAAGTGGTTACCGGATATTCCGGGAGCGGCTGGTCATACGATACAGATCAGGTTGAGGACGCCAGCCGAATTACACCGCCGGTACTTCTCCATGGAGCTGAAACGGGAAATTCAGTTTCTCTAGTTGTAGATTTAAACGCCGGTCTGGATATTGAATCTGTTCAATCTATAACGCATACAGTAGATGTAGAAAAAACGGGAACGGGAAAGCGGATTATTTCACTGTCAAAAGGAGTAGACATTCCCAATCGTGATTTTGTGTTAGAATACAAGATTAAACAAGGTCATGAACCCAAAGCAGCATTGTTTTCTGCTCAAAAGGGAAATGATTCTTATTTTATGCTTATGGCAGTTCCCAATTCTGATGAAACTGAAAACGACCGACTGCCGAAAGAAATGATTTACATTATTGATATTTCCGGCTCCATGAAAGGTGCATCCATTCGCCAGGCGAAGAGTAGCTTGGAGACAGCCATTAGACAATTGGATGAAAAAGACCATTTCAATATTGTTGCGTTTAACGATAGTTATCACACGTTTTCCGCCCAGACTGTAAAAGCTGGTAAGGATAATAAGCAAATTGCATATATGTTTATACGTAATCTTAAAGCGGAAGGTGGAACGGAAGTGCTATCGGCGTTAAATGAAGGAATGCACCAAGCCCAGAGTTCTTCAGCTGTAAGTATGATTTTCCTTATAACCGATGGATCTGTAGGAAATGAAACCCGAATACTGCAGGCAATCAATAATAAGCTGGGTAATGCCAGGCTCTTTCCCATCGGTATCGGATCAGCACCCAACAGTTTTCTTTTACGAAAAGCTGCGGAACAGGGCCGGGGAACATTTACGTATATTTCTTCTCCGCGTGAAGTAGAAGAAAAAATGATGAATCTTTTGAAAAAAATAGACAGCCCGGTTCTTACAAATATTCATTTATCCATTGATGGTGAAGTTGATTTGGTGCCAAAATCTGTACCGGATTTATTCAAGGGTGAACCGTTGCTCATTTTTGGTAAGTCAGCAGATTTGAACAACAAAAAGGTGACACTCACCGGCCGGACTCAAGAAGGTATCATTTCCTTGGAAATGCCTATTATAACAGATACGGGTAAGGATAATCCGGCCATATCTACCTTATGGGCGAGAAAGAAGATCAGTGGTCTTATGAATGAGTATAGATTAGGAGATAAATCTGTAAAAGAAGACATCGTATCAATGGCCATTGATCATCGTCTAATTACAAAGTTTACTTCCTTTGTGGCTGTGGAAAATTTAATTGTTAATCCAAAACATGATTTGGCTTCTCTGGCTATTCCTGTTGATCTACCTCAGGGCTGGGATTATGAAGCTGTCTTTGGTAATCCCGATGCGTACAAAATGAGAACGGCTAGTTTAAACGGAGATGAGATTCAGTTAAAGCAAAAGAAAATGAAACTTCCTCAAACAGCGACGTCCTACCCGCTTCAGTTTATCCTGGGGTTGCTTTTGATTGGTTTAAGCGAAGTTTTAACACGGTTTTTCTTCAGGAGAGAGAAATGAACCGGGTTTACAAAATAATTCCAGTTATCCTGTTTATTGGCGGTGTCTTTCTTGCAGGCAGATCCGTATTTTATTATTCCAAGGGGATAGCTGCTAAAATGCTTATCAATAGTGCCTGGGCAGAAACAAAAGAAACTCATGCAGAAGTAAAACCCTGGGAATGGGCGGATTTTCATCCCGTAGGTAGGATTGAGATAGAATCCATCGGTATGGACTGTGTAGTATTGGATAAAATATCCGGAGAAGCCCTGGCTTTTGGTCCGGGGCATTTGTCCAACACAGCAAAACCCGGTACGATTGGCAATGTTGTACTCGCCGGACATCGAGACAGTCATTTTCGCAAGCTAAACAAGATTAAGAAAAATGACCTAATTAAACTGGAATCAGCTTCCAAATCATCATTCTATATCGTGACGGATATTACACCTACTGCAGGAGATGATATTTACTGGACGGAAGACACGGGAGAAGATGTTATAACGCTCATTACCTGTTATCCCTTTAATTTTGTAGGCAAAGCGGAAGAAAGGTATATTGTGCGCGGTGCTTTGGTGAATTCTCAACAAAAGGGATAAGATTTATACAAGAGTCCTTAAATAAAAGATGCGCTTGTTTTTCCCGCAGAATCAACATAATCCTTGAATTAAGAAAAGTAATTGAATAACTTCAACCAACGTTATGGCCGTGCTTTAACCCAACTTGCAGGCGGCTCAAAAAAAACTGCTAAACCGGGAGCAAAAAGCGCCCCGGCGCTTTTTTTGTTTTCGGGTGTTATTTGACTAAATAAGGCGTGTCTCTCGAAGGCTCGCCGTAGAGAGGAGGCATTATGCCGAGAAAAATAAAACCCACCCCCTCTTCAGGATCCACATGGGCATTAAGCGTTGTGGAACACTGGTGTAAATATTCCCGCAAGACCGGTTTTCAACCCACGGGACCCCACCGACAGTTGCTAGATTCATTGCTCTATCCCTATTGGTATATCTGCGAAGTGTGCAGCGGTCCCGGGGTTATAAACGGAGCGGAAGAAACTGACTGGAAAGAGTGCCACGCCTGCGACGGCAAAGGCGGTTTTTTCACCGGTACCACAGATGAGTGGAAAGAGATAATATTCAGGATGATGTATGCTTATCCTGGAAGTGTATGCGGCAATACCAAGGTCCGGTATTTAAACATATACCATAAATATGCAGTCCATTAAACTTCATGTTATTCTGATGAGCCAATCGCAGATTAGTGAGGAAGAATCTTAAGCGTCGTAGTTAAACAAAACTTGAGATCTTTTACCCAGGCATAAATGTCAGGATTCAAGATGACAGTTGTTTTCTTGTTTTTCACAGTTATATACCACCCCCCTTGTAGTTCCCCCCTCGTATGAGGGGGGGGTTTTAGGGGGTGTTAAAATTGTTTTTTTGATTTAAAGAGTTTATTGAAAACGAACGTGGAGATTTGCCAGGATTGCAACCACGAAAAATATGTGCTAAACCCTTAAGCCGAATTTAATTCCGGCCCAAAGAAGCAGTCCCGCAAGTCTCCCTAAAAAAAGGCGTGTCTCTCGAAGGCTCGCCGTAGAGAGGAGACTGAAAATGTCTAATAACAAACATACGGAATCGTTCTTAATCCAAGGCGATCCGATACATAAAGAAGCGCCGGATATACAATCCAAACGGGAAGCGGCATTAATCCGTGCCAGACTGGAAGGCGTGATGGCTTCCTATGGTCAATTCACACCTATTAACCAACAGTTGGCAGAGTGGATGGCGGATTGGGCATTCTATCGGCAATTACTGAATAAATCAGCCAGTTGCAGTACGAATGACTGGGATGTGCAATTTTTACGACGGATGCTAAAAGGCAAAGTAAAGGACTTTGTCCGTTACTGCAAAAAATACCCCGGAGAACAAACTAACCTGGCTCTGTCCGGAATTATGTCCGTGTATGATTACACATGGCCCCACAGTTCCGCTACGGGATACATCTTTGGATTTTTGTGGGGATGGCTGCAGTTGGAGCTGGAAAAGCCCGGGGAACAAAAACCCGATACCGAAGAAGAACAAAGAGAGTTTTTGATAAAAAATGCAGCAGAAAATGGAAAAATAATCGATCGCTTTACCTACGATGGTTTTGGCGGTGTAAAGGCAATACATAAGGAGAAAGAAAATGGGTAAGATACTAAAAGAATACTTGGCAAAAGCGGACGACCCGATGTTTACAGAAGGTTATTCAGTCGTCTCGCTCCGCAGGCCGACAAAGTCTACAGAAGACACGCAAGAAAAAACGGATGGTAAAACCAACCCTCCGTCAGAAGAGGAGCGTCCTTTAGACTTGAGAACACCGGAAGAGATAGAGGAAGAACGCTTAAGACTGGTAGAGCAAGCAATAAAGTTCAGACGGGAGAACAATATTACCGGGATTTAGGTGACGGCAGAAACTTCACTGATTTAAACAGATGTATAACTTCGTAGGTTAAGAATAATGACAAAAAAGAAAAATAAGAGGACACCAAGCTACCGCGATATAGAGGACTTACCAGAGGACGATTGGATACGAAATCTTGGGCCGATGGTAATCTATTCGACACCCCCAACAAAAGAAAAAAGTAAAAAGAAAAAAAGTAAGAAAACACACGGAAACCCAGACCTTCCGCATCCAGAGATGTAGATAATATTGTTGAAGATATTAGAAGAACACGGCTTTTAAATCCGGTCAACATCTTAAATGATTAGTGCTTACATTTGTGCATGTTATTTATCCTCACTCATTTCTGTACTTGTGACAAATATTTTCTCTCTGATGAATAATCCAGGTTATATATGTTATAAATATAAGATTACTATAAACTCAACCAGCGTTATGGCCGTGCTTCCCGACTGCCCCATTTGAGATTAAATTATCGGGGCGGACAGGTAACCCAACTTGCAGGCGGCTCAAAAAAAACTGCTAAACCGGGAAGGAAATGACTCCAGCCCGGGAGTCATTTTTGTTTTCAGGTGTTATTTGAAAGTTAAGGAATTTCCGTACTTTCCGTACCGTATATAAAATATATGTTAAACAATATTAGCATTTAGCCAATAACAATTTCCGTATAGTACGGAAATGAGATGTCTTTATGGATTTCTCAAAGATTGGTTATATGTATTCATATCTCGCACTTTTACCATCCAAAGCTTCCCTTTCTTTTTAGCTGGCAATTTTCCTAAATGGATGAGTTGGCGCAAATAGTCTTGGGAGTAATTAAAGAATTTTGCTGCTTCACGGAGTGGAATCATGGCATCTAAATCATACGTTTTAATTCCTTTTTCTATTCGGTCAAGAGATTGATTTAGGCATTGTTGAATAATAAATTTCATTGTTGATAAATCACTTTCTTTGACCGCTTTATTGATTCGGGCTATCGTTGGTTTTTCGCCTTGTTCTATTCTGCGAAGCATCATTTCAATTTTATTATCCCCTTTTTCAAGAGCATGATAATATTTTTGTCTATCCGGCTTTTGTGTCCCCTTGATGGCAATGTTAATCAATCCATTTCCTATCAATAAATAAGACAACAAAATACGCCCCACCCGACCATTCCCATCCCGAAAAGGGTGAATTGTTTCAAAAAGCACATGACTCGCAGCCATAAACGTTAGGGCGTCCTGTTTTGGTTCGTTAAATTGAGCATTATGCCATTGGATAAAGACGGGTAAAATTTCCGGTATAAATTGAAAATCCAATGGAGTAAACGTTGATTCAGTAACTGCAATATTCTCTTCCCTAAACCCGCCCAATTTCCCCGAAAATGTGCCGATTTGATGTTCATATCGCATTAATAATGTATGAATCTGTTTTAAATCTGCCTGGCGCAGTTGAAACTCATTGGAGTCATTTTGATTTTCAGCATATTCATAAAGCGTGCTTGCCGCTTCAAAATATCCCAGGATAGCTGCGCTTTTTTGATTGGGCGTTCTTCGTCCCATTTCCAGTACATTCAAAAGTTCGTTTCGATTAGAAAACACACCTTCAATGGCAATCGAATTACGAATTTCATCCCGGAACAATGAATACCACTCGCTATTGTTTACCGTAATGAAGCGGGCTCCATCTTCTCTGAAACGATAGAGTGTTTTTTGAATTGTCTTTAGTTTTTTCATATTATTTTCCGTACTTTCCGTACTATACTATAGCCTGAAGTTAAACATTATTAGCATTTAGTCAAATATGCTTTCCGTATAGTACGGAAATGACTCCAGCCCGGGAGTCATTTTTGTTTTCGGGTGTTGACGTTGCGGGTCAAAAATAATCATATGGATAATAGCAGATTTGATTTTGAAATTTAAATAGTTTATTATAGTTTACACTAATGGGTTAATAGCCCGATAACGGGAAATATCATGAAACGTAAAGGAAATGAACTTGGAAATCTGTCTTCACAGTTTTTTGCATACATTCAGTTAAAGAACAAAAATGTGATTCGCACCGGAGACATAGCTCCAGTGTTAAATATCACTAAGTCGCAAGAATCCGATTTATTGCGGCGATTAGCAGATTCGGGATGGATCGTACGCTTAAAACGCGGTGTATACCTGGTACCGGATCGATTACCGGTTGGCGGGAAATATAATCCCGGTTCAGCTATTATTCTTAAGCAGCTCATGAAAGAGTATGGCGGGCAATACCAAATTACCGGACCTACCGCTTTCAATTTTTACGGATTGGATAACCAGGTTCCTAATATGTTCTATGTATACAATAACAGAATTTCAGGTACCAGAAGGATAGGCAGTCAATCTTATCTGTTTATAAAAACCAGTGGACAACGTCTCGGCTCCATAACCGAAATTGCGACACCTCAAGGTATCTCTATTACATATTCGTCTAAATCCAGGACGCTGATGGATGCTGTCTATGACTGGTCGCGGTTTAATAGTCTGCCGCGGGGATATAAATGGATTGAATCAGCATTGCAAGCAGAACCGGAAATTGTTTCCAGATTGGTCGATGTTACGATTAAGTACAGCAACCAGGCCACAATGCGGAGAATGGGTTATTTACTGGATTCTTTACGTCAATCACCCAAACTGATAAATCAACTATCAGCAAAGTTAAGTCGTTCGAAATCACTCATACCGTGGACTCCAAACAGGGAAAACAGAGGAAAGGTAAACCGGAAATGGGGAATTATTTTAAATGGGTGATCGTCTGGTAAGATATCCCCATGAAACGGATATTGAGATATTTCGTGAATCCTTGTCCTATTCAGCCGCAGAGACCGGCTTTACCGTTTCCCTCATTGAAAAGGATTACTATTGTTCTCTGGTTCTGGGTCATATTTTCAGTGGAAAGACTGAACTTGTATTCAAAGGTGGGACCAGTTTTAGCAAAGTGCATCTGGATTTTTATCGACTAAGTGAAGACTTGGATCTTATCATACCTGTTTCGAATAATACGACAAAATCGAAAAGGAAAAATAAAATTGATCCGGTTAAATCATTATTTGCAGAGTTAACCGAAACCATTCTCGGGATTTCTGTCTCAGCCGCATTAACCGGACATAATCAGTCTCGTCAATACATAGGAACCATACAGTATGAATCAGCTGTATTGGACAAATTCGAATATATTAAAATTGAGATTGGCTTACGTGAGCCGCTGATTCAAGATTATGAAAAAAAACCGGCTCGCACTATCGCTGTCAATCCGTTTAATCAGCTATCATTAGTCCCCGAGTTTCCTGTCCAAGTGATGAATGTAAAGGAAGCTTTTGCGGAGAAAATACGTGCAGCATTAACAAGACGGAAACCGGCTATTAGGGATTTTTATGATCTGAACTTAGCTGTGGATTCTAAAAAAATCGATCTGTTCGACCCTGATTTTTTGAAAATGGTAAAGATCAAACTGATGGTTCCGGGAAATGATAAGATAAACATTTCAAAGGAAAAAAGGGTAGAACTGGATCACCAGCTGGAAACTCAATTAAAGCCGGTTTTACGAATGCATGATTATGATAAGTTTAATTTAGATCATGCCTATCAGATTGTAGAAGAAATCGCCACCAAAATACAGTGTTAAGAAACATAATTGGCTATCCATCTTAATAGTACTGCTAAACCGGGAAGGAAATGACTCCAGCCCGGGAGTCATTTTTGTTTTCAGGTGGTGACGTTGTAAATCAAAAAAGTTCTTGGCGGAGACGATGAACGCCGTTTCTTAATAATTTTTATCTTTTCTTATATGATGTATATATTATACATTACTCTATAACTTTTCGAAGGATTAAGCATGAACAGAACACAAATATATATAACAAAAGAAGAACAACAAACATTGAAGCGCTTATCGAAGTTAACCGGAAAATCGAAAAGCGAATTAATCCGTGATGCCATTGATAAATATATTCATGACAGTGATGAAAATAATTGGAAAGATCGAGTTCGGGCAGCGGCCGGTTTATGGAAAGATCGAACAGATTTACCTGATTTTGATTTAATCAGGGACGGCTTGGACAGATCATGAAAGCATTTTTAATTGATACCAATATTTTAGTTGATTTCTTAAGGGGCAAACAACGTGCTAATAATTTCATGAATCAACTAGAAATACAGCCTATTATTTCTTCATTAACCGTTGCTGAATTATTTGCCGGAGTAAAAGGAAAAAAGGAGCGCGTCAGCTTGCACAACCTAATTAATGCCTGTGAAGTTATTCCTATTACAACCGAGATTGCGGAAGAAGGGGGTTTAATTAAAAATAAATACCAGAAAAGTCACCACATTGGATTAGCAGATGCGTTGATCGGCGCAACAGCAATCGAAGCAGATTTAACACTGGCTACTCTTAATAAAAAACACTTCCCTATGTTGAAAAAAATTAATGTCCTTTACTCATAGCGCTTTTATTCTTCGGTAATATATCATCTGCTTTGCAGTTATTTTAGGGTTCGTTAAAATTGTTTATTTGTTTTCGGGTGTTAGTTGAAACCAACGCAAAAATAAACGTTGCGGAAGCTCTGGATTAACTGAATGTTTTATTTTAAAAATATGTCCTTAATAGTGCAAGAACTTCCGCAAAGGTAGTTTTTTTATTTAAAAAAAAGTTACACAACTGTAGCGATTTGCCAGGATTGTAATGCCCTATAGTGGAGGATTAAAACAGAGTATTGCTAAATTCAATCATAACATTAATTGAGATTTTGTACTGATCAGATTATGAAGAAAAAACAATCTATAGAAATTTATCAACCTTGGCTAGAGATTCCCTTGCTTTCATGCTGAAGAATTCAGGATTACAGGGAATTTTTGTTATGATATTTATTCCCAGAACAGGTGTAATTTATGGAAATCAAAAAAACACTCATTACTTCACAAGGAATGATAAAATGAAAATAAATACACACATAAAACGGACTCTTTCTTTCGCCCTCGTTGCTCTGTTTTCGTTGAGCGTAACCGCTTATAGCCAATCAGATGAAAAAACAGAAAGCGTCGTCCAGGAAAAAGTTTCAGAAGAAACGTCAATAAATGAACATCCGTCCAAAGAATATTCTTCCGGCGAGCATCCGTCTAAGGCGGAAGCAGCATGCAAACATTCGGCCGACTATAAGGGAACATGCGATAAAGCAACCTGCAAATATTCAGCCGGCAAGAAAGTATCCGGAGACCATCCAAAAGGTGAACATCCGTCTCACAAGGAAGCATCAAGCGAGCATCCATCCGGTGAACATCCGTCAGGGGAACATCCAAGAAATGAACACCCGTCCGGCGAACAACCGTCTGAGGACTAGTTTCATCAAATCATTCTTTTTGTCCTCCCTTTTTGGGAGTAATGGACGAAAATCAATCGGCGTCCCGGTGATTCTATGCGTTCTTTTTTCGCTCATCAGCGAGACGGCTGCCGCCGAAAAAGCAAGCCCCGACGTGGTCACTGCCGATATTCAAGCCGGCATTGAAAAACATATTGAAATCCAGTCCAAGCTGGGTCAGGGTTATTTTAAACTCCCCTACGAAGGAAAGGAACTCCGGCTCAAGCTGGTTCGGGTCCATACGGAATATCTGTCCCATCTTTCCCCCGGTCGCCATTTTGCCTGCGTTGATCTTGCCAGCACAGACGGACATGTGTATGATGTGGATTTTTTCCTTTCCGGTGATGCAGGCGAAATGGAGGTGACAGAAACCACCGTTCACAAAACAAACGGACAGCCTCTCTACGTATGGAAGCAAAGGGAAGACAAAACATGGTTTCGCCTCCCCACCGATGATGCAACGCCCGATTTGCTCGGCGTCTTGAAGGAGGCAGATGAATTTGATTTTTTCTATCGAGTCACACTCCCGGAGATAAAGGATGAAGGCCGTATGTGGATTCCTTACCCCACAACCGATTCTTTTCAATCTATTGAATTAATGCACATTCAATCTCCCGTAGAGCACCAAATTTTGGAAGAAAACATCAACGGGAATAAAGCATTTTATATGGTATTTAATCCGGAGCATAGCGGAAAAACAATCGATATCTCCTATCGCGTCAAACATCTCGAAAGAGGCGTGTATGAGGATAAGAATCGGGAGCCAGCCGATTTTCTACGTTCCAATCGTCTCGTCCCGGGATTAGAGTCTTTCAATGATATTGCTGAAGAAGTCGTTCACGGTAAACTGGGGAAACTTGCCCAAGCCCGAGCGTTATATGATCACACCATCGATCGCATGAGTTACGTGAAATATGGAGATGGTTGGGGCAAAGGAGATGCCGTTTATGCCTGCGATGCCCGTACCGGAAACTGCACAGATTTTCACTCCTATTTTATTGCCTTGGCAAGATCTGTAGATATTCCCGCTCGCTTTGCCATTGGCGCATCCATTCCTTCCGCACGAAACGAGGGCGGAATTGATGGTTATCATTGCTGGGCAGAATTTTACACAGATGGAAAATGGTGGCCCGTTGATATTAGTGAAGGTGATAAATGTTCGGCTCTGTCCACCTATTATTTTGGTCATCATCCCGCGAATCGGATTGAATTCAGCCGCGGGCGCGATTTGGTATTTGAACCGGGTCCAATTTCCGGTCCCATTAATTTTCTCGCATATCCTGTCTTTGAGTTGGCCGGGAAAACCACCAAAGCAAATGTAACATTTTCGTTCCAGAGAATCATCGATTCTCTTTAATCAAAATATGCTTGATTACAATTCTCTAGACGAAAAAGCTAAAAAGGATTTTAATAAACAACTCTCAGAGTGCGCCCAGGCTTTAGGCGGGAAAAATTATTTTTTACAACTCGTTGAATCCATTCGAGACACTCGCCCCCATCCCCTCATGGCGAAAAAAGCTAAATTCCACTTTTCCCAAGGAACGGTAAAATGGAAAAAAGTTATTTATAAAGATAAAATTCATTTATTAATAAAGCTCATGAATGAAAATCAAACCGCTGGAAATTTAATGCCGCAAAAAGGAAGCGCAGGATTCAAAACAGTTCTGAACCTTTTACGAACTCTGGGTCCCATGACATTTGAAGTAAAGCCTAAAAACAGTGGAGATGGTGACGGATTTATTTTACATCCATTTGATAGGATCGATGCCCAAACAACACGCCTTAATTATATGTTTGATGCTGTGTTTTTTCTACCCATACATATTGTGAAAAAAGCCTTAACCGGTTTTGGCAAAAAGAAAAAACGTTCATAACTTGTATTATTCATGAGCAAAGTACTAAATAGTGCAAATACAGTTATAATAA
>JACNLB010000001.1 GCA_014381755.1 Fidelibacterota bacterium | reverse complement strand
TTTATACCCTGCCCTTTTCCTCTCCAACGCAGCGGCGGATCGATAAAAACCCATGACGTTTCCATTGCTGGATAGACTCATATAATCTAATGAATATGATTTAATAATCCTTGCCAGTTTTTCCTCCGGATTCGCTGCGATGACAATATCGCATAATTCACAAACTAATTGATGATCTCCCATTTCTTGCAATTCAATTGCTCGTTTCAAAATCGAATCTACTCCACCAGACAGTTGAACAATTTCCTGTGCTTTCACTTTTTCAGGTAGGGGATTCAGTCCGCTACCGCGGCCGTCGTACCAACCGGTCTCCTTTTGGTAGATCCCCCTGATGGACCAAGAAAGTGTGCCATATAATTCTTGGAATTGAGGTAGATTTGCCAAATCTTCCGAAAATGAAATAGTTGCGATAGCTTCTTCCACATTCAACCCTCTATTGATAGCAGCAATTGTTTCATTGTATACAAATTCGAGCCCTCGTATTCTATCTGTCAAAATTTTCTGAACATTATCATGACCACTGACCGCTTTTGTATGACTTGGGATTAAGTATTCCGGTTCCAATGCTGCCATCATTTTCAATGATTCTATCCATTTATCTACCGGGCGTGGTTCCAATAATGGAGATGAAAGATTGGGAAAACTTTCATAATACTGATCACCGCAAAACAATGCTCTATCTTCCGGTATCCAGATAAATATTTGCCCCTCCGTCTCTCCCGGACCTAAAAATAATTCAAAGGTTTTTCCAGCCAACTGAAATGAATATGTATCTGAAAATGTAAGTGTCGGCATTAAAAGATCCCAATCTTCATCAGGATTAAAAGGCAAGTCAATCATTCTTTTTAATGAAAACTCTTCTGCAACATTGCCAAACTGGCTGGCACGAGCCCAGGCATGGTAAGGAGCAAGCCACTTTAAATCTTTATCCATCACTCTTACAGTCTGTTCAGATGCTATGATTTCAGTTGTCTTTTCAACCAGAGCCGGTAGTCCCAATACATGATCTAAATGCCCGTGGGTTAAAATAACAAATTTCACAGGTATGTTAACTTTTTTCTTCAATTCTATTAATATATCTCGTGCAATTTCCTTGTTTTCGCCTGAGTCAATTAAAACCAATCCTGAATCAGTTTTCACCATACCGATACTGCCCAGCATAAATCCTCTGGCTAAATAAATATCATCTGTAATTTGGTCAATGGTAGGAGTAAAATTTTTCCGTAAACCATTTACTAAAGGTGAAATATCCTTATACGAAATTTTTGGTGGAGGCGGTGGTGGATATGCAATCGTTGCTTCACCCATTGATATCTCTTCCCGGGTTATTACTTCCTTTTTAGAAAAGGAAACATAATGTGTTATCAATAATACCAGTAATAACCCGATGGCGATTGCTTGCACAATTATGATTTTCGATTTCATGGTTGTTTTATAATAATCAGTAATAATTGACCTCCAAAAATATAAAGCTTAAGGAATAATATCGTGCATACTTATTTACCATTAATTCGGTTTAAAATAAATAGACTCATTCAATGTTTATTGAATATGCTTTGAGTTATACAAAGCATGCTTCTATATTTATTGTAACCAAAAGGAATTATTATGCAAAAATTCAGATTATTATTCATTCTATTATCCGTTTCTATACTTTTGAGTGAAGGCTGGCATGAAACATTTAATATAGATGCCACTCCTGATAACTCGGGAGAATTGACACTTGATTATACGTGGTTGTGGTGGACATGGGGTACCTGCTATACAGAAAATGGTTCCCTCGTATTACAAGGAGAAGATGAAAATCCTATGAATCAAGAGCGATTTACATCTTGGATTCAAACCGATGATGGCGATATAACTCCCGATAGCGCCACACTATATATTAAAATGAAAGCAGAATCATCCAGTACAGATTCAGCTAATGCATTTTATGATCAAATCCATATCCCCGTTGCAGCCGATCCCTTATTTCTTGCCAACAAAATTGCCTACACCGTCGTGATTGCGCCATGGAATGGTGTTGTTGCTGACTATTATTTTGATACAGAAGTATTTAATAGCAGCCCTGCTCCCGGCGTTGGCTATGAAGATTGGTTTTGGGTGAAAATTATATCCTCCGGACAGAATGTTTCTGTTTGGACATATGCCGACGGCTATGAACCTTCAGAAAATCCAACACATACATTTATGACAACGAATGTGACGACCTATGCTGAATTGCAATTTATCATTGCTGTAACCAATGGCGATTCCACCACATGGTACATCGATGATTTTTATTACAATGTGGATCCAACTGTCGCAATTGCTGATGAAAACATTTTACCGAGCGAATTTAATTTGTTTCAAAATTTCCCCAATCCGTTTAACCCTATTACGTCAATTCAATATAGTTTAAAGCACAATGGCCATATTCGATTGAGTGTATACAATTTAAAAGGAAAAGAAGTTGCAGAATTGATGAATGAAACTGTTTCTGCGGGAAATCATCAGGTTATGTTTAATGGCAATCATTTGCCATCCGGAGTTTATTTCTACCGCCTTGAAACAAATAATGGCAGTTTGACTAAAAAAATGCTGCT
>JACNLB010000115.1 GCA_014381755.1 Fidelibacterota bacterium | reverse complement strand
TGGATGCCCCAATGCAATTGCACCGCCATTCAGATTAATTTTATCCATATCCCAATCGCCTTCGCGGATCACAAATAGTGACTGGGCCGCAAAAGCCTCGTTCAATTCGATTGTTTCAATATCATCCATGGATAAGCCGGCTTTTTTTAGAACTTTTTCTGTTGCGGGTAAAGGTCCGGCGCCCATGCGTGTCCAGTCCACGCCTGCTATAGCACGACTTACAATTTCTGCACGAACAGTAAGGCCATGTTTTTCAGCAAATGAGGCACTGGTTATGAGTATCGCCGATGCACCGATGGAAAAGGGACTGCTACTGGCAGCTGTTACCGTTCCACCTTCGATGAATGCAGGTTTCAGACTTTTTATTTTTTCCACATCCGGTTCTCGGGGTCCTTCATCTTTTTCGACGGTTGCTTCACCATACACATCGATGGGGATTAATTCATTATCGAATTTTCCATCCGCGTATGCTTTTAATGCTTTTTCATGGGATTTGATGGAAAATTCATCTTGATCTTCTCGTGATATCTTCCCGTCATCAGCGAGATTTTCTGCTGTTTCTCCCATGCCAATGTAAAATTCCTGCTCGGCCAATTCGGGATGAAAATCAGGTGCAAATCCTCCTGGGGGAATAGAAAACATATCTTCAACTCCGGCAGCAATTCCCACATCAATATCTCCACTTTCAATTGCCGTGCTTAATTGGTGAAGTCCATCCATGGCTGATCCGCAAAAACGGTTTACCACTTTTCCGCCTGCTTCTTTTGGAATACCGGCCAAGATGGCTACAGATCGTCCAATGATCATTCCTTGGGGGCCTTCGGGAAAGGCACACCCCACGACCACATCTTCAACATCTTCCGGTTTTACGTTTTCATTCCGGGCCATTAGACCTTTGATAACTTGTGCAGTTATATCATCGGGACGCATACCGACTAAAGGACTATTCTTGGTTCCGATGGGCGATCTTACAGCATCTATAATGACTGATTTTGTACTCATAATTAACTCCTAAAATGGATATTCGTTTGATTGATAAATTCTGTTTGCAACTTCACGCTTCAGGTTTATTATGTCCGTTTGCATCATCATCCGTGCTTGGAAATGGCGCAATTGATCAATAACAATCGGTGTTGTATGCCCGCCATAAATTCCATTAAGTGCCGTAAGAGACATATTCAATAAGCGTAATACCATTTCTGCCGTAAAGATTCTTGCAATACTGCACACAGTGGGGTCATGATTGCCGTCTTCCATTATTTTTTGAGCACGCACAACAGTACTTTCAGCGGTATATAAATCCATGAATATGTCGGCCAGCATTTCTGTTATTTGCTGTTCGTGCTTAAGATCCTGACCGAACTTATTTAATGCTTCATTAAATATAAAAAGAGCAAGGCGTTTGCCAGTTTCAATTGTTTCGCATTCGGCTGCGAGATGACCATTGCTGTCCTCCAGTTTTCCATTAGACTTAAATTGTTCTATGGAACCGATGGCGTCACGTATTGGCAATTCTTCCATGAGAGCATTTTTCATCATATATCCGGCGATGATTTGGCGGTTAATCTCGTTTGTGCCTTCCCAAATCTGGTTGATCCGGTCATCGCGGTAAGCAGATGCCATGGGATATTCTTCTAAAAAACCATATCCGCCGAAGATTTGCAATCCTTCATTCACAACAAAATGACTTGTTTCACTGCCGTATACTTTAGCCATGGAAGTTTCGATTGCATATTGTTCCATGGCTTCTCCCAAATGGATGTAATAATCCGGGTCTGATTTGTCTAATTGATCAATTTCATTTTGAAGGAGTCCGATAGTTCGATACACCATACTGTCTGCGGCAAAGGTACGAACAGTCATGTCAGCAATCTTTTTGATGATGGCATCAAATTGGGCAATGGGTTTTCCGAAGGCACGTCGTTCCTTGGCATATTGAGATGCAGCTTCAATTCCATTTTTTGATCCGCCAACTCCCGCTGCACCCAACTTAAATCTGCCGATATTTAAAACATTAAATGCAATGGCTGCTCCTTTTCCAACTTTATAAAGGAGATTTTCTGCAGGAACTTTTGCATTTTGAAAAATAAGAGCTGTAGTTGATGATCCTTTCATTCCCATCTTCTTTTCCTCGGCACCAATGGTAAACCCTTCTGTATCCCGATCAACGATAAAGGCGCTGAATTTATTTCCATTCACTTGGGCAAAAACAATAAACACATCTGCCCAGCCGCCGTTGGTGATAAAGATTTTTTCACCATTTAATATGTAATGTTTTCCATCGTCAGAAAGCATGGCAGTTGTTTTGCCGGAAAGTGCATCAGATCCAGAGGATGGTTCCGTTAAACCATAGGCGCAAATAACTTCACCTGTAACAATTTTTGGTAAATATTTTTCTTTTTGCTCCGCTGTACCAAACCACACGATGGGTAAAGATCCAATGCCAGTTTGAACAGACCACGTAACGGAAAAAGATGGACTGTATGTTAAAGCTTCCGCTACGATAGCAGATGTGATTTTATCCAATTCCATACCGCCGTATTCTTCAGGTATGTCAATCCCAAGTAGTCCCAATTCGCCCATTTCCCTGATCAAAGACAAGGATAGATCCTTATCGTATTTTTCAATGTCTTCTTTTTGGGCAAGTATTCGTTCCTTATCAAATTCTTTTACCATCTCATAGATTTCACGATGTTCTTCTGTGAAATCTTCCCTTGAATAAACAATTGCCTCGGCGATTGGCTCTACCAAGAAACTGCCGCCTGTTTTGTATGTTGTTTGTGTGTCACTCATGTGATTATTCTCCTAATTTTTTTTCAAAATTCCTGCTAAAATAAAATCTGTAATTGTTTCCATATATTCTTTTACGCTAACTCCATGAGCATCAAAGAGGGTAAACCAGTTAATTGATTCTATATTGACCATGATAGATAATGCAGTCATACGTACATCCAATTTTTTGAATTCGCCGGAGTTGACTCCCCGATCGATAATATTTTCAATTAATTCAAGGAAATGAGTATAGACTTTTTGGAGCTTATTTTTGAACTCTGTATCTTTTTGAGCCATTGACCAAAATTCTGTAAGTGCTACAAATGGTTGCGGGTCTGATTCATATTGATCAATAAAATATTGAAACAAGTCTTTTAGCTGACGGGGTGGAGGGGCGTCTTCTTCCACGATATGGTTTAATATAACACTGTAGCGCAATACCCAAAAATTGACTAAGTCCAGGTACATTTCCTTTTTGGATTTGTAATACCAATAAATGGCGCCTTTACTCAAATTAGACGATTGAACCACATCATCCATACGAGCCTGCTCGTACCCATTTTGAATAAGGACGTGGAGTGCCGCGTCTAAAATTTGTTCTTTGCGTTGAGTTTGTAATGATTCGTTCATAAACTAAACCGACTGGTCAGTCTATATTAAGGATTAAGAGTAAATTTTCCTAATTAAATTGTAAAAAGTGTTTGCACCACGACAGTTTTCACTCTTATATTGTTATTGAGACTTAATCTCAATTACAATAACAAACATAGGATTTAATCATATTATGAAAAAAATTATCTTACTTTTTACCATGTCACTGTTGGCCAGTATTTACGCTGATAACAGGAGATATGTGTGGACGTATGAATATCAGACCATGACACCCGGAGAGGTAGAGCTGGAACACTATCTGACATTTCAGGGGAATGATCGTGAAAATACCAAAGATGCAGTTAAAGTAACTCATAATCTGGAACTGGAAATTGGTATGAACTCACGTTTTGACGTAGGTATCTACCAGAATTTCAGTCAAAACCCCGAGGAAGCATTTCAGTACGACGGATTTAAAGTGCGCACGCGTTACCGATTAGGTGAAAAAGGTCAATATTTAGCAGATCCGCTGCTTTATTTTGAATATAAAGGTAATACAGATTTTTCTAAACATGTCTATGAAGGGAAATTGATCTTGGCCCGGGACTTCGGTTCAATCAACGTGGCTCTCAATCCTGTATTTGAAATCGAAACATACGATGGTGAAACAGAAACGATGTGGAAATATAATGCAGGAATGAGTAAACGTATTCATCCCCTATTTTCGCTGGGTATAGAATTTCGTGGTAATAAAGACCACCAATTTTTAGGACCGGTGATCTCTCATGGCAAAGATGGCTTGTGGATTGCCTTGGGCTCTGCTTTTGCTGTTACCAATATTTCTGAAGGTGTCGACCCATTTAAAATCAGGATGATAATAGGAATTCACTTTTAGCTTCTGTCAAATACCTTTTTCAAGCAATATGTTGCATAGATTCAAGGAAAAACAATCACGAATATAAATTTATGGATTAGATAAAATGTCTTTAAGCAGAAAACCACTCGTTGGCGTATTAGCCTTTATTGTTGTTTTATTAACCATGCCTCTTGGTCATACAGTGATGATTTTAATGGAATCAATATTTGGGAAAGATCACCAATATACAGCTGCAATATTGATGGGGATTTTAGGTGTTTATTTACTTTTACGCGGAATCAAGATTAATAAGGAAACGCAAAGTACATGGCTGGGATTTTTTGCAGGGCTATTTATCTGGACCGGTTGGGTAGAATTCTCATATGTATTCTTTGCGAATCATCTTGGTGTTCAGCCATTGATAGAAAATGGAGAAATAGTTACAAAGCCGGAATATCTTATAATGCCTTCATCAATTGGTGTGTTATTAGCATCATTATTATTTTTCTTTTTTAATAAAGAAACACGCTGTCATTTTTTCAAATGGTTTCACCGAAACTTAAAAATGAACATAGGGAAGGCGACCACCGGTAAATCCAGGAATTATGCCACCATCACGGCCATGGAAACAATTTATATTACTTGGTTTTTTTATATCGTCTTATTGCTGGTCTATGATAATTCGATTTTTGGCGATCGTCATTGGGTAACTTATTCTGTTTTTTACGGCTCTCTTGTTTGGTCATTATATTTGTTTATTCGCCTATTAAAATTTCAAAAAATGGCATCTGCTGTTCGCTATGCCATACCAACGGTCATAATATTTTGGAACGCTATCGAAATATTGGGACGATGGAGGTTTTTCGAAGAAATATGGATTAAACCGGGAGAATATGCGATGGAAATGGGACTCATATTTTCATCATTTGTTGTGGTAACAATTCTCACGATTATGACTCCAGAAACTAAAAAATCAATTAATATATAAAAAAAGAATTGCAGATAGTAAACTCCTATTATTATATTTCGACCGTTAAGTCGAAATATAAAACAAACATTCATATGGTTACAAAACGACAAGAAAAAGAACGTGAATTACGCAAAGAACACATTTTAGAAGGAGCGTTAACCGTCTTTGAAGAAAAGGGCCTTGAAGGCGCTACCATGGATGAGATTGCCCGAGTTTCGGATTTCGGAAAAGCTACACTCTATTATTATTTTCCTTCAAAAGAAGACGTATTCTGCGAAATCCTGGATAGAGGGTGGGCAACATTATGGAAAAGCTTGGAAGAGGTTATCGATTCCGATAAAAGCCCTCGTGAATCGTTTATCAATATTCTAATTACAATTGCGCGTAAAGCACAAAAAAATAGAAATGAGTACGAATTTTTATTCAATGCACCTCAAGCAATCACGCATATTGATGATAAGGACCAAGTATGGAAATCATACCAGCAAAAGCTTTATTCTACACTTAAAGAGCTGTTGGAAGATGGTATCGCCCAAGGTCAATTTCCTAAATTGGATTCTGATCTTATGTTTAAAGCTATTGGCGGTCTTTTTGTAGGAATCATTTTCATGGGCGAAAAAAATAAAGATATTACAGGCAGTGATATAGAAAAATTATTAAACCAATTAATTACAGATCCAAAACAACCATGATCATGACACGATTAATAGTCGTATTACTCATTACAGTATCACACATGCAAGCCGGAATTGTTTCCGGAACTGTAAGGGATAAGGATACACAAAAGGTTTTACCAAATGTAAATATTAATGTACTGGAATCTGATTTCGGAGCAGTTTCTGATCCATACGGGAATTACAAACTTGAAATTGAAGGTGGTACATATCAACTTGAATTTTCTATGATCGGCTTTAAACCGATTGTGGAAAATATAAATATTCAAAATAAAAGCGTTAAAAAAGATATCTATCTGGAATCGATTATCTTGGAATTGGAAGAAGTTGAAGTTCAAGGAATATTTTCAACTCGGCTTGGAAACGAATCTGTAGATGTTATCAAAGGAAAGTACATAAAAGATTTGCAAAAAAATTCCGTATCGGATGTGTTAAGAACATTACCGGGATTGGATGTTCAATTTGCTCAACCAAACGGTCGCAACGTCAACGTTTCTATCCGAGGTTCTTCGGATTATAAACCGGGTGGATATAATAACCGTGTTCTAGTACTTTTGGATGGTTTTCCTATCCAGATTCCCAATAGCGGTACGCCGGATTGGAGTTCATTGCCTTTGGAAAACATTGCCCGAATTGAAATCGATAACAGCCCGACTTCGGCTCAATATGGCCATAATTCCATGGGTGGAGTAATAAACCTAATCACGAATAAGAGCAATAGCGGCGTCATTAAGCTCTCCGGCGGAACATATAATACTGGGCAATTGAGTTTTAACTACGGCAAAAATACAGGTTCATTATCCATCGGTTTTACAGGATTAGCACGTCAATCAGCCGGACATCGATTTAATTCCGATGATCAGGTAACTCGATTAAATACATATCTACACTATGCTGATAAAAAAGGCCGATCCTATAAGCTAAATTTACTTTCAGCCATCTCAATGAACGGTCACCCCGGTTTTGATGTTTCTCCGTCTTACAGACGCTCTGACCGGACATCTTCTTATATTCAATTACATATGTTTTATCCTTTATCAAAAGGAATGTCCATGTCTCATTCCATTTATTTAAATAAGTTTGATACGCAATATTATGATAGGGATGATACACCGGACGATAAAGCAGATGCAGAACGAAATTATAAAGATATGTCTGCCGGTTTGCGTTCAGAAATGCTTTTAACAAAATGGGCACGATGGATCATTATGGCAGGAAGTGATTTTGGTTTTGATCAATCAAAAGTTTCAGTATTTAATCCTATTTATGATGATCCCCAACAATTCACTTTTGGCGGCTTTATTCAATCGAAATATTCGATCGGAAATGGATGGTCAATGGGATCCGGTTTACGCTACGATTACCGATTAGTAGACCCCGGAAATAAATATATAAAGAGAGTATTTGAACACGTAACACCGAAAGTGAATCTCATGTATACTCTTAAAGGTAAACGAGCATTTACTTTGGCCTACAGTACTGGATTCAGAGCGCCTTCCGTATCGGAATTATACTTGCAGCACGCCAGTTCCTACGGATTGACTATGCAGGGAAATCCAAACGTACGTCCGGAGAGCGTATCCGCAATTGAATTGAAGTATGAACATCCCCACAGTAAAGAATTAACCTGGAGTGGAGCCATATTCCATAATTCATATACTGATATGATCGATTTTGTTTACAGCCTGCCCGTCATAGCTGTAAATAGAGAAGGTGTAACAGGAACCGGATCTGAATTACAATGTATTTGGAGTCCTTTACCTGCATTGACAATTCGAAGTGAATATAGTTATTTAAACATGACGGACAAGGGCGGGGACCCGATTTTATATCGTTCTAAACATAAGGCAAGTGTAAACGTAGCATTCGAAGTGGGATCTTATAAAATGTCTACTTTTATCCATGGATGGAGTGCCCAGAAATATGAAAATTTTTTAAGTCATGAATATGAAACAGTCGATGATAAAATTTTATTTCCTATTGAAGAATTGCCGGATCAGGTACTCGTCGATTTGAATGTGAACAAAAAGTTCAAATTGTTTGATGGGAATTTATCCATCTCTAATGTTTTCGATATGGAATATGAATTAATTCAAGATTTTCCAATGCCGGGAAGAGCCTGGCGATTAACCTTAACTAAAACACTAAAATAAAAAAGGAAACGATTATGAAACATATGAAAAACGTGTTTCTTCCAATCTTAATAACATCACTATTTATATTTGTTGCGTGTGAAGATGAAGAAGCAGAAGAAACTGCCGCGGAAAGTGGTACACTAAGCGGTATAGTAACTTTCTCAGGAACGTGGCCGGATACAGGAGACGTTAGCATTTCATTGCAAACATCCTGGCCGCCTACAGGACCACCCTATGCCTACAAGGTAATTACTGAAGATAATCTGAATGCAAGTAATCAGTATGATTTCAGTTTTAGTGCAGTCGCATTTAGGACATATAAGGCTCTCACTGTTGCGTGGGAAGACCCGAATGATTCCAACCCAGCCACAAATCAACACATCCTTGGAGCCTATGGCGGCACACTGGAAAATTATTTCATGGATGCAGACTCAATCGTCGTTTCTGTTGATAATTATGAAATAAGTGGATTGGATTTTGATGCAACGATTTATTAAACTTTAAAAGACGACTCGTTTAAAAAGCCCCGTCAGTTTTATTTTTTTAAATAGATAGACGGGGTTTTTTATAAATACAAAAAATAAAAAATAAGTGGGATTAAAATCCCCAATGCTGTAAGCCATGCTCCCCGGCCGGTAATTCCTTTTTTCCCTTTCAGTACAAACAATCCTGTCACTGCCAGGATAATCAAAACAACAGCATAAATATCTGCCATCCACGTCCATAATTTTTTGGGGTGATTCAGGTGCATAGCATTGAATTCCTGGAGAAACGCTCGTTTGTCAACAGATTCTAATTCTGCATTACCGGTTTTTAGATTAACGTCTAATGTTTGATTTTCCAGGAAAATTCTGATTTGGTCCGGACTTGTCATGAAAGTGGACTCAACTATTCCTGTTAATCCGGAAGCTGATACTATTTGATTTATATTTGTGTCACTTGGGGGTGATTGAATAGTTGATACATCAATCTGAAACGATGTTTTTTCGATTATGTAACTGGGGTTCCAGTCGGCCACATGGTTTACCGCAATCCCGGAGACAGAATAGATTATTGTCAGTCCAACTGCTAAGTATCCCAAGTCACGGTGGAAAATATTATTCCATTTCCGCCATTTCATATCTATTTAATGACTGCTCCCAACCCTCGGAGGCGGTATACTGTTTTATCTGATTCAGTGAGTTTACAATTTTTTTCGTCGAATTCTTCGCCCTTTTCTTCCGCTTGATGTTTTTTCATGCGTAATGCTTGTTCATCGGACAAACTCAATTTTTCCAATTTACCCTCCGCCACGACGTTTTTACCTTTTGCTGTAATGGGGAATATAATAACTCCATCATCCACTTTGACCTGGATGGTTTCATAGGGGCGATCACCGGATACTTCAATCCAGCAGCCTTTATGGGCGCAGACATCTACCACTGTGCCTGTAATCTGAACCGGTTTGTCTAAATATTTTTCCGGTTGATCTAATAAAGTAGATACTGCTGTTGTTTTATCCAGTGTTAGTTTTTGACCAAATTCATTTTTGTCTGCAAAAATGATTGATAAAAGAAGAATGAAAAATAATATGTGTTTAGCCATGGTTAATTCCTTTTTAATGTATCAGAAATTACACGAATCAATATTTATTATGAAAGGGGAATGAAGATATAATTGTCTTAAATAATTCTGTTGGGGGGGGGTATTTGTTTGTAACTTTTGAGAAATGGAGATTTAAGATGAATCATTTCGTTAAATGGTTATTAACCATTAACATTTTTATATCTTTCGCTTTACCACAGATCAACTTTGATCTGCCGGATGATTCTGCATCTTTTGGTATATTAATCTGTGATTACGAAACCAGCGTATTTGAAGAAGGGACTGTTTTGAATGTTCCTTTATGTACTGGGTGTGATTCTAACGGTTTTCCTTTGGAAGTTTTATATCAGTCACCCGGAGATTTTGGATGGATACAATTCAATTATACCGAAACGGGAGATACTGTTTTTTACGGAACGATCGTTTGGATGGGACTGGGGGAAATTAATTTTCCGGATTCACTTTATCCGGCAGACTCGTTTTATGTAGATACATCCTACGCCGCTGATCCGGATTCAATTCATTATTGGTCTTCTTGGGGTGCATCAACTATTGAAGAAGACGTATTTCTTCAATCTGCAGCGGCCTCTTATGAGCAAATAAGAAATTTAGCTATTGTTCACGAATTTGCAGAATATCCCTATCAAATTGTGGCATTTATGTATACACCAACTGTTGGAGCCACTGACCTGACAGTAGCCAAATGGATATTTTTCCTGTTCCGAAATCCGGAAGTGATTAGTGTTAACGATGAAACCCCGCTCCCCAATAATTTCAAACTGTATCAACCATACCCCAACCCTTTCAACCCAACTACCGCCATCCGTTTTTCCGTTGCGCCAAACAGCAAAACATCCCTCCAGATATTCGACATAACCGGGCGTTTGGTGGATGAATTGGTGAGCGGTAAACTGGTGAGCGGCGAGCATGAGGTTTTGTGGAACGCCGGCAATAACCCTAGCGGTGTTTATTTTGTGCGGCTGGAGAGCGGGGAGTTTGTTGAAACACAAAAAATATTGTTGATTAAATAGGAATTCGTCATGAAAATATGGTTAATAATACTGTCATTTTTTAGTTATTTAAATTCAGAAATTATAAATATCCCTGAGGATTATACTACGATTCAAGTAGGGTTAAATAATGCAAATGAAGGTGACACAATTCTTGTTGCATCAGGGAGATATAATGAAAATATTGTATGGCCTTCGATACAGAAATTAAAACTTATTGGCAGCGACCAAGACAGCTCAATCATTGATGGAGGGCAGATGAACTCTGTCATCAAGTTTGACCAAGATTCTAGTGGTATTATCGATACATCAACTTTAATTCAAAATTTTTATTTAGTAAATGGTAAGGTAACAGGATTCAACTCTAGTGGGGGAGGGATATATTTACGGAATAGCAGCCCAAGTTTGAATTATTTGTCTATTTCCTCAAACCGAGCATCTAACGGAGGAGGAGTTTTTTGCTTATATTCTGATCCAATAATTCGGAACACGATATTAGATGATAATAACGCTCATTTGGGAGGAGGTGTATATTGCGATGAGTCTTCACCAAAGTTTATTAATATAATTATTAAAAATGATTCAATAGATGGTTCTGGTTGTGGTATGTATATTCGGGATGAATCGTTAGTTTGGTTAATTAACTCAAGTATAAATAATAATTTTGGATATGACTTTAGTTCCGGTGCCGGTATTGAAATCTATAATGCAAATTTGGTTATGGTTAATTCAGAAATTGTTGATAATCATATTTTTATTGAAGGGAATGCATCGGGCGTTGGTGGTGGTATTTCTGTTAATAGAGGTACAGTTAATATTTCTAATTCAATAATCAATAATAATTCTGTTGATGGTATTGGAGGAGGAATTTCAGCGAGAAGATCTAATTTAACTATTACTGATAGCGAGATTTCTTCAAATTTCAGTGATGGAGTATCAGGTGGCCTTGATATTTGGGATTCCTCACATGTTGAATTAAATAATGTTATTATTTCAAGTAACTATTCAGACTATGATTTTGGTGGAATTCGTAATAGTAATTCTTTTTTATCCTTAAATAATTGTACTATTTCTATGAATGAAACAGATGGTTCGTCTGGAGGTATTGCAGCTTATGATAATAGTACATTAATGGTAAGAAATAGTCGTTTTAGTGGAAATGTATCCAATAATGTAGGAGGAGGATTAGTGATTGGATTTAACACAAACGTAAATTTAAAACATGTTCTATTTGATAATAATGTAGCATCTACAGTAGGTGGTGCAATTTCTGTTTCATATAATTCAAATAGCTCTATAATAATGGAATCGGTTACAATGGTAGATAATCAAGCGGAATACTCCAATAGTAGTGGATTAATGGGTGGTCCCAATTTGAGTATTAATTGTGTCAATTCTATTATAGATAATGAAATAAACTTAAATGGTTCATATTTAGAACTTGCATACACAAATATTGTTGGAGGAAGTGAAAGTATTCAATCAAATAATTCAAATAATATTATTTGGGGTGATGGATTGATATACGAAAACCCCGCCTATAATGATCCCAATAATTATGATTATACTCTTTTACAATCTTCTCCATGCATTGATACTGGAACAGATTTATATGTAGTTAATGGTGACACTATTGTAAATCTTTCCGAAAATGAATTTTATGGTTCAGCACCTGATATGGGATTTGACGAGTATGGATTTGTTTCTATTGAGAACGACGATCAACTGTTACCCAAAAATTTCAAACTCCACCAGCCATTTCCCAACCCTTTCAACCCAACCACCACGATCCGTTTTTCCGTTGCGCCCAATAGCAAAACATCCCTCCAAATATTCGACATAACCGGACGATTGGTGGAGACACTGGTGAGCGGTAAACTGGTGAGCGGTGAGCACGAAATAAAGTGGGATGCCGGCAGCCATCCCAGCGGAGTGTATTTTGTAAGATTGCAGAGCGGGGAGATTGTGGAAAATCAGAAAGTGGTGTTGGTGAAATGAGTTATCGTAGAAACCTTGGGACGATATTTATTACGTTGATTATTGTTGTATTTACAGCAGTCAAAAGCCAGCCTCAAGTTGAATCACTGGGTTTGGATGGAAAGTTGATAACCTCCATGG
>JACNLB010000002.1 GCA_014381755.1 Fidelibacterota bacterium | reverse complement strand
AGCCAAAACTGGCTTCAGCAGCGGATTATTTCAGACCAGTTCGATAAAGCATTGCAGCATTTTGATGACGGCCGCTTTGCTACAGCGGACAATATTCTGCAGCGAATCTTATCAAAACCTGCCGGTGAGTACCAACTGCCCGTTAATCTTTTGGCAATGAAAACCAGTTTAGCCCTGGATCAACTTGACAAAGCCAAAGCATTGGGTAAAACCATACTTACTCAACACGGTCAGCATGAGTATATTTCAGAAACGTTCATGGTTTTGGGAGATATTTTTATTGCCGAAGGAGATATGGATGGCGCTTTCAGGATGTATATGCGTTCCCGGCAATTAAGTGAAGCATCAGCAATTGAAAAAATTGACGCAAGATTAATTTCAGCCATTCAAATTGGTATTTCATCACGAACGATTTCTGAACAAGAACTGACAGCATTAGGCGATAATGAAGCTGTTTTAAATCTTGCCCAATCATTTACTCATTTACAAAAAGGCAATCCGGATGCATGCGCATTTGCATTAAGCAAGATAGACCCGGCGCTCATTCCGGTAGCATACTTTGAATTGTATGAAAAACTACTATTAGCTTCATATCATCCACCCATGGAAACATTTACATTTGGTATTGTTGTTGCTCTCACTGGTAAAAACGCTCAATCAGGAAAATCATTTTTAAAGGGTCTTCTTCAATCAACAAGTCGTCCCGGTCAGAAAGTTAAAATTTCGTATCAAATTGAAGATAATCAAAGTGATCCTCTGGAGACAATCAAAGCAACCCAACGCCTGGCAAAAAACAGGCAGTTGTTTGGCATTATTGCATCATTGGATGACCGTGAATCACTTGCTGCAGTCAATTCGCTTCAAAACAGCGATATTCCTATAATTGTACCCGGGGGCGGGGTAATGTCTTTCACAGGCTTAAGTGATCATGTATTTCAATTGCAATCAGACTGGTCAGCTCAAGGGCACATGGCAGCACACTGGATTGGTGAATATTTGGATAAAGATAGTGTAGCTGCGATTATATCTTCTGATGAATTCGGCAATGCTATTTTAGATGAATTCCTGAAAGAAATGGATGCTTTAGATAAAACGGTAATAGCTGTGGAAAAATATTCGGGAAAACCTGAAAACTTGAAGAAGCAGTTTCAATCACTACGGAAAACTGCCTTTAATCTTATTCCGCCTGAAAATCCCTACGATGAATTTTTGGGAATGTCCTTCGATAGCCTTGATGCACTTTTTGATGTGAATACTGACGACTATTTTGAATTAACAGAAGAGAAAAATGAAGATAAGATAGAGGATTCTTCCAAAGTAGTGCTGTCAACAATTCAAGCACTTTATATTCCCATTCACCCGGATCATTTAAAATATATCGGAACGCAATTGCCTATGTATAATCTAAATACAAGCCTTGTGGGTAATTTGGCATGGAATCAGCCGGATATTTTAGCTCTGGATAATGTTGGTCCCCATTTAGAAGGAATGACTATCCTTTCGCAAAAAAAATCTACCAGCGAAAATGATTTTCCAAACCAAAATAAAAATGAAGATTTTTTGATTGGCTATGACATGAGTGGTTTTATAACAACCATTTGTAATTCCGGTATAATAAATAGAACTGAATTTATCACCAAATTAGAACAAACAAAGTTCGATGGAATGGTTTATGATATAGATTTTTCACCTGACAACCATACCAATTCAACTATGCACATACTTAAATGTGAAAATAGATCTTTTAATCCGTTTGGTACTTTTAGCGCAGATACAGTCCAGTTCCATATTCCACAGCGTCCCTGATTCATTGTCAGTCCACAACGATTCATTCCTAAATTTAAGTCCATATTTTTCTCAAGAAAATTTTCGAGCAGGATTTTCCCTTGGATCCTTAACATATTCTAGTGAAGAAGACAGAAAACATCTTGCTGAAAACATGGGATTAATGAGTAAAAATTTGGTTGTTCCAAAACAAGTTCATGGCAATAAAGTCCAATTTTGTAAAACTTCAGGAGAATTATCAGATACGGATGCAATAATTTCTAATTCAGAAAATGTTGTATTATCAATCCAAGTGGCAGA
Source organism: Fidelibacterota bacterium (assembly GCA_014381755.1). Classification (GTDB taxonomy): domain Bacteria; phylum Fidelibacterota; class Marinisomatia; order Marinisomatales; family TCS55; genus UBA2126. Next base: position 532 of record JACNLB010000002.1, on the reverse strand, counting down.
TTGTATTCCATTATTTATTTTAGAGAAAAATTCAAATATGTTTGGTTTAGTCCACGCCGGCTGGAGAGGAACGGCTAAAGGGATTGTTACAAAAACTATTAATGAAATTAATAAATATGGTAGAAGTCAAAAAGATATCATGGCGTTAATTGGGCCCTCAATTAAACAATGCTGTTTTGAAATTGGACCGGAAGTGGCAGACGAATTTTCGAATGATTATTTGGTTCAGGGCAGTGGGGACAGATCATTTTTGGATTTGCAGGGTGTCGTGAAAAATCAATTAAAGAATGCTGGAATTCAAAATGAAAATATAATTGATCTTGATGAATGCACTTGCTGTCAGCCGGATAAATACTATTCGTATCGCCGGGATGGAAATCGTGCCGGTAGAATGATCGCTGTTTGCGGTTGGATATAGCCTTTCCTTTCCCTTGGAAGCGTTCCTTTTGATTAGACTATTCAACTTATTTAATAACAATTTTTGTCGTAAATATAATCTTTGCTAGCTTGATTAATTCACTCGCTTTTTATT
>JACNLB010000114.1 GCA_014381755.1 Fidelibacterota bacterium | reverse complement strand
ATAAAATGAATAAATCAGAACAACTGGAAAATAGACTTATCGATTTTGCGGTAGATGTCATGAATCTGGCTGAAAAATTACCGAATACACGTTCCGGAAATTATTTGAGTGGTCAAATTATTCGGTCTGGTACTGCACCTGCTTTACTTTATGGTGAGGTAAGAGCGGCTGAATCAAAAAAGGATTTTATTCATAAAATGAAAGTTGCATTAAAAGAGTTGCGAGAAACATTAGTATCACTTAAAATTATTTTAAAAAAACAATTTCCAATTAATTTACAAAATTGTGAAACACTTAAATCTGAATGCAATGAACTTGTTTCAATCTTCGTTTCAAGTACTAAAACAACTGATAAAAACATAAAACAATCATTGATAAAAAAATCTTAAATCAAATATCAAAATTCAGCAATCAAACATCATAAATCCTTTAATAAAATGACTGACAATTATTTAGAAATATTCAAAGAAACCGGTGCTCTTCTGGAAGGACATTTTGTGCTGACGTCCGGTCGCCACAGCGCCACGTATTTTCAATGTGCAAAAGTTCTTCAGCATCCACAGCATTTATCTCATTTTTCTGAAATGATAGTTGCAAATTTTAAAGAATTAGAAATCGATACAGTCATTTCACCTGCTGTGGGTGGAATCGTTATCGGCACGGAAGTGGGGAGGCAATTGGGAGTGAAAACCATTTTTGCTGAACGGCAGAATGGAATGATGACTCTCCGCCGCGGATTTGAGATTGTTGAAGGTGAAAACATATTAGTCGTGGAGGATGTGATCACCACCGGCGGTTCAGTAAAAGAAGTGATGAACGTCGTTGAAAATCATGGTGGAAACATTATTGGGGTTGGTGTTGTAGTAGACCGTAGCGGTGGAAAAGCAATACTGCATGAAAATCAATTTGCTGTCACAACCCAGACAACTGTGAGTTATCACTCTGACGAAATTCCAAAAGAATTGGAAGAAATACCAATAGAGAAACCAGGAAGCAGGAGTTTAAAGTGAAACAAATATCAATCGTATTAATAGGACTATTATTTATGAATGCATGTACAAAAGAAGAAGACGTGGCAGTAGTATCAACTCGGTTTGGAGATTTGGTATTAGAATTCTATTCGGATGTTGCCCCAAAACATGTGGAGAGCTTCAAGATCCATGCAAAAAATGGATATTTTGACGGAACCACATTTCACCGCATTATTCCCGGTTTTGTTATCCAGGGCGGTGATCCCAATTCAAGAGATGACGACAGAATGAATGATGGTCAAGGCGGCCATGCTGCCAAGTATTATGGTTTTGGCGACGAAACGATTGACTCTACATGGACGATCCCGGCAGAATTCAGCGACAGACCTCACCTAACAGGTGCATTATCCATGGCTCGAACACCGGATGAAAACAGCGCCGGAAGCCAGTTTTTCATTTGCGCAGGTCCGGTTCATCAATTAGATAATAAATATACTGTCTTTGGTCAAGTCATTTCCGGGCTGGATGTGATTCAACAGATCGTAAACACTCCTCGTGATAAACGTGACAATCCTAAAGAAAAAGTTGAAATGAATGTAACAATTATGTCCCGGAGTAAAGCACTGGAAGAATGAGTTTATCGATTGGATTAGCTTTGGGTGGCGGCGGAGCTCGAGGCGCTGCACATATAGGAGTATTACAAATTCTCCATGAAAATGGAATTCGATTTGACAGCATTGCCGGAACGAGTGCCGGATCTATTATAGGTGCCATGTATGCCAGCAAACAGGATCCAAAGTGGATTGAACAGCGATTTCATGAATTCCTCAATTCGGATGATTTTCAAGCTATGGGTACCCATCGTATTCGAGAAGATCATAATCCGGATTCAGCCATGGGACAAATGGCCAAATATGTTCGAGACAGAATTGTACTTGTCATGTCTCAACAAAAATCGTTTATCATCAAACGAGATAAGCTTGAAAGGGCTATCGATTTTTTGATCCCTGCCAAACGATTCGATGATTTAACTATTCCGTTATTTGTAACAACAACGGACCTTCACAGTGGCGAGCAAGTTTTATACGATCATGGAAATTTGATTGATGCCGTTGTTCAAAGTTGTACAATTCCAGGGTATGTTCAACCCACTGAACGGGGAGAGCAAGTCCTTGTGGATGGTGCGGTTATTGATCCAATTCCAGTTGAAATAATGAAAACTAAAATGGATTATGTTCTGGCAATCAGTATTACTAAAAACAGTTTACCTGGCATGAAGAAAAAAAATATTTATGAAATTTTAACTCGAGCAGAACAGATTACATCCAGATTTCTGGCTAAATCAAAAATGGAAAAAGCGGATTTTGTAATTCACCCCAGCGTCGGCGGTCTCCATTGGTCACGTTTTGACGAATTTGACACTCTCATGACAAATGGGCGTGATGCTGCAATTGTATCTTTAAATGAGTTAAAAATGGATTTAAAACGTAAAAACAGTATATTTTTTCGATTGAAACAAAAATTGGGGTTAACACATTAAATCCACTACTTTCCACGCCGAATATGAAACATAATAGACATATTTTAATCATTTTACTCCTGTCCACGGTCATCTGGGGACAGATGAATCCCGTGACAGTTTCGGCATCGGTCAGCGAAGCTGCCCGAGCCGGGGAAGTCGTCCATGTGGAATTGACTGCCAAGATGGAGCACGAATGGCATATTTATGCACTGCACGATGCCGGTGAAGGTCCCATTGCCACGGTCATTACGATAAATGGCGATTACGTTTCCAGGCAGGGAAAGATAGATGAACCCGAGCCTATCGAAAAATATGACGAAGGGTTTGATACGATTACGCGCTACCATGAGGGAACGACCCGCTATACGATTCCCGTTCAATTAGACGGCAATATCGATCCCGGTAATATCAGTTTAACAGCCACCATCCTTTACCAGGTGTGCAATGCGTCATTATGTTATCCGCCCAAAGAAGTGACCATGGAAATTCCGGTTGTTATTGAAGCAGGCGAACCCCGGAAAGATCATATCCAATTTATAGCGGCAACCATCACTGACGCCAGCGGGAATATTGATCTTGAGGCTGCAATCAGCCAGGGCTTTTGGCCGTTTATTATTTTGGCTTTTTCTATGGGATTTTTGGCACTTTTAACACCGTGTGTATTTCCCATGATTCCCATTACAGTTTCTTATTTTACCCATCAGGGTGAACTGGAAAACCAGAGCCCTGTCAAGCAAGCATCCGTTTATGGTATAGGAATTATTGGTACATTTACAATTTTAGGATTGTTATTGGCCATAACCCTTGGCGCATCCGGAGCAAATCAATTAGCTGCCAATCCATGGGTAAATTTATTCATTGGAGCATTGTTTACATATTTTGCTCTTTCATTGTTTGGCATGTACGAAATACAGTTACCCTCCAGCTTACGTCAATTAGTCCAGAAGCAGGAAGGTCGTGGCGGTTATATGGGTACATTATTTATGGCTGTCACTTTTACATTGACATCATTCACGTGTACCGTTCAATTTGTTGGATTGCTGTTGGTGGCTGCCAGTCAGGGACAGTGGTTTTGGCCTGCATTGGGTATGATTATTTTCAGTGCTGCATTCGCGCTGCCGTTTTTCTTTTTAGCACTTTTTCCCCAATATTTGGCGCGCATGCCCAAATCCGGCGGTTGGCTGAATTCGGTAAAAGTGGTCATGGGCTTTTTGGAATTAGCCGCTGCATTCAAATTTTACAGTAATACAGACCTTGTTTGGAATTGGCAGTTTTTCACTCACACATCTGTACTGGCTGTGTGGACAATTCTCATGTTTTTTACCGGATTATATTTAATGGGTAAAATTCAACTGCCCCATGATACCAAGCTGGAAATATTAAGTGTCCCCCGCATGTTATTGAGCATTTTCTTTTTGACATTTGCTCTCTATTTAAGTTCAGGACTTTTTGGCCGACCCATTCATGGACTCATTTATTCCTATCTCCCACCGAAACTTTCTGAAGAAGTCGGTAAAATATCTGAAGTGAATGGTGGTGAAGAATTTCAATGGTATACTGAATTGGATGATGCGTTTGTTGAAGCGAATACGGTTGGTAAAAATATATTTCTCGATTTTACAGGTTATACCTGTACGAACTGCCGCTGGATGGAATCGAATATTTTTACAAAAGTTGAAGTCAAGGAGCGTTTTAAAGGATTTGTACTAGTACGACTTTATACGGATGGGGGAAATAATTACAGGGAAAAACAGCAATACGAAATTGATCGATTCGGTACAGCAGCATTGCCCTATTATGTCATCTTAAGCCCGGAAGATGATGTATTGGGAAAATTCCCGGGTATGACACGAAATTTGGATGAATTTTTAAAATTTTTGGATAAAGGAATAACAGAATAAAATGAAAAATATTTTAACATTTATAATATTTATTGGTTTATTGATTGTGGGGTGTGGTTCAAGCGAAAAGCCAGCTGAAAAAAAGACGTCCGCAGAATCTGTAAACATACAACAACCGCCTTTGCCAAACAATGCAGTAAAAGTACCCAATTTTACATTATCCACTACTTCAGGCGAAATCGTGGAAATGAAAAGTCTTTTGGGTAAAGTTGTTTTAGTGAATTTTTGGGGAACATGGTGCGGTCCTTGTCGTGCAGAAATACCTGATTTTGTTAAATTATATAACAATCATCATGATCAGGGATTGGAAATAGTGGGAATTACTCTCACCTCCGGATCTCCGGAAAAGATACAGGCTTTCGCCGATCAATGGAAAATGAATTATACTGTATTGACAGATATCAAAGGCAATGAAACTCAAGAAGCAACAACTGTTTTTGGACAAGCAACCGGCGGGCCTATTGTGGGTATACCCACAACATTCCTTGTGGACCGAAATGGTTATATCGTAAAACGATATTTGGGACCCAGATCAGAAAAGATCTTTTATAACGATATTAAACCGTATCTTTAAATTTTAGGCGTTTAAGTTGAAATTTCACCAAATTCTTTGGGCAGTTTTTCTGCTCATTTTTACAAATATTTCTTTTGCTGAAGAAGATTATTTTCAGCAGTTCGTCCATTATACCATGGATGTTAAACTGGATATTGAAGAGTACACGGTGGGTGGTCGATCTATTATAAAATACACGAACAATTCACCCGATGAATTGAACAATATGTATTTGCATTTATTGCCCAATGCGTTTCAAGAAGGATCAGTAAAACATAGAGAATATTTACAAAAGTTCGGCCGAATGGGTCGAGCTGCAAAGTTCGTTAAAGGGACGGAAGAATATTTCAGTAAGGTGGATGTTTCAGGATTTACAATTGAAAAAGATGGAGACATTTTAGCTGATACGTTCAAAATAGATGATACTATTCTTTCTGCACAATTGTCCAAACCGTTACAGCCCGGTGAAACAATGATCTTGAATTTTGATTGGGTACATCATGTGGGTAAACAAGTTGAAAGAGCGGGGCGAGTGGGCGATCAGTATAATTTTGCACAATGGTATCCCAAAGTAGTGGTCTATGATGAAAATGGCTGGCATAATGTTCCTTTCCACGCTTCGGGAGAATTTTACGGTGAATTTGGAACATTTGATGTAAGCATGGACGTCCCCGGTTGGTACATTGTGGGTGCAACAGGTGTGGTGACTGATGGCGATCCCGGCTGGTCCGACGTCACTGTAGATACGTCTAAAGATTTCAAGGAATGGCTGGAAGAATATCAAGACAACAAAGTTGAAATTGATTCAACATCCCGCCGCAACGTATCTTTTCATGCTGAACGCGTCCACGATTTTGCTTGGATAACGTCTCCCACATTTCTCTATGAGCATGGATCATGGAATGATATAGATGTCCATGTTTTATTTAATGAGAAAAACGGAGAAAAATGGACCAAGAAAGTAGTAGCACGATCTGAACGGGCGCTGGAATGGTTGAGCAGATTATATGGAATGTATCCCTACCCGCAAGTGACCACAACTGATCGATTAAAAGGCGGCGGGATGGAATATCCCATGCTGGTCATGAACGGCAGTGAAAGTGAAGGATTGATTGTTCATGAAATCGGCCATATTTGGTTTTATGGAATATTGGGAAATAATGAAGTGGATGAGGCGTGGATTGACGAAGGGTTTACGACATTCCAAACCAGAGAATATTTGATGAATCGATATGGGCCTCACGGGTTTGATTTAGACGAATCAGAAAAATATACAGATTTAGAAAAAAAATTCAGAAAATTCGATTCGTCTCTTGATCGTTATCAATGGTCAGCTATTCGTTATCAAATCAGTGGTGACGATGAGCCCATCAGTCGCAAATCCTATATGTTTAATAATGGTGGTTCCTACCGTTACAACGCCTATACGAAACCATCTTTGATGCTGGGAGAATTAAAATATGTATTAGGTGATTCTGTGTTTTATTCCGCCATGCAGGAATATTTTAAACGCTGGAATTTAAAGCATCCAAATGAAGAACGTTTTGTTTCTGCCATGGAAGATATAAGTGGTGAAAAGTTGGATTGGTTTTTTAATCCATGGCTGCACAATACACGAGTTTTAGACTACGGAATCAAAAAGTGGAAAAAAGATAAACAAGAAGATGGAATGTGGCAAGTTGATGTGGATATCGTAAAGCACGGAAATCGTGAAATGCCCCAATTGCTGGAAGTGACCATGAAAGACGGCAGCAAAGAACGAATCTGGTGGAAAAATTTTCAATGGCGGAAAGAAGATACATTTACATTTAGTGTAAAAAAGGAACCGAAGTCAATTGTATTGGATCCGGATGTGCAAACATTGGATGTGGATTTCAGAAACAATTTCAGCGGACGAATGGCAAAAACAATACAGTTCAACTGGTTCAATACCAATTATAATCCACGCAACAGCTATTACATCCGATGGAATCCCTCACTGATGTATCATGAGTTGGATGGGTTTTCACCTGGAATTAGAATAAATAAAAAATATGGTTCTTGGGAGAACCTAATCTTAAAGGTTAATTATGCACTTGATTCTCAAAATGTGTATTGGTCCTATGTGGGCAATCGCAAACCGGTACATAGTTTTAGAGGATATTCACGATCGTTTCACGTCTATGACTTTGGTGGAGTAAATGGGTACGGAATAGAAATAAAAAATCATTTGAATGAAGCATTCGCTGATATCATGACTCATGATGCGTCTGTTGGTTTTTATGTCACAAATGCTAATGATACTTCTTTAACTAATTTATACGATCCAGGGCAAGTCTCCATTATATATGGTAAATACAGTTTTTCCGTAAAAAACAATGTTAATGTTAATTTGGACATTGCTACGACTCCCGGATCTGTTTCGGACTGGTCATTTACTCGATTTAATGCTATACTGTCTTTTGGTTTTACTAAGAAGAAAATAGGAATTCGCAATCGATCCATTCTGGGGCATATTATCAGTGAATCGGGTGTTCCAGCTCAGGAACGATACACAATAGAGGGAGCCGGTTCGGGCGATCTCTATGCGAAACCATTTTTACGGGATGAATCATCTTTTTATGGGAATACAGAATTACGAAACCATTATCATCTCCCCGGTGATGCAAACTTGCGGGGTTATATTGGAGAAGGATTAGCCGGTGCAGAATCCGTGATTGCCAATTCATTTGAAATTTTTTATAAACCATCCTTTAAACCAATGGACATTGAATTAGTAGCTTTTATGGATGACGGTTGGGTCTGGGGAAGTAAGTATATCCAGGGAGACAAAGGCTTTAATGGTGATTATCTTTTTGATGCAGGATTAGGCTTACGCCTCGGGAAAACCATATTAGGCAAAAAATTCTATTTACGCGTGGATGTACCTTTATTTGTAAAAGATGTAAGTGAAGCTAAAGAGGGTATACGTATTAATAGTGACAAATGGCTATTCAGTTTTTCAAAAGGAATTTAATAAAACGATTAATTATTCTCTTGGGAATAATCATTGCATTTTCATGTGATGACCGCATACCCCAGGAAATTCAAAAAGCATACATCACTCTTCAAGGTCAGGATCGAATCGCCGTGGTGGATATTAATGGAGGAGACGTCATTCATTATGTTGATGTTGATTTCACCAATACCGGCGACATGCCCCACTATATTGTCATTGATGAAACCCATAATTTTTGGTACTGTACACTCATTGCAAATGGCTCTGTATTAAAATTTGATTTAAAAACGGACGCATTGGTGGATTCTGTTTTTATTGGCAATATGCCTGCATTAATGGCATTGGATGAACAAAGAGAATATTTATACATTTCCCGATTTATGCCCATGATGGGCATGAGCACAGCTTCGCAGCTTGTGCATAAAATAGATGCACAAAATATGACAATCGTTGGAACAGTCAATGTAGGTGCTGATTCTCCCCATGGCATTGCCTTAAGTTCAGATGGGAACACACTTTGGGTTGCCAGTAACCAAGCGTCTCATTTTTTCAAAATTGATACAGATCGATTTGGGGACTCAACTTATCAACCGCAGAATTTTCGAATAGGTTCGGATGTACCTTCATCTTACGAGATTAACGATGGTTTTTACAATGCGTTGGAGCTTGAATTAAGCCAAGATGATTCAAAATTGTTTATCAGTTGTTCCAATTCCAACGAAATTCGGATTTTTGATACTTCCACAGGAGATAGTTTAAATACATTCTCTACCGGAATGATGCCTTGGCATTTTCAACTCACAAAAGATGAATCACAATTATTTGTTGTAAATCGAATGGGAAATAGTATTTCTATTATAAATTTGCTAACCGGAGAAATATCTAATCTTGATAATCTTTCATTGGATATGTTACATGGCTGTGCTTTGTCAGGCAATGATGATTTATTGGTCGTAACTTCACCCGGAAGTGGAAATGCGTATGTTTATGATACAGATAATGAATCACTATTACACACAATATTACACGAAATCAAATTAGGTAATGACAGTACAACAGATCCAATTCCAACAGGTGCAGCAATCGTACAATAGACTGTGTTTTGCAGTCGCATTAATATTCTTTGCTCTCTCCTGTAATGATCTAGGCAAAGAAACACCCATCCCGGAACGGCCGTTTCAAACGTCTTTTAAAGTTGAAGATTTCAGTTCAGCAACTGAATGCCAAAATTGCCACCCCAATCATTATGAAGAATGGTCTGCATCCATGCATGCATATTCTACTCAAGATCCGGTTTGGTTTAAATTGCAACAAAATGCTCAAAATGCGCATGCTTCAGAAGGTATAGAATTGGGTGATTTCTGTGTGCAATGTCACAGCCCCATTGCTGCATTGACGGATGCTATAACGGATCATAAAAATTTAACACCTGAAGTTATGAGCACTTTACCTCTCCAAATACAGGAAGGTGTAACCTGCGATGTGTGTCATACAATAACTCATTTACCGGAGACCACTGATATTCAGACTGGTGAGCAAAATTATGAAACAGCTGATTTTAAACTTTATACAGATGGAACACGATATAGCATAATTGATGATCCTCAAGATAATCCGTTCCATGAATCAGAATATCACGAAGGTTATGATCAATCTGATTTTTGCCGCAACTGCCATAATCTCACTGTGAATGGGTTGGATGCAGAAGTCACGAATTCTGAATGGGAAGGATCTGCCTTCGACGCAATGGGATCGGAGTGCCAAACCTGTCATATGCCTACGTATGAAGGATATGCAGCAGAAGGCGGGCCATTGCGAGAAAATCTCCATCGCCATTATTTTCCTGGCGTCGGTACATCAATTGTGGGAGAATCTGAAAATAATGGACTGCTTCCGGCTATAGCAGAAATCTTGGATGGTTCAGCGGACGTGAATTTTTTTGAACCATTGGCGGATACTGTGCTATCTACTGAACCTTTAAAAATTAAAATAATCATCAGCAATAATGCAGGGCATAATTTTCCATCAGGAGTTACATTTACCAGGCAGCTTTGGTTAGAGGTTACCGCCAATATTGATGGGGATACCATTTTTCAATCTGGGCATTTGAATGAAAATGGTGATATATATGATTTTTACACCGATCCGGAAAAACAGTATGATCCTCAATTGAATGTTTTTAACACCGTTCTATATAACGAAGCAGGTGATTCAGGAATAATGAATGTGAGTGTAGAAGATATGATTTGGATGAATGATTATACTCTCCCGGTCAGTGGTTCACGAACGGTCAATTACATCATTGATTTACCCACGGTTGTTCCGGAAGGCGGATCAAATTTGGATATTTCTGTGCGTCTTCGATTTCGTTCATTTCCGCCATTTTTACTACGCCATATAAATCTAATCGAAGAAGTTGAACGACTGCTCATTTGGGATATTGATCAAATTACAGATTCAGTTACTTTAGAATGAAAATGACGACAATATTAATCCTAATCCTTAATATTGTTTTTTCCCAAGGATACGTTCGTGATGTAAGTCCATTTACAATTAGTATGGATGGAGTTGAAGTTCAGCAGCCATTCACGGGTGGGTTGAATCAACCCGATCCACGATTTATTGATTGGAATGGAGATGGAATACTCGATTGTTTTGTCAATGACCGTGATGGCTATTTGCAGTATTGGGAAGGATTGGCAGTCGTAATTCCTGATACTGGTTTTTATTTACCGCAATTTGAATTTATTACCAAGACGTTCCAGGATATTAATGTTGGTACTTGGTATGCCTTTCATGATTTTGATGATGATAGTGACTTGGATCTATTAAGCCATACTCCAAATTCAGATAATGTGAGTTATTGGTCTAATGAAAATGGGACATTTGAATTAATTTCAAATGAGTTGATGGATATTAATAATCTTCCAGTTTACGGAGGACAGATTGTTATTCCTGCACTAGCAGATATTGATGAAGATGGAATTCTGGATTATTTTATTGGCGACATCTCTGGACGCCTAACCTATTACAAAGGACATAGTTTTTCCAATGGCGTTCCCCAATTTGAATTAATTACAAGTTCATTTGAAGATATCCAGATTGTATGGACACCGGGGAGGCATGGCGCAAATGCAGTTGAATTCTTTGATTTGGATAATGATAATGATTTGGATTTAATCTGGGGCGACTTTTACCAGCCGGGACTGTTTTATTTAGAAAATTATGGAATGTCAACCAATCCTGATTTTGAAGATTCACTAAAAATCACAGATTTTCCTCAAGGAACAGATTTTGAATCAACGGGACACAATATAGCCAGGTTTGCTGATTTTGATGGAGATGGAGATGGTGATTTGGTTGTAGGCGTTTTATCCGGTGCTTATGGGACAGAATATTTGGATAATCTCTACTATTTTCAGAATAATGGTTCACCGGAAAATTGGGATTATGAAATGATAACATCACGACTATTACCTGGTCTGGATTTTATTTCAGGTAGCCATCCTGCTGTGTCGAAAATATGTATTTGGGACCAATTGAGAATATGGATTGGAAATGAATTCAATCCTGAAAATACTGCCTGGTCGGGTGGTTTATATGCTTTGGAAAATGATGCATTTACAGATGATTATTTGTCTTTGAATTTTGAATCTGTCTTTCAACTTGGATCAAATCTTGTTCCTGGAGTGATAGCAAACCCATTTGATTCTTATCCTCCTTTTGAATCATTCGATGATTTATATATTGGTGATTTTAACGGAAGAATTTTCAGGATAGAGGAAGCATATTCTCAAAATCATTGTAATTTTTCTGACCCAGAATCTGATTTTTTAAATATTGATTTAAGCGGCCGTGCTACTCCATCCTTCGGCGATATTGACCAGGATGGCGATGAGGACTTGGCAGTGGGAGACAAGGATGGCGTCATTCATATTTACTGGAACCAGGGTAGTGCTGATACCACAATTTTTGATTCAACGTCGTATTTAAATATTGATATTGGAAACAATGCGTCACCATGTGTTCTGGAGAATGGACATATCATAGCCGGAAATGAGACAGGGGAGTTGTACGAAATTATGTATCTAGATAGTGAAGAATTGGTTGCAGAATTAAGAACGGATATTCCTTACATTGGACGCAATTTGGCTCCGTCAGCATATTATAAATTAGGTCAAAGTGAGCCGGATTTGATTTTCGGTACTCAAGCAGGCGGGCTTCAGTATTTTCGATACGATTCAACTGCTGTTGGAATTGAGGAAGAATTATTACCTACTTCATTCCATGTGAGTCAACCATATCCCAATCCATTTAATAATCAATTTTCATTTTCCATAATTCTTGAGGAACGTCAGAGAGTAGACATCCAGCTAATAGATATAATCGGACGAAATGTACAAAACATTTTCCATGGCGAATTATCAAATGGTAAACGGAATTTTAGAGTAAGAACTGATTTGTCAACGGGGATTTATTTCCTTAAAATTCACTCAAATGAACAATCACAAATTCGAAAAATACTGTTACTAAAATAATATGTGCTCTTACTCACATTTTTCAGTCATTAAAGTTATTTGAATAGAATATCAATTCACTTTGAGTAAATTCGTGGGTATTTTCGTTTCCAATATAATGGCATTAAATCACCATTTATTATTCACCTAATGAGGAGGCATGCATGTCATTCGCTAAAAGATTGAGACGCATCACAGCAATAATTTTTGTACTATCCATCGTGACGGCACAAAGTCGCGATGAAGTAGTAGAATTAACTTATCCCGTAACGGGATCAATGATCGACACCAATTTCGTTGATGTTGAAATAACAGTCGCAGATTTTTTTACACTCGGTTCACCTGGTTGTTCGGATTGCGATGGTTATGTTCAGATTACAATGGACGGCACCGCAGCTGGCCAATTTACGTCAGATACTGCTGTAACAGTCACCGGTCTTTCTGAAGGATCTCATTTTATTGAAGTAGAAGCCCTGGATCCATCCGGAGCGAGTTTTTCAACAGTGGTTTATGATTCAGCGACCTTTACTGTGGATATGGT
>JACNLB010000133.1:46700-52133 GCA_014381755.1 Fidelibacterota bacterium | reverse complement strand
ATTGCGAATGCGTAATCCACATAAAAGTGGATCACCATCCATTTGCGTAATGATTTTGGAACTTCCATATGCAATAAATTACATATATTTATTTTTGTTTAACATGAAATTTCTTTAATTCCATTACACTATTCTAAACGAATTAGTCATTTAAGATAATACATGGGAATACTATCTAAACTAAAATTAAAACTTGGATTGAAACTTTTGATGGCAAAATCCAAGCGGAGTAAAACTAAAATGAGCAATAGAGATCCAATTTATATGCTGAATGCACTATGGTTTAAACCAAATGGAGGACATGATACTTATAAGCAATATATGGCAGCTGTTGAGCCGTTATTAAAAAAGTACAATGGTCGCGTCCATTCAAACTTTTATGTGCCTCAAAATGAAATTATAGGGAAATTTGATGCTGATTTAGTTTTTTTTGTCAAATGGCCCAGTTGGGATGTATTTAATCAATTTGTGAGTGATCCCGATTATCAGGATATTATGCAAATACGTGAAAAAGCCATCACTAACTCTCTCCTCATTCGTTGTGCAAAAATGTAATGTCCATTCAAACACATTACAGAAGCTGTAATTTATGCGAGGCCATTTGCGGTTTGGAAATCCAAACCGATAACGGCTCAATTGTTGATATTAAAGGAGACGCTCAAGACCCCTTGAGCCGCGGGCATATTTGCCCAAAAGCATTTGCCCTAAAAGACCTTCATGAAGATCCCGATCGGCTGCACTATCCCATTCGTAAAACGGATAGCGGCTGGCAGCAAATTTCCTGGAAAGATGCGCTTGATGATATTGCAGAGAAGCTCTGCTCCATACAAGATAAATACGGTCAAAATGCAGTGGGAATCTATTTAGGAAACCCAAATGTCCATAATCTCGGCTCTATGTCGCTGATGCCCATGATGATTAAATCACTTAAAACAAAAAATAAATTTTCTGCTACATCCGTCGATCAACTTCCTCACATGTTTGCTTCATATTTTATGTTTGGTCACCAATTTTTGATTCCCATTCCAGATATAGACCGGACAAAATACATGCTCATTTTGGGCGCCAATCCATTGGTGTCGAATGGCAGTCTTATGACCGTCCCAGATGTACGTAATCGATTGAAAAATATTATGAACAAAGGTGGAAAAGTGGTTGTCATTGATCCACGGAAAACTGAAACAGCCAGAATTGCATCTGACCACTGTTTCATCCAACCAGGCGCGGATGTGTATTTTTTACTCTCTATTTTATATCAAATAATAAATGTTCATAAAATGTCACCGGGACGCCTTGCAGAATTCACTCATAACCTGGACGAATTGGAATCGATTGTAAAATCATTTCCTCCGGAAGCCACTGCCCACATTACTGGTATTGATGCTGAAACTGTTAAAACGATTGCTGCAGAATTTTGCAATGCGGAATCTGCCGTATGTTATGGTCGTACCGGTGTGTGTACACAGGAATTTGGCGGAACGGTCCATTGGTTAATTAATGTAATCAATATTGTAACAGGCAATTTTGACCGTGAAGGTGGCGCCATGTTTACGTCTCCGGCTGTTGATATTCTACAACAACCATCAAGTATCGGTCATTTTGATGTGTGGCGCAGTCGAGTAAAAAATCTTCCGGAATTTGGTGGAGAATTACCCGCTGTTACCTTAGCAGACGAAATTCTAACCGATGGGGACGGACAAATCAAAGCGATGTTAACTGTCGCTGGCAATCCTGTATTATCTGTGCCAAACGGTGGAAAGCTGGATCCGGCTTTAGAGTCTTTGGATTTTATGGTATCTATCGATTTTTATGTGAATGAAACAACTCGCCATGCGGACATTATACTCCCACCCGTTCATAATCTGCTTACCAGTCATTATGATCTCATTTTTCATACACTTGCAGTAAGAAATACAGCAAATTATTCCAAACCATTATTTAAGAAAAATCCGGGTTCAAAATTCGATTGGGAAATTTATTTAGACCTTGCCTATCGAATATCCAAAATACGAAAACGCCCAATAAACAAAATGATGTATTATATGTCTAAAATGTTTGGTCCTGAATGGTTGATTGCTGCCGGTTTAAAACGAGGATCGTCTAAACTATCTTTGAATAAATTAAAGAAAAATCCCCATGGAATCGACTTGGGACCTTTGCAACCTTCCTTTCCCCATCGATTATTTACAAAAGATAAAAAAATAAATCTCTTGCCCAAAATTCTTGTGGGAGACTTAAAACGCGTTCAGGAGACGATGGCAAATCGACCCAGTATGAATGGAAAACTCACACTCATCGGAAGACGCCAGTTAAGAAGCAATAATTCATGGATGCATAATTGTGATTCACTCATGTCCGGACGAAATCGATTTAATGTTTTATTGAACCATTCGGATGCTGAAAAAAGACAGATCCAAGATGGCCAGAATGTGCGTGTATCTAGTCCACATTTTCAATTTGACTTAAAAGCAAAATTAACCGATGAAATGATGCCCGGAGTTATCAGCATCCCCCATGGATGGGGACATGATTCAGATGGTATTCAATTATCAACAGCATCCGCGCAGCCAGGTGGAAATATAAATAATCTTGCCAGTGGTGAAAATATTGACTTATTAACTGGAAATGCCGATGTCCATCTTCGCGATATTGACATTTCACTTATATAACGATTGTATATGAAACTGTTTTATTCTTCCCTCGTCTTAATGATATGTGTATCCAGTTCGGTATTCGCTCAATCACATATTTCAGGAACTGTAACAAATGCATCTTCTGGTGAACCACTGCCTGGAGCAAATATAGTTGTAGTAAATACTGACTTGGGATCAGCTGCAAATATGGATGGTTCATACACCATTACACTTTCTCCCGGAGAATACCAATTATCTGCTTCCGTTATAGGTTATGAAACTCAAACGCATTCTGTTCTCATCGACAAACAGAACTTAATTTTAAATTTTTCATTGAATATTGAAGCAGTATATCTTGATGAAAATATCGTTGTAACTGCATCACGGAAAGCAGAAAAAATCCTTGAATCACCTTCATCTATAACCGTTTTGAATCAGCGTGTTCTGGAGAAAGATGTTGTAACAAACGCAGTCAGTTCTCTGCGAAATATTCCAGGAGCAGAAGTCGTTCAAACTGGTTTAGCAAACTATCAAGTTGCACTTAGAGGGTTTAACTCGAATTTTATTTCGCCAACGTATGCATTAGTAGATTATAGACATGCTGCGTTGGTTGGTTTTTCATTTAATCCATTTGCAGCTATGCCTATTGACCCTATAGATCTGGATAGAATTGAAGTTATACGTGGACCTGCATCCGCTCTGTATGGTGCTGGTGTTGAAACTGGCGTTATTCATTTTTTAACTCGTGATCCGTTTCGTTATCCCGGTACTTCCATGAGTTTACGTTTTGGTGAAAGAGAATCAGCTGCAGTAACATTGCGACACGCGAAAATTCTAAACGATCGGTTGGCATTCAAAATTGTGACTTCATTCGGAACAGCATCCGATTGGGAATTGGACTCTACCGATGTTCTGGACAAAGTTCATTTGGATTCATACGTCGATTCCATCTTTAGTGGTGTTACAGATGAATTTATGTTTTCAACCAATGGTAAACGTGATAGTGAAGTAGAGTATGGTTATATAACTGGCTCACTGCATTATAAATTACCAAATCGAGGAATGATTATTTCTAATTCTGGGTATTCAACATTAAAGACCGTTTTTTTAACGAACCAAGGTGAAGGCCAATCAGACGGACCCGGGGTTGCTTTTACACAATTACGATATCAACGTGATAAATTTTTCGCCCAAGTTTTCTTTAATCAAATGATAAATGATGAAAAAATATATTTGTTGCGAAATGGAAGTTCATCCTATTCTATGTCCACACAATTTGATGGACAGATCCAGCAAAATATTGATCTAATGCAAGGCAAAACGTCCCTAACTATGGGAGTCGATTTCAGTCAATTGTCACCCCGGTCTAAGGGAACGGTTTTTGGGCGAAATGAGGAAAATGATACTGTCAAAGAAATCGGTTCCTATTTTCAAGCTGAATATCATATTTCTCCAACAGTCGATGCATTTGTTGCTGGGAGAGCCGATTATCATTCTGTCTTTAATAGGGTAGAATTTTCACCTCGATTGGCATTGGTCTGGTTAACCTCTCCTCTTCACTCTCTACGATTAACAGCCAATAGAGCCATCAACTTTGGCGATCCGGTTTATTTCTTTACGGATATTGTTGTACAGGAATCTGATTTATTTAAAGTTCGGGTTCGCGGAAGTACTGAAGCTTGGACATATGATGATCCAACACAGATTACTAGTTTATTCAATGGCGAAAGATCTGATGAAATTGGTATCCCATATTCTACAGCATATGAATTTACCGTGAATCGTCTTTTGGAATTAGGCTGGATATCTTTTGAAGCTCAATCCTTTTTATTATCCCGTGCGGATCAAGTTATGGGATTTGCTGAAGGTTCCTTGGTCTATCCTGATCTCACATGTGTAGAATGCGTTGAAAATGATAGACAGGTTAATAAGCTTCCAAATCGAGAGCCACTCAAGCCAACTGTTACCAATTCCATCGAATTAGGCTTTAAAGGTCCAATCGCTAAAGGTATCATGGCCAATGTAGATCTTTATTATGTTCGCAGGGATCATTTTCTTTCTGATGCTCAATTACTCACACCTTTGGTTCGTATTGGAGCCATTACCACTGATTTACTCGCTGCAGCGACCTCTGTAGTTACAGATACCGAATTACGGCAATATGGTTTAGATATGTTTCGTTTTTCAAATTTATTCGCATCAGCCGGAACACAGCTGGATAGCAATTTTGTAGCCATTGCAGAAACAAACGAAAATTATGATGAAAATACACCACCGGAAATTATGCTGTCATTTGTCAATTTTGGTAAAGTGGATTATTATGGAATTGATGTAGGTATAAAATTCATGTTGAACAAAAATGTGTTCGGTTTTGCAAACTTCTCATGGATAAGTGATGATTATTTTACCGATGAAGATCTAGGTGAAAAAGGAACGGGCCAAGCACTGTCCATGAATGGGCCAAAATTAAAATATGCACTGGGCATTAATTATACGAGCCAACACATGCTTTCCCTTAACTGCGCGTATCGCTATAAAGACAAATTTGAAACACTGGCTGGACTGTTTACTGGCTCCGTACCTGAATCTCATATAGTTGATATTGGGATGGGTTTGGATTTTGATCGATATGTTACAGGCCTCCAACTAAACATTACCGCTCAAAATGTTCTTGGTGAAAAATATCGCAGCTGGTACGGAACTCCTCCCATTGGCCGTATGATTATGGGTCGTTTAATATATTCTTTCTAATGGATTTCGATTCGTGGTCAAATAAAGGGCGTTATGAAAATATAAACGG
>JACNLB010000133.1:39308-46380 GCA_014381755.1 Fidelibacterota bacterium | reverse complement strand
GGTTGCAGTGTGGCAACAGAAATAATCGCCAGAGCCAATGCAGGGTCAATCCCATTAAATATTCAATCTGCTACTCTTGGTAATGGCAGCATTTTAATTGATATGGCAAAACTGCAATTGGTTCAAAAATTATTACGCAATCAGACCCTAGGTCCTTTAATGTCCAGATTAAGTTCGAAATGGATTTTTAAACATAGCATGAAAAAGTTATGGTCAGATAAATCAAAAATAGATAGTAATGATTTAGATAGTTTATGGGATATGATACAGTTTAAAGACGGCATGAATCGTGCTTCACAAGTTTCACAGTATTTAAAAGAAAGAGTGAAGTATAAAGATCGTTGGATTGGTGCATTGCAACAATCTGATATACCTATTCATTTTGTTTGGGGCAAAGATGATCCTATTGCAGTTTTAGCTATGGCAGAAGCATTGCATCAACTTGTACCGAAAAGTACGCTGAACACCCTTTCAAATGTGGGTCACTATCCCATGCTGGAAGCTCCAAAAAGGTGGAGTTCCGCAGTTTTAACCACATTAGCGGGTTCAAAATCCTAAAATGAGCAATAATTTAGATTTCTCCTCAAGAAAATTCTTCTATAGAGCAACAAAACGGATTTTAATTATGTTAGATAATGTCTATTCTGTCGACGAAGTATGTGGATAAATTGTGGACAACTTTCTCCTCTATAATTTTTCTCGACGGAAATAGAGAAAAGCAAACTTTTATACTTGTTCGATAGCAAACCGAGAAATATATTAGTGATGCCAACCCAAGTGACTTATTCACTTTTTGCCTGTTTGCCTGCTTTTTATCAATTGAAATGTTAATACCACATACCTGTAGGAAAAGTAAATGGCTGAAGCAATGAAACTTGATTTGACCCAACCATTAAAGGGTCAACAGGAAATTTCGCCGGAAATACTGGACACTGTCCTAGAAATACAAAATGAGACCAACGGTCACTTGGATGATGATACAGTTCCGGAAAATTACCGTATAGAAAACTATTACACCGATGACACCCTTGGTGCGGATGTTCTTAAGAATAAGTACCTGGCTCCATGGGAAAAACATCCTTGGCAGATTTGGAATCGCCAGGCGAAAGCCATGGCATCCATGGAAAAGACCAAGAAATCCCAGGAAAAATGGGAGAAAAAATTCTTTTCTATTCTTGAAGATTTTAAATTTGTTCCCGGTGGACGCATCATGCACGGTGCCGGCCGGGAAGACATAACCACCACTCTCAATAATTGCTACGTTGTGGCTGTAAAAGAAGATTCCATTAAAGCCATCTACGACACAATAATCAACGAAGCTCTCACCTATAAATACGGTGGTGGATGCGGACATGACCTCTCATCTCTGCGCCCTGCGGGCGATGCCATCGTCGGTACGGGTGGAAAATCCTGCGGTCCTACAGGATTCATGAACCTTTTTTCTGAAAATACAAATACCATCGCCCAGCATGGACGACGCGGCGCAAATATGCAGACGTTACGCATTGATCATCCAGACATTGAGAAATTCATCGAAATAAAAACGGGTGATATTGATATGGTCAAATATTCAAATATTTCCGTGCTGCTTACTCATGATTTTATGGATGCTGTAGAAAATGATTCGTATTTCGACCTTACATATGATGATGTCGTCTATAAAACGGTAAAAGCCAAGGATCTTTGGAATAGAATTATTGAACACGCCCATACCAGCGCAGAACCGGGACTCCTTTTTTGGGATACGATGAAGGATTATCATAACGCAGAATACTGCAGTCCACTGGTATCTACAAATCCATGCGCTGAACAACCGTTACCTGACGGCGGATGTTGCAACCTCGGCGCAGTTAATCTGGAACGTTTTGTTGATCTTAACGGAAATTTTATGATTGACGAATTTAAAGATACTGTTGCAGTCGGAACGCGTTTCCTGGATAATGTAGTTGATTATAACATGGATCGCCACGCTCTGGATGTACAAAAACAAAACGCCACAAATGATCGACGTGTTGGACTTGGGATTCTCGGTTTAGGTGATATGCTAGTGCGAATGGGTATTAAATACGATAGTGAAGATGCCCTGCAAACCATTGAACAGATCATGAAAATTTTCCGAGATACTGCCTATGAAACCAGCGTTGAACTTGCGGATGAAAAAGGGGCATTTCCCAACTTTGATTGGAAAGGTTACAGCAAAAGCAAGTTCGTGAAAAATCTACCCAAAGCTATCCGTGATAAAATACGTAATAAAGGGACGCGTAATTCAACCCTCACAACCGTAGCGCCCACAGGCAGCGGCGCTATTGTTTCCCGGGTTACATCCGGAGTTGAACCCATTTTTGCCACCTCATACAAACGCCGTGTAAAACAAAATGATGGATATGGAAAATCCTTCGACGAATATACGGTCTATCATCCGGTTATTGGTCAGTTGTTCGGAGGAGACGATGATTTACCCGAATATGTTGTTACGTCTCATAACATTGATCCTTTTTTCCGCGTGAAAATGCAGGGCATCATACAACAGTATATTGACAGTTCCATTTCCTCTACTGTGAACTTGGCCAATGAAATTACAATGGATACTGTTGCCGATATTTATATGACTGCATACAAAGCGGGATTGAAAGGAATTACAGTCTACCGTGAAGGCAGCCGTGAAGGTATCCTGATAACAGAAAAGCCGAAAGAACAACCTACCCAAACAGATGCCTCTGAAGAAACAGTGGATGTTCAATCGACTGTTACGCCAGATTTAGAAGAAGATGAACATGCAGCTGTCTCTAAGGCTCCACGCATTCGCCCGGTACTAACCAGCGGTGCGACCCGCCGTATTCGAACCGGTGAAGGTTCATTGTACATCACCATCAATGAAGATGAGAACGGCCTCTGTGAAATTTTCACAACAATCGGGAAGGCCGGCGGGAATGCTGCAGCACAATCCGAAGCAATCAGTCGACTCATTTCCTTGGCTCTTCGTTCAGGGATCGATCCCTATGCCATCGTGAAGCAGCTGAAAGGCATCAGTGGGCCCAACCCAACGTGGGAAGACGGGCGACTTATACTATCTACACCTGACGCTATTGGTAAAGCACTCGACGATTACTTGAAACAACGTGAATCTAGTGCTAGTGATGAGCAACATGTGCATTTCACCATGGCATCAGCAACAGAAACAAAACATAAAAACATTGCCGATTATACAACAAAAAATCTGGTAACATGCCCCGATTGCGGCAGTACAGTCAACCACGAAGGTGGATGTGTGACGTGTCCCAGTTGCGGCTTTTCAAAATGTGATTAATGACTAAATCTAGTTAATAAAAAAGCCTCCAGCTACTGGAGGCTTTTTTTATGTTCATCTTTAATTATTCGATCAGAATTCCATTAATTCTTTTTCTTTTTGCTCCATCATTTCATTCAGATGTTTAACATGTTTGTCTGTCAAATCCTGAATATCATCTTCTGCACGTTTAATCTCATCCTCTGAAATATGACCTTCATCCTGAACCATTTTTACATGGTGATTCGCATCTTTTCGTACATTACGAACTGAAACTCGTCCTTCTTCAACTAATTGATGCACAACTTTTATAAGGTCTTTCCGTCGTTCTTCTGATAGTTGAGGAATGGGAATTAGAATTACTTCACCATTATTATTGGGTGTTAAGCCCAAATTGCTTTCCATAATGGCTTTTTCAATATCGGGCATAATTGATTTATCAAATGGCTGAAGCGTAATCAACCGCGGTTCAGGCACTGAAATATTGGATAGCTGATTGAAGGGTGTTCTAGTCCCATAATAATCAATAGTCAGGTTTTCTAACAATTCAGGATTAGCCCGGCCGGTACGAACTTTAGCAAGTTCCATACGCGTATGTTCTATTGCCTGATCCATGCGGTGTTCTGTATCCTTAAATATTTCTTTTATCATAATTACTCCATCACCAATGTGCCTATTTTATCGCCCAGTAACATTTTTACCATGGAACCGGATTCATACATATTCAAAACCCGGATTGGTAAATTATTTTCCTTACATAATGTAAAAGCTGTTAAATCCATAACACGTAATTTACGATCCAATACTTCCTGGAAAGAAATTGTATCAAATTTCACAGCATCTGCATTCTTTATAGGGTCCTTATCAAAAACGCCATCAACTTTTGTGGCTTTGACAACTGCTTCTGCCCCGAGCTCTGTGGCTCGTAAAACAGCGGCAGTATCAGTGGTAAAATACGGATTTCCTGTTCCACCGGCAACGATGACAATTCGATTTTTTTCCAAATGGCGCAACGCACGTCGACGAATATAGGGTTCAGCTATTTGGGTTACAGTAATAGCAGATAACGTACGTGTTTCTATACCCACGTGTTCCAATGCGTCCTGCAAGCTAATGGCATTCATTACTGTGGCCAGCATACCAAGATAATCACCGGTAACTCGATCCATCCCTTTAGCGGCTGCTTCCATTCCGCGAAAAATATTACCCGCACCAATAACCAGTACAATACTGACTTCCAAGTCATGTACAGATTTTATCTCACTCGCAAGATCGAGCGCTTTGGAGGGATCAATACCAAAACCACTGTCTCCGGCCAGAGCTTCTCCGCTGAATTTTAGCAGAACACGCCGGTAAAGCGGTTTATTCATGTGATGAGTTTAGACTTGTCCGTTGCTGCTAATAATTGATTCACCAACAGCATATCGTATGTAACGGCCTATAGTGATATTTTCACCGAGGGTGGCTACAGTTTCGGTGATTATGTCACCGACGCGTTTATCGGGGTCTTTAATGAATGGTTGTTCAACCAGACATACTTCTTGAAAGTATTTTTGCACACGGCCTTCAACAATTTTTTCAATAATGTTGTCCGGTTTTCCCGAGTCTTTAGCCTGGGCAGTAAATATTTCTTTTTCTTTTTCAATCAATTCTTTAGATATATCTTTTGATGAAACAGCCACTGGATTCGTTGCTGCAATCTGCATGGCAATATTATGTACCAGTTCTTTAAAACCATCTGTCTTTGCGACAAAATCTGTTTCGCAATTGACTTCAACAAGGACACCTAAACGCCCACCATGATGAATATAGGAATAAACAATTCCTTCTTTCACATCTCTGCTGCCTTTCTTTTCCGCTTTGGCAATTCCTGATTTTCTAAGGAAATCAACTGCCTTTGCCATATCGCCTTTTGAGTCAACCAATGCTTTTTTACAATCCATCATTCCAGCGCCGGTTTTTTCACGTAATTCTTTTACTACTTGAGCGCTTATACTCATTTTGATTCTACATCCTCCGTTGTTTCTTTTTTCTTTTTAAGTATTTTCTTTTTAACTGTTTTTTTCGTTGCTTTCTTTTTGACGTCTTTATCCGCCACTTTGACATCTGGAACTTTTACGTCTTCTTCAGTCTTGTCAGTCGATTCGATCATCTCTTCAGGTGCTTCAATCTTTTCAGTTGCCTGTTCTGCTTCTTTACCATTTTCACCTGTAGATACGTGGATTATCTCATCCACATTTTCTTGCGTTTCAGCTTCTACGTTTTCAGATACACTTTCTTTATCAGCAGCAGTAAGGATTTCATCCGCAATTGCGGCAATAATAAGCTGAATTGTCCGAATGGAATCATCGTTGGCTGGAATGGGATAATCCACAGAATTGGGATTAGTATTTGTATCGACGATGCCAACGACAGGAATTTCCAGTAATCTCGCTTCCAGAACAGCTGTATTCTCATAATTGGCATCCACAACAACCACGACATCCGGCAACCGTTTCATGTCTTTAATCCCACGGTGCTGGTCAGCCAACTTAATCCGCTCACGATTAAGCATCTGAATTTCTTTTTTGGTCATATTTTCATAAATATTTGAACCTTCTTTTTCCAATTGCTGTAGTCGTTTAATACTTTTCTTAATCGTTGAATAATTTGTGAGAGTTCCACCCAGCCAGCGCTCAACGACATAAAACATTCCGCAGCGATCTGCTTCCTGTTGAATAATATCTCGAGCTTGTTTCTTCGTCCCTACAAATAAAACTTCACCATTCTTTTTTGCAACATCACTAATAAACGTAAGTGCTTTATCCAATTTCCCCAATGTTTCATCCAGGTTAATAATATGAATCCCGTTTTTCTCCATAAGAATATAGGGAGAATATTCCGGATGCCATTTGCGAGTCACGTGCCCAAAATGGGCACCTGTACTTAATAGATTTTCAAAACTAATTTCAGCCATAGATCCTTACCGTTTGGAAAATTGAAAACGTTTACGTGCGCCGGGTTGACCGTATTTCTTTCGTTCAACTTTTCGGGAGTCACGTGTTAAAAAACCAGCAGATTTCAGTGCGGGGCGACGGTCAATGTCTGCTTTGATTAATGCTCTTGCAATACCTAATCGAATCGCACCGGCTTGACCGGTGAGACCGCCACCATTAACATTGACTTTAATATCATATGTTTTCATCACATCCACCGTTTCTAACGGTTGTTCAACGACTGTTGCTAATGTATCACGGCATAGATATTTTTTAAAGTCCTTACCATTGATTAGAATTGCACCTTTTCCAGGTGTTATCCTCACCCTGGCGATGGACGTTTTTCTTCGTCCGGTTCCTTGATAAACTTCATTTGGCATATTATATATCCAATTGTTTGGGTTCTTGTGCCGAATGTGGATGATCCGCACCGGCATAAACTTTTAAATGTTTCATAATGGCCCGGCCTAATTTGTTTTTAGGCAGCATTCCCTTAACAGCATTCTCAATAATGCGTTCGGGGTATGTTCTACGCAAGTGATCAAAATCCGTAAATGTCGTTCCACCGGGATATCCTGAATGGCGGAAATAAGTCTTATTCTTTTCCTTATTTCCTGAAACGCAAATTTTCTCCGCATTAACCACAACAACGAAATCACCCATATCCATATTTGGACTAAAACTGGGTTTATGCTTTCCACGCAATATTTGAGCGATTTCACTGGCAAATCGGCCCAGGACTTTGTCCTCGGCGTCAGCTACGTACCAGTCTTTTTCTATTTCTGATGCTTTTATTGTTTTTGTAATCATT
>JACNLB010000133.1:0-39011 GCA_014381755.1 Fidelibacterota bacterium | reverse complement strand
GGTGTTTTTTCTGAAAATATATCAGACTCAAACCCCATAATTTTCCGGGGATTCACTGTCAGGGCTTTAATAACTGTCATCATATCTAGACCCGCCTCCTCAACAAGAACGTTTAGCGTGGCTCCCAGACAGCTTTCCAGACCAATCATGCCAAATGCAGCCATATCAAATGTGGCTTCTTTATCTTCAATGGTATGTGGAGCATGATCTGTGGCAATACAATCTATCGTTCCATTTTTGAAGCTTTCGATCAATTCCTTACGATCTGATTGTGAGCGTATGGGTGGAGCTACTTTCAAATTTGTATCAAACTCTTTCAAATCATCATCTGTAAAAAACAAATGGTGCGGTGTTACTTCTGCGCTAATGTTTTTATACTGCTTTTTCATTTGAGATACATTTTTTACAGCGGCAGCCGTGCTAATGTGAGGAACGTGAAGTTTTGCTCCCGTAAGTTTTGCTAATTCAAGGTCTCGATGGACCATAACTCCTTCAGCTTCAACAGGATTACCTGGCAGACCCAAACGGGTCGACATGCGTCCTTCATTCATGACACCGTCATTTCGAATACAAACATCCTCGGCATGATTAATAATCGGTAAATCCAGCATTCCGCCATATTCCAGCACTCTGCGCATAACACCGCCATCCATTACAGGTAAACCATCATCGCTGAATGCGACGGAGCCTTCCGCTGCCATACCGGACATTTCAGTTAATTCTTTTCCCAATTGACCTTTGGTGGCGGCTCCGATTGGATGAATGTGAATCGGACATGCATCCGCCTTTTCAACAATAAAACGGACAGACTCGGGAGAATCAATGGGCGGATCTGTATTGGGCATGGCGCAGACTCGGGTGAATCCACCGGCTAATGCAGCTCGAGAGCCCGTTTCCAGCGTTTCCTTGTCTTCCCTTCCCGGCTCACGAAAATGAACATGAAGGTCACAGAAACCATGGGTAACAATCAATCCGCTGCAATCGATGACGTCTGCATCTTTTGGATTGATTTTTCCAAGAGCTGCGATTTTTCCATTTTCCACTAATACATCGCCTTTATATTTTTTTCCTGCGAGAGGATCCAAAATCGTTCCATTTTTTAACAATAATTTCTTTGCACATTTTTTAATTTTCATGATTCAGCCTTTCCGCCAAGAAGTAAATAAAGTATAGCCATTCGAGACGCAACGCCATTGAGAACCTGATCAAGAATAATCGCCTGATCCCCATCCGCAACAGCGCTTTCAATTTCCACACCCCGATTCATGGGACCGGGATGCATAATGACAATTTCCTTTTTATGCTTCGCCAGTCGTTCTGTCGTAATGCCAAAAAGAGAGCGATATTCCCGAACGGATGGAAACAAACTGACACCCATTCGTTCCATTTGAATTCGCAGCACATTTAATGCATCTGCCCACTCCATAACTTCATCTAAATTGTAATTTATTTTCACTCCAAGTTCTTCTATATGAGGAGGTATTAATGTGGCCGGACCGCATAACGTTACGTCTGCACCCATGGTGATTAAACCATGAATATTGCTCAAAGCGACACGACTGTGGGAAATATCTCCAATGATACCCACCTTCAGTCCTTTCAAGTATCCGAATTTTTCATGCAAACTGGTCATATCCAAGATAGCTTGCGTTGGATGCTCATGAGTACCATCGCCTGCATTAATCACCACAGCATCCACATATTCCGTTAACCGAAGTGGAGCACCGGGAGTAGGATGTCGCATGACACAGGCATCAATTTTCATTGCTTCAATATTCTGAACCGTATCCTTAAAACTCTCTCCTTTTTTCAAACTGGATGTGGATGCGGAGAAATTGACCGTATCTGCACTCAATCGTTTTTGAGCTAATTCAAAACTAATACGAGTCCGTGTGGAATTTTCGAAAAAGAGGTTGACAATTGTTTGTCCTTGTAAAGAAGGCACTTTTTTAATGGGGCGATCCAGCACTTCCCGAAAAGTGAATGCCGTATCAATGATTGTTTGAATGTCTTCAGCCGGATATCCTTCCAAACCCAGTAAATGGCGTTGCTGTAAACTCATGAGTCCTCTCCGTAAGCCATAAGTACAATGGCGTCTTTTCCGTCAATTTCTTTCAAGAGGACATTCACATGTTCACCGTCGTTGGTGGGGATATTTTTCCCAACATAATCGGCTTTGATGGGCATTTCTCGATGACCGCGATCCACCAAAACACATAATTGAATTTTTTTCGGCCGCCCAAAAGCCATAAGCGCTTCCATCGCCGAACGTATTGTGCGGCCGGTATAAAGAACATCATCCACCAGTACCACAGTTTTATCATCCAAAGAAAAATCGATATGTGTTCCCTCTACTTGGGGCACAACGAGGCGCTCGCGAAAATCATCCCTGTGGAAGGTGATGTCCAGCGCTCCAAGCTGAATTTCGTGACCCGTATCTGCAGCGATCAGCGACTGGACTCTTTCCGCTAGCGGCTCACCACGAGTCCGAATTCCGATAAGAACCACGTCTTCTGCGCCACCGTTCTTCTCCACAATTTCATGTGACATACGGGTGACCTGCCGCCCGATGGACGCCGCATCTTCGATTACTGTCTGTTTTGCTGTCATAAAATCTCCATGTTACAAAAAACCCCCGGGCAGCTTCATATCCCGCGCTTGCGGAATCACTGAACGGAGGTCCATTCGCTGCCCTTCTCGCCCTCACCGGAGCGTTTTAAAGGGTCAATTCGAAAGCAAAGTTAGAGCATAAACTCAATATAAATAAAAGATATTTTTTACGATAAATTTTAACCGTTTTTAGAGAGTATTTCAAAACTCTACCAATCTACCAGTTACAACTCATCGAAGCTGAGCGTAGATCCCGTACACAGAGTGTCGGGACCACTCACCAACTCACTTCCGTTTATCCCTCAACTTTTTCCACACTGAAATAATTTCATCAGCAATCATATCAACACGTTCAAATTTTTCTATATCAATCTCAACCGGATTTTCACGATTCCTAAACCACGTGAGTTGTCGTTTGGCATATTGCCGTGTGCGAATGACTATTTCCTCTTCCAATTCTTCTAATGTGAATTCTCCATCTAAATACTGACAGATCTGGCGATACCCGATGGAATCCAATGCGTGGGCTTTTTTCACAGAAAATTTTTCATGTAATACTTTCGTTTCTACAATCCAGCCATTGTCTAACATCATTTTTGTCCGCTCCCTGATTCTATCTTCCAACAACTTTCTATCCATTGATAATAATATGGTGCAGAAAGAAGGATTGATTTCCTGTTGGTTGTAGCGAGATTGATTGCTAAAATGTGCAGTCGGAGGTTTTCCCGTAATTTCAAAAATTTCCAGAGCGCGGACGAGACGTTTTTTATTATTGATGTGAACTATTTCTGCATATTCAGGATCAATGTGTTTTAATTTTTTCAGTAATGGATTTGGATTTTTATCATACTCCTTACTCAATCTCTCCCGAATTTCATAATCTGTGACACTCTCTTCAAAAATCCCGTTTGTTAATGCATCCAGATATAAACCGGCTCCACCGCAAAGAATGGGTTCTTTGCCACGATTTCTGATATCTTCCATTGCGTCATTCACCAAGTCAGCATAATCCCCGGCGGATATCATTTCATTTGGTTCGCGAACGGCAATCAAATGATGTGGAATTGCATCCAACTCTTCTGCTGAAGGCTGTGCAGTTCCAATGGGCATGCCTTTATAAATCTGCCGAGAATCCAGGCCAATAATTTCACCATTGATCTTTTGGGCGACGGCAATGGCAACAGATGTTTTCCCAACAGCTGTGGGACCGACAATGGCGAGGGTGGATTTTTCAGTCATTTATTCTTAAAAGCATGGAAATTGGTTGTCACAGTATTTTGGTATAAATTTTACTGAAGAAATTAGCCTATGAACCAGAGATTACAAATACAGTATAATGCACAAAATAAGCGTGCTATATGGCATTTTTGCAGTATAGTAAGTAGTTATGTGTTTTTGAAAAGTTCGTAAAAAGGTGTTAAATTATGGTTATGAGAGAAAAGATTGCAGATTATTTGTTAGACATTTCCAAGTTGGTATTTGCCGGCGTTGTATTAAGCACAATATTGAAGGTAGATGGTATTTCAAAACTTGCAGTATTAGGAATGGGTGTTTCTGCAACGTTGATATTAGCAATCATTGGTTTCACATTAATAAGGAGTAAATAATGGAAGCATTTATTTTATTCACAGGAATAACAGTTGTCGGAATAATTGCACTTATTGCGATATTAATCTATGACCGTAACCACAAATCAAAACCACATAACCCCCAGTCAACCTGACGATGAAATTGACAATTGACAATTTTAAATTGATAATTGAAAATGCCGGTGAGTTAAGCATTCAACCATCAAGAATTTGGAGTAAAGATGAAGACAGAAAAGAAGGACATCAAGCCAAAATGCCCACACTGTGAAGTTCGAGTGGATCACTTGATCATTATTAAGGGCGGATGGTTTGCCGATTACCGAGTCTATTGTTGCCCGAAATGTGAAAAAATTGTTGGCGTAAACTTCAACTTATAGCACCGTCATAGTGTTCTTTGATGAAGGAATGAAAAAATTAGTGAAATAGCCCCTTGACCTTGATTTAAAGACAGATACGTACCCACGAAATTGATATTTTATTTTGTAGAAAAGGCTGGCTGGCAGTAGAAGTGATTAAGGAATAGATCAATGAAAAACTCAAAACTAAATTTCAAAATTCTTTTATTTTTCACTTCTTTCATATTCGCAGAGTCAAGCGTTGAAACAATTCCGCCCTTTACCTTTGATCAATATGAAATAGATTTAGGCAATGAAATATTCCAAACTGTTTTATCCGGAAATCTCATAGGTGATTCACATTTGGATATTTCAGTAACAACAAAAGATTCATCCGGACATATTTCTTTGTCCATTTATTCGTTTGAAAATGACTCGTGGAAAAATTCAGTGGAATCTGAACTTTCAAATGACGTTTTGTTTGTTGATATTGCAACCATTGCAGGTCGAGACAGGTTAATTATTTATGAAAATGGACGTTTCTCATATTTCGATCCTGAAAAGATGATAAGTGTTAATTTATTATCAATATTTTTTGATTATAAAGGATCATCACAAGGGCGAATTCCCTGGGTGAATATGACATTTGATTTAAATAACGATACTTTTGACGATTTTATTATTCCTGCTTTAGACGGTTTTTCAGTTTTTATTCAAAAAAGTGACGGCACATTTGCTGATCCTGTAAAGATGGGACCGCCCGAACCACATCTGGATGCCAGTGCCTTGGATGATACTCGTACGTATAGGGAAGTGGGGTTAAACCCCATGACTATTCCCTGGTATTTAAGACGTGTCCATTTTTATGATCATAATCTGGATGGACAAAAAGATCTCGTCTTTTGGAATGAAGATCATTTTGATGTGTATTTTCAGTCTGAATCGGGACTGTTTGATCCAACAGCACATTCTTTTTCAACGGATATTCCTTTTGATTTGGATGGTATGTATTCATTCATATTTCAATTCAGTGATTATAGCACATTTTCACTTTTGACCGGTTTGAGAAAAAAATCAAGCCATACAATTTTAGAAGATATAAAAGATATGAATGGAGATCGCATAGCAGATTTGGTTACACATACATTAAGCGGCCGCAGCTTTTTAAAAATGAAAAGTCAGTATAGAATCTATTTTGGGCAATCCACAGATGATGGAATTCAATTTTCGAAAGATGAAGGAACATCTATTTTCCCATCGGGAAAAGGCGGTGGAGCAGCCAGCGGCGGTTATTCGTCACATTTCTTTAAGGATTTCAATGGAGATAATCAAAAAGACATTTTTCGATATGATGTAAAAATGAATTTGGGTGCCATGTTTCGTGTATTTGTAATGAAAACGATTTCTATGAATTATGAATATCATCAAATGGAAAATAATGCATATTCAATCCATTCAAGTGTTAAGGGGAAATGGAGTATTAAATTCGACTGGGAAGAAGGGTTCTATCCTGCAGTAAAAATTGGAGATGTGAATGGTGATGGAAGAAAAGAAGTTGTTATGACTATGAATCCTATTGAATTGCACATTTATGCATGGAGTCCTAAACTGAATATGTTATCTCAAGAGCCACACATCATTTCATCCATGGTTCCAGGTAGTGAAATGCACACGTGGTTGTTTGATATAAATAATGACCAAAAAAAGGATATTTTTATGTATCATCCGTCGGAACTAGGAAATAATCGTTTAATTGTTTTAATCGCCAAATGAATGAAATAGGTATAGTGAATAAAAAATGTGTTCTTCAATTCATGTTTTGTATCATTTTCATTGTATCCTTTATTTTTCCTGAATCGGGATCCAATATGCGAAAAGGGGGCGAAATGGTTCTCATCCCCGGCGGAACATTTGAAATGGGTCGCGCTGATGGAAAGCCCCATTATGATAATGTACCGCTCCATACAGTAAACATTGACAGTTTTTATATGGACAAGTATGAAGTTACTGTAGGACAGTTTAAACAATTTTTAAATGAAACCGGTTTTGACTTTAACTGGAGCTTATGGGAAAAATATCATGTTTCGCCTAGAGACAATCATCCCATGGTTGGTGTAAATTGGTACGAAGCTGAAAAATATGCTCAATGGGTCGGAAAGCGTTTACCCACGGAAGCAGAGTGGGAATATGCAGCCCGGGGCGGTTTAGACGGCCAGCGGTATCCCTGGGGAAATTTTATTACAAAGAATGATGCAAATTTCCATAAATATTGGAAAGATGATGATGAATATGAAAATAGCACCATGGCTGGAAAAGATATATGGAAATATAGCACATCGCCTGTTGGCAGCTTTGATCCCAATGGATTTGGACTGTATGATATGGCAGGGAATGCAGCTGAATGGTGCAGTGATTGGTATCATGAAGATTATTACGCAATCTCACCGTTGGAGAATCCCAAAGGACCAGAAACGGGTGAAACACGCGTAACGCGAGGCGGGCATTGGTATAGTTGGCATAAAGGCCTCCGCGTGTACAATCGCGGGAGTAATCCTCCAGATGTAAAATGGTGGCAGGATGTCCAGGGATTTCGGTGTGCTTCAGTCTCAGACTCGAATTAGGATTCTTTAAATATGCAAAGTAAAGCAACAAGCGTAGAAGACTATTTAGACGAACTAACCGACGATCGGCGTAAAATTATTTCTACTATCAGAAACAGAATACTAGAGATTCTGCCTAATGGATATGAAGAATCCATGAATTGGGGAATGATTAGCTATGAAATTCCCCTAAAACGATATCCGGACACATATAACGGACAACCGCTGGGAATCGCTTCCCTCGCATCTCAAAAGAATCATATATCTATATATATGATGGGATGTTACATGGTACCGGAACAAACGGAAAAACTAATGAAAGCCTATAAAGATATGGGAGTGAAACCCAATATGGGAAAATCGTGTATTCGATTCACAAAATTAGAAAAAATTCCATTAGATACGATTGTTGAATTAATACGGGATTTCCCTGTCAAAGAGTATATTAAACACTATAAAAACATAAAGGAATCATCATGAAAATCTTAATCATTGCAGCTATAAGTTCCTTCATCTACGCTCAAGATGTATGCTGTCCTGTGTTTGACCCAACTCCATGGAACAATGTTGAAATTTCTTTTGAAGGAAAAGTATTCGTAAAAGATAACGTTTTCAGCATTGCTCATATTCCTTTTGGATTCGGAAAAGTGATGACTCGAATTGACAAAATGATCACTGCTGCTGATGCAAAACCGGAAACATCTACCATAAATCTTTCCGATAGTGAATCATTCTGGTCCACAACTGTATATGTGGAAGCATCAAAAGCCGTTCCAGGAGAAGAAATGGCTACATTCGACGGAACTTACTTCAGTCGTGTATATGAAGGTCCATTTAAAGATGCTGGGAAATGGGTCAAGGATATGAATGCTTGGTTGGAAAGTCAGGGAAGAGAAAACAAAGGTCTTTTGTTTTACTATCCAATATGTCCCAAATGCGCAAAAGAAATTTATGGAAAACAAGTAACCGTTTTATTGGCTGAACTCTAGAGTCGCTCGAAGCGCTTATCCAATTCTTCTATGGAAAGCTGAACAATAATCGGTCGCCCGTGAGGACAATAATAAGGATGATTTGTAGCAAATAAGCGATTCACCAACGCCTGCATTTCCTGGATGGTTAACGGATCACCCGCTTTTACTGCAGCGTGACACGAATAGGATGCGGCAAGTCCTTCCTGCCATGAACTGTATTTTTTCTTATTCTCCAGAAAGGAATCCATAATTTCACGTATAATCGTTTTTTCATTCCCCCAGACCATTTCAGAAGGAATGGCTTCCACCATAACCGTATTTTTACCGAATTCCTGCATGCGAAATCCAAGCTTGTTCAGATTGGGAAGAATATCCAAAAGGACAGAAAACTCATCGGCGGAAAATTCAAGTGTTTCCGGAAATAAAAGCGTTTGCGCTCCCAAGGGAGCTTTTTCAAATGCAGTCAAAGCGTCTTCAAACAATACACGTTCGTGAGCTACATGTTGATCGATAATCACTAATCCGCTGTTGATTTGTGAAACAATATATTTATCATGAATCTGCCAGATATTCCCGGCGCTCACATCTTCTCCTGATTCTTTCTTTTCTGAAAATGTGTTCATATACGTTTTTGCACGCTCCAACCCTTGCTGGATTGGCGTCTCCACTGCCGGCATGGAAAGACTTCCCTGCTGGGGTCCATTTCCAAACTCCGGGAATTGGGATGCCATTTTAGAAAAATCCGGGATGGTGTCCAAAATGTTGCCCAAGGCATCTGCTACAGAGGATTTCAACACGTGGTATAATCGCCATTCATCCTTGAAGCGCACTTCGATTTTCATGGGATGGACATTCACATCCACCTGGTCTGCCGGCTGCACAAGGTTGAGCACATAGAAAGGATATTCACCTCTTTTGAGCAATGATTGATACGCGCCATACACAGCGTTATTCAGCAGCCGATGTTTAATAAATCGACGGTTCAGGTAAATATATTGTTCCCCCGGGCGTGATCGTAGAAGGTTTAAACTTCCCACATAACCACTGATTGCAAAATCACCTTTAACAATGTTTACTTCCAATAAATGAGCGCTATATGTGGGGTCCAATAAATTATCGATGCGTTCTTTTAAACTCTCACTTTGGATATTTATAATTTCCTTATCATCATGAACTAGCTTAAAAGCCACCTCCGGATACGCCAATCCATATCGGCGAACCATGGAAACTATCTGACGAAATTCAACACGAAAAGATTTTAAGAATTTTTTTCTGGCTGGCGTATTATAAAAAAGATTGCGAACATTAATACTCGTTCCCTGGACAGGTTCAGCTGGTTTTAGTTCCCCAACTTCACCATCGAGGATTGAAACAGCAAAACCGCCATCACCGTTAGCGCACGAAGCCATTTCCATATCAGAAACAGAGGCAATACTGGCAAGAGCTTCTCCACGAAAACCCAAGGAATTGATATTGAACAAATCATCCACAGTTTCAATTTTGCTGGTTGTATAACGCTGAGCTGCCACATTCATGTCATCCGGAGAAATGCCGCTTCCATTATCCGAAACCTGAATCAGCTGATGACCGCCTTTTTCAATAACGATCGTGATTTCCGTACCAGTGGCATCCAAACTATTT
Organism: Fidelibacterota bacterium; assembly: GCA_014381755.1. Taxonomy (GTDB): domain Bacteria; phylum Fidelibacterota; class Marinisomatia; order Marinisomatales; family TCS55; genus UBA2126. The sequence goes on along the minus strand of JACNLB010000133.1, from coordinate 29,265 downwards.
TCCACAAGTTCTTTAACTACAGATGCGGGTCTTTCCACCACTTCACCGGCAGCGATTTTGTTACGAAGATCTTCAGATAGAATGTGAATTTTGGACATTATCTTTCTATTATCTTTATAGTTTGACGATAAACACTCCGCTCAAGTTTCTGTGCTTTAGCTATTAATTCATCCACCTCTTTTTTCTTTCTGTTTGTATAGCGTTTATCTTTAACTCCGGGCAAGTTGATCAATACATTCATGCATGCACCACGAACTCCGGCTAAAGCGACTTCTCCTGCTACGCCCACATCACTAACAGAATTCGGATTACCTTTTTTCACTAATTCATTGGCGATATCTAAAACCGACAATGATAGTTCTGCAGCTTCCAATGGAATTTCAATGGCATATTTATTTGCGGCTAGGACGGCTTTTTGTTTAATACTTTTTTCTTCATCCGAATTTGCAGGAAGGCGATTAGCATCCATAACTGCATTAAATGCATTTGTATCTTCATCTACCAAAAATGACAATCGATCTTTTATTTTTTGGGCTTTATTACCAATATCGCCCATATCATTTTTCAATACTTCAAAGCCCTTCTTTTCATGAGTCAACGCTGCCACCATGGACACCAGTGCCGCACCGAGGCTTCCAGCCAAGGCTGCTACACTGCCTCCGCCGGGTGCCGGGGAATTGGATGAAAGTTCATCTACAAATCCTTCAGATGTCAAGCCCATTAACTGACCGCTGGTTTGCCCTACAGCGAATTCAACAATTTTTTCTTCCGGCTTGAAAGAATAAAGGTCATTTAGCCCTAAAGATTGCACGGCACATTCAATAATATCCGCTTCCGGCACGGCGGTAGTGCGGCGCTGCTTCTTGAGATAATGACGCCCAGCCATCAATAATGCTTCCTTGGGAATAAGCCCCACCAATTCACTTCCGGTGACGCGAATTCCACGCTCCACAGCCAACTCACATGCTTTATCAAACACATCATGAATTGTGGTTGTTTTATAATTATTGAAATTGATGGAAATCTGCGCCCGCTTAAATTCATCGATATACCAGCCAACGCCTTTTACATCTTTGAACAATCCGGGTATTTTAACAGCTTTGCCTTTTTCATCCCGTACAATTTCTCCATCCAATAAATTGGGAGACTCGGGATTAGGAATACGTTTGCTTCTGCCCTTTTCACGAAGTTCAAACGCAATATCCGTGGCTAACCGCTGATCTTTCGTATTTAAATTTATATTATACGCAATTAAAAACTCTCTGGATCCCATAACTGTTGCGCCGCTTTTGGCATTGAATTTTGCCGGACCGTAATCCGGTTTCCAATGGGAATCTTTCAGCTTTTTAGCTAATCCTTCATATTCACCGGTGCGGACAACAGGCAAACTTCTGCGATCGTCTTTTTGTGCTGAATCTTCATAGAGATAAACCGGAATTTTCAGTTCGTCTCCAACTCGTTTAGCTACACGATGAGATAAGTCAACACAGTCTTTAGCTGTTGCACCGCTGACGGGAATAAACGGACACACATCCGTTGCACCCATACGGGCGTGAGCTCCGGAATGACTGGCCATGTCAATCACCTCAGCCGCTTTAGCAATAGCTTGAAAGGCCGCTTCTTCTACACTGGCAATAGATCCGACGAATGTAACAACCGTTCGATTGGTATCTTTACCAGGATCAACATCCAAAAGTGTAATACCATCCACCGCTTCAATGGCATCTGTAATCTGTTTGATCTTGGCCAAATCACGGCCTTCAGAAAAATTGGGGACGCACTCAACAAGCTGCTTCATCAGATCACCCTACGTTTGCGATTTTCATTAAATAATACATCAACCATAATATGACACCTAATAAAATAATCGTCCTGAAAAGAGAACGAGCCGGTCGTTTTCGGTCAATAATTTTTCTAAAATAATGGGTGTCATCGTCTGTAATCATAACCCTGCGAAAAGAAATAAAAAGAAGTTTACAAAGGGGCTCATGACCATCCAAATAGGTGATAAGTTGGTAAAATATCCGATCATAATGAGTCCCAATAATATTTGTGGTCCATACATTTGTAGTTTGTGCACCAATTCAGGATTTTTCCGCATCATGAGTCCGGAGAAAATTTGTGAACCGTCTAACGGTGGGATGGGAATCATATTGAACACAGCCAGCATAATATTAATTTGCGTAAATAAAATAAGCATCATGGTAATGGAAGAACCGCCAAATATTCCGGTTCTGATGATTGTACCGCCGACAAACGCCAAAAGTAAATTAGCCGCCGGTCCTGCGAATGCGATCTTCATCATATCCACTCGCGGATTGGAAAGATAGCGTGTATCCACCGGCACCGGTTTTGCCCAGCCAAAGCCCACAAATAAAATCATCAACGAACCAAATGGATCCAAGTGAGCTATAGGATTTAACGTTAACCGTCCAGAATATCGTGCTGTGGGATCACCAAGCTTATTCGCTACCCATGCGTGGGAAAATTCATGAAAAACCAATGCAAACAGCAACACCGGTAATAAAAGAATTAAAACTTCAATCGGGACTCGGAATAGCATAATCTACCACCTCGGATGAAAGGTTCGATGAACCTCCTTTAAATGTTCTTTGTCTAAATGGGTATAAATCTGTGTAGAGGAAATATCGGCGTGGCCCAGCATTTCCTGCACCGCCCGGAGATCTGCTCCCCCTTCAAGCAAATGTGTAGCAAACGAATGGCGCATTGTGTGGGGGCTGACTTTTTTAGTTATTCCTGCTGCCTGGCTCCATTTCTTCAAAATATTGTAAACGGACATACGTGTTAGTGGTCTGCCATTGCGGCTTAAGAAAACAACACCGTCTGTTTTACGTTTGCGTGAAAGTGCAGGTCGCTCAAATTTTATATAATCGTTTAATCTTTCCAACGCTCGCGGACCCATGGGTACAAGTCGTTCCTTATTTCCTTTACCGGACACGCGAATCATTTCATTATCCAGCAGCATACCCGTTAAATTGAGATTACATGCTTCTGAAACTCGTAAACCGGCGGAATACAATATTTCAAGTAATGCCAAATCACGCAATGATAACGCAGCGGATTCATCAACAGCATCCAAAATATCATCCACTTCCTGCACGGTTAACACGTCCGGTAATTTGCGAGGCAATTTAGGCGCTTCCATAAGCTGCGATGGATTATTTTCCATCCAATGTTCATCATTCAAAAATGCATGATAAGAACGGATGGATGAAAGAACACGGGAAATACTGGAAGCTGACAAATGAATATCGGCCAACTCACGTATAAATCCGCGAATATGTTTTTGTTTAATGCTCTTTACGCTATCCAACCCTTTTGCTTCTAAATATGAAACGTAATGTTTTAAATCACGTCTGTAGGCTTCAATCGTATTCAGCGCGAGATTGCGTTCTACCCGGAGCATGGTAATATAATCGTGGAGGTGAGCTTCCAAATTTAGCACCTCACATCTCTGCCAATATTTCTACGGCAGAAAATAATTCCTATCTGTGAATTTAACAGGCAATCATGAAAATTAACTATATTTAAATCGAGTAATAAATTATTAGTATAAGAAAACATTCTTTAACCTGTGACCGATTTTTCGACCATTTCACACAGAATGTGTTCCGCCAGTAAATGCCCTTCTTGGATACGTTGGGTATCGTCACTGGGAATAGCAATGGTTACATCACCCAACTCTTTCAAAACACCTCCTGTTTTTCCCGTCAACACGATGACAGAAATCCCTCTTTCTCTACATGCTTCCACCGCTTTAACCACATTCTTTGAATTACCGCTGGTGGATATGGCAACCAACACATCGCCTTCATTGCCCAGTCCTTCAATCTGCCGTGAAAAAATGGATTCATAATCCGTATCATTTGCCCAAGCTGTAATAAAAGACGTGTCCGTTGTAAGTGCCATAGATTTAACCGCGGGACGGTCATGACTGCGCAATCCGCCCATGAGTTCTGCCGCCATGTGTTGTGCATCTGCAGCGCTGCCGCCATTTCCGCACCATAAGATCATTTTCCCATTTTGCGCTGCAGCGACCATCATGACTGCTGCTTTTTCGATATTTTCCGCGCAGGCAATAATCATGGTGTTTTTCACATCCGAACTTTCTCGGAGTTGATTAATAATTTCTTGACGATCAATCATGATTATTCTCCATGAACTGCCTCTGCAAATGCTTTCATCAAACCACTATCACCATTTTCTTCCAAAACGGTTCCCGTAACAATAAAAGAGGCACCTGCTTCCACACGTTCGTGAGCGGCTTCGGGAGTTTTAATTCCGCCACCGACAATTAATGGCACATTTGTTTCAGAAGAAATACTTCGTATAACGTCTGTGGATATTGCTTTCGTCGCTCCGCTTCCTGCTTCCAAATAAATTAATTTATTTCCCATGAATTCAGCAGCCAATGCATGAGCAACTGCAATATCAGGACGATTCATAGGCAACGGCCTTGTTCCGCTAATCACCTCTACTGTGGAATGGGCACCTCCGTCAAACAGCAAATAAGCAGTCGGAATCACTTCCATGCCCATATCTTTCACAACCGGTGCAGCCACAACCTGTTCGCCGATAAGATATTGAGGATTGCGTCCGGAAAGAAGGGACATAAACAGCATAGCATCATAGTTGTTATTAATTTGATTCACTCCCCCGGGAAAAAAGATGACCGGAATATCTGAGTGCTTTTTGATCTGGGCAACACGTTCGTGGTGATGACTATCCATCATAAGACTACCGCCCACAAACAAAGCATCGACGCCTGATTTATTCGCTGTTTCAACCTGATTAATCAGGGACTCATCATTTTTTTTATCGGGATCGATGAGAACAATATACCCTGCGCCTTTTTCCGCTTTTACAACGAGTAGGTGTTGGAATACAGAATCCATAATTAGCCTATAATTTCCTCATAAGACGTGTACGACATAAGATCATCTACTTCATCCGGGTTGGATAATTTTATTTTCACCAGCCAGCCATCGCCGTAAGGATCAGAATTCACTGTCGACGGATCGGCATCTAATTCTTCATTGATTTCTACAATCTCACCACTTAATGGCATAAATAAATCAGCGACTGTTTTTACTGCTTCAATTGTACCAAAAGTATCAGCAATATCAAAACTATCTCCCACTTCCGGAAATTCTACAAAAACAATATCACCCAATTCTCCTTGGGCAAAATCAGTAATTCCTATGGTAGCTACACCATCTTCAATGTTAACCCATTCATGATCAGATGTGTATTTTAAATTTGATGGAATATTCATTTACTTTCCTATTAATCTAACTGTTCTGGATTATACTCAAATGTTTCTAAAAAGCTTGTATCAAATTCGCCTTTACGGAATGATTCATCTTTCATGATAGCTTGATGAAACGGAATCGTTGTTTTCGGTCCTTCGATGATGGTTTCTTCCAAGGCATTTTGCATTCGAATGATTGCTCGTTCTCGTGTGCTGGCGAACACAATTAATTTACCAATCATTGAATCATAATGTGAGGGAATTTCATATCCGGCATAGGCATGGGAATCGACACGGACACCTTTTCCTCCCGGAAAATGTAAACTGGTAATTTTCCCGGGAAAAGGCATGAAATTATTAGACGGGTCTTCTGCATTAATCCGGCACTCAATAGAATGTCCCCGCATTTTAAAATTTTGATAATTTTTTGGATATTCTTTTCCGCCATGCATTCGAATCTGTTGCTTTATTAAATCAACTCCGGTCACCATTTCCGTGATGGTATGTTCAACCTGGATTCGTGTATTCATTTCCATAAAGTAAAAATCGTTATTTTTATCCAATAAGAATTCGATGGTACCCACACCCACATAATCTACAGCTTTCGCTCCCCGGACGGCCAATTCACCCATTTTTTGGCGAAGCTCATCCGTCACGACCGGTGAGGGCGATTCTTCAACGAGTTTTTGATGGCGGCGCTGGATGGAACATTCCCGTTCACCGAGATGGATACAATTTCCATGTTCATCCGCAAGGATCTGCACTTCAATATGGCGAGGATTTTCTACAAATTTTTCCAAATACATATCGCCATTATTGAAGGCTTTTTTTGCTTCGTTACTGGCAGTTGTATACATTTTTTCCAGCTCTGATTCTTCCCGAGCCAACCGCATTCCTTTTCCTCCCCCGCCTGCAGACGCTTTCAGCATGACCGGATAGCCCATAACTGTCGCTAATTTTTTTGCCTCATCCACACCGTTCATGATGCCGTCACTCCCGGGAATGACCGGAACGCCGGCAGCTTTCATTGTTGCTTTAGCATTGGCTTTATCACCCATGGCATCAATAATTTCCCTCGATGGTCCTATAAACGTGAATTCATTTTCTGCGCAGATTCTGGAGAAATCAGCATTTTCGGCTAAAAATCCATACCCGGGATGGATTGCATCCGCATTCGTAATTTCGGCTGCCGCAAGAATGCGTGGAATATTCAAATAGCTTTCAGTACTTGCAGGCGGGCCGATACACACAGCTTCATCTGCAAATTTTACATGGAGAGAAAATTCATCTACCGTGGAATAAACAGCCACTGTCTTAATACCCAATTCATGGCAAGCTCGGATGATGCGCAGAGCAATCTCACCGCGATTGGCAATTAGGATTTTTTTAAACATGGTTTATCCGCTGGGATCAATAATAAATAAAGGCTGGTTATATTCCACAGGATCAGCATTTTCCACAAGAATTTTTCGTACGACCCCGCCCTCTTCTGCCTCAATTTCATTCATGATTTTCATGGCTTCAATAATACACAAAGTGTCGCCTTTATTCACCTTATCGCCTTCGTTTACAAATGTGTCTTCTTCTGGGCTGGGTGAACTATAGAATGTACCGGGCATGGGCGAAAGAACTTCATTCCCTGCAACTGTTTCATCCGCAACGGGTGTTTCTGTTTCAATCGGAGATGATTCAGTTGTAGAAACAGTCGCTGGAGCACTGTGAGTTTTTTGATCAGGTGAATCTGTAGATACAGGAGCAGATTTCACAACACGGTATCGTTTCCCTAGAAATGTAACGTCAATTTCATTCACGTCGCTGTGTTCCAATATGTAAATAATTTCCTTCAGTTTATCCTGCCACATAGTTTCCCCTAATGGTTATTATTTCTTTGCTCTTTCAATATATACACCGGTTCGTGTATCCAAGCGTAAAACGTCGCCCACATCTATGAATAAGGGTACTTGAACGTCAATGCCCGTTTCCAGCGTAGCGGGTTTTGTCGCGCCGGTAGCTGTATTACCTCTCATACCAGGTTCAGTATGGGTAACTTCCAAATTAACATGTGCTGGTAAACGCACATCGAGGGCTTCTTGCCCATCAAACAATAAATCAACATTTAAACCCGGTTTAAGAAATCCTTTTTGCGAACCGACAATTTCATCGTCAACATTAATTTGTTCGTATGTTTGATTATCCATAAAAATAGACTGTTCACCATCTTCATACAAGTATTGCATTTTTTTTGCTTCAACCTTGATAAATTGCAATTTCGCCCCGGAATTGAATGTTTCATCAATTATTTTACCGGTTTTAATATCTTTCAATTTTGTCCGTACAAATGCTGGACCTTTTCCCGGTTTTACATGCAAAAACTCTATAACCTTCATCCGTTTATTCTTGTGCAGGATGACCGCACCATTTTTAATATTTGAAGTTGTAGCCATTCGATTCCTTAATTAGAGCTTATAATTTACAGATGAGTAGAAGTATTCTCAAACGAGCATAAAGATATTATGCACTTGGGGCTTCAAGCCGTTTCCAATAGGAAATAGTTGATTGTATGAAGTCTTCAGCAGTGGTTAAATCTTGGGTATAAATATTGTTTTCCGGCATCATTTTTGCGTATTTGATCAAATCCGATCTTTCCAGCAATGCAAGCCATGCTTTCATTTCTTCGTCAGAAAATGGCAGCATATTCTCCAATGATTTTATATCCTCTGTGGTCATTTCCAATGTTTTTAAATAAAAACTATGTTCAACGTATTCTCTCAAAATATAGGATATCTGCACATAAAATTCCTTTAGATCGAGGTTATTTTGTGCTTTATCTCGTAAAGTCTTCAGTTTTTCTATAGCAATTTCATCGGGCTGGGGCTGGATATTTATTGGCGGTCCAATTAATTTTTCTCTTCTGTACTTTAAACTTAACCAAATCATGATTGCCAATGTCAAAAACAGAGTGGAAATAAGTAAAATTATTTTCCATTCCAACGGACGTGAAACAGGCAATGGATCTTTAACCGATTTCATAACTCCGACCATGGAAGGATCTGTGGAAGAAACAATAATTATTTCCTGCGCGTCTGTTTTCATTCTCAATTTTTCTGTTGAATCAGCATTGAGAAAAACAACGTCTATTGACGGAATCGAAAAATGACCCGTATCCCAAAAAACGATTTGCATCTTAAAGGTATTATTTTCGTCAAGAGTTTGATCTCGAACTTCCATGGCTTCTGGTTTTTCAAAATCTTGAATTATCACATGAATATCTCCAGCGACACTCGTATAAATAGAATAATGGATAATATCGCCGATAGTTGCCATTGTTGTATCCATTTCTGTACTTATGGAAATGTTTTGCTGAATTTCTTTTGTTGAACAACTAAAAATGAATATAATTGTAATTGGGAGAAAACGCTTCAAATTAAATGCGCTTTTCACGCTTTTTAAAATAATTCATCAACGGTTCCACGAAGTCCTTATCCGTTGAAATGGGAATCAAATCGAATCCAATGCGATCACATTCTTTGGAAAATTTTTCATTTTGATCTATTATAGCTGCTTCATATTGCGTGCGATCAACACTCGAACCTGTATCAATCCAACTGGTCTCATCCGACTCCGGGTCGTGGACTTTAACCAATCCAATATCAGGGATGGAATATTCAAAAGGATCGCTCATTTTTAAACCAATTAAATCATGTTTTCGATTGGCCATTTTTAAACTGGACCAATAATTCTCATCCAGAAAATCTGAAAGCAAGAAAACAACACTCCTCCGTTTGGCTACGTTTAAAAGAAATTCTAATGCTGTTTTAATGGATGTACCTTTCCCATGGGGCTTGTGGTATAATAATTCCCGCACAACCCGAAGTACATGGGAGCGGCCTTTCTTTGGTGCAATGTACTGCTCTACCTCATCGCTGAATAAAATCAGTCCGACTTTATCATTATTCTTAATAGCAGAAAAACCGAGCACTGCTGCAATTTCAGCAGCCATTTCACTCTTGAATTGGGAGATGGAACCAAAATGTCCGGAACGGCTCACGTCCACTAAAAGGTAAACGGTTAATTCACGTTCTTCTTCAAATATCTTAACAAAAGGTGAACCGGAGCGAGCTGTCACATTCCAGTCTATCAATCGTATGTCATCTCCGGGCTGGTATTCACGTACTTCCGAAAAAGTCATACCCCGGCCTTTGAATACTGAATGATATTCACCGCCAAATAGATCGTTAACTAATCCTTTAGTTCTAATCTCAATTTGGCGAACTTTTTTGAGTATTTCTTTTGGAATCACGTTATAATGGAATATGTTTCATAGAATATGGAAAATGGTTGACGGTTTACATCTACCATCATCCATCTCACATTTCCCATGTTCTACGGAATTTCGATGCTGTCGAACAAGCGCTGTAAAACGTCTTCTGAAGATAGTTCTTCCGCTTCAGCTTCATACGTCAAAATAACTCGATGGCGTAATACATCTCTGCCGACATAACGAACATCTTCAGGTGTAACATATCCTCGATGTTGCAGAAAAGCCCTAGCTTTCGCAGCCAAAATCAAGTTAATTGTCGCCCGTGGTGACGCGCCGTATTCAATCAAATTTTCCATGTCACCCAAGTTATATTTGCTAGGATCACGTGTGGCAAAAACAAGGTCGAGAACATAATCTTCAACTTTTTCATCTACATAAATATCATTAATCACATTTTGCGAATTTAAAATCTGTTCAGCATCAACAACAGCTGTTACACTATCAGAGATTTGCGTCGTAGCCATTCGCTTCAGTATAGCACGCTCTTCATCTTTATTAGGATAATCCACACGCAATTTCAGCATGAACCTATCTACTTGTGCTTCCGGCAGCGGATATGTTCCTTCCTGTTCAATGGGATTTTGTGTGGCCATGACGAGAAATGGAGCATCAAGCTTAAACGTTTCATCTCCTATTGTAACCTGTCTTTCCTGCATCGCTTCCAGCAAGGCGCTTTGAACTTTTGCCGGTGAACGGTTGATTTCATCTGCAAGAATTACATTTGCAAAAATAGGGCCTTTTCTCGTTTCAAAAGAGCCGTTTTTTTGGTTATAAATTAGTGTTCCTATTAAATCTGCTGGAAGCATGTCCGGAGTAAATTGGATGCGCTGAAACTGTGTATTGATCAATTGTGCCAGTGTTTTTACAATTAACGTTTTAGCAAGACCGGGAACACCTTCTAATAAAATATGACCATTTGCCAGAAGGCCGATTAAGATGCGATTGATTAAATCATCCTGACCGACAATGACCTGCCCGAGAGCTTTTTTTAAATCATCAACAAACGTGGATTCTCGAGCAATACGCTCGTTGATTTCGGTAAGACTGAATTCACTCATTTGGGTTGTGGATATCTAGGATGCAATATGTTTTAAAACGGGAATATCATTGATATTCTTTCCCAAGTTGCTTATTTCAAATTGCACAGAAGGAGCTAATTCATGATCGGGAAATTTCTCGAGAAATAACTTATACGTTGCTTTGGCAGTTTCATAATCACTTAAAATATTTGCCTGCACATATCCAACCATAAATTGAGCTTGGGCTTCATGTGAGGAACCGGAAAAGTTTTCCACTACATTTGTATAGGAAGAAATGGCATTATCAAAATCACGAAGATCATTCATATAAATATCCCCCATGAGATATTGTGCCTGGGCTGCTAATGCATTTTCCGGATAATGTTCAATCAATTTTTCAAGGTTCTCAAGGGAGACCTTTATATTCTTTGCATTTCTTTCTACTTCAGCTGCATTAAAATATTCCTCGGCTGTCTTTGTTCCTTCACAACCGACTATTATTAAACTGATTATAGAAAACCATATGATAATGTGTTTCATTTTTCTTGTTTACCTCAATTTTTGGACGCCGAATTTACACAATGGAATTAATACATCAATGTAAGTTATTGATTCCATATTAAACTCGTTATACATCTCAATTTATTTCAAGTTCCTTAAAATGCGTACAGGACTCCCCATTGTTTCACCCCAATTTTTGGATTATCCATTTGAAAGGCATAATCAAACCTTATAGGCCCTAGTGGAGACAAATACGTTATTCCTACACCTGCATCCCAACTTAATTCACTTAAACTAATAGTTGAATTACTATCCCATAATTGTCCACCATCTATAAAAATTTCTGCTCCCAAAGGGCCCAAAATTGGGAAACGTAATTCATAACTCGTTAAAAAGCGAATTTCATCACCATTTAAATGAATATCTTTTTTTCTTTCTTCCGGAAATTGCAATGCATTCCATCCCCGCAATGATTTTGCGCCACCCAAATAGAATTTTTCAAAAAGGACTTCTTCATAAATATCATATTCCTCTTTCCAATTGAAGATGACTCCATATTGTACTCTTGCTGCAAAAACAATTTTACGTGGTAAAGGGATGTAGGTTATTATGCCAGTATCTATTTTTTGATATTCGCGCGTACCGCCCAATAAACCACCTACACTGTAAATATCCCCCGTTATAACGACACCATTTGTTGGAGTTAAGGGATGATTTGAAAAATCCAATTTCGTTTTGAGGGAAATCATGCGCTGTTCCACATCCGACACGCTACCCTCCTGTTGGCTGAATTTTTCCCAATGCATACCAAACTCGATAAAAGATGTTTCTGTAAATTGATTAATAGAAGACCAATTAAATCCATAACGTTGAATAAACGGATTATCGTAAGAGCCATATTTTTTATACAATTCATACAATGATTGCACTTTCGTTGGAAAACGCAAATTCATCAGCCATTGATTTTCCAAGTTAGAATTGACTTTTAATCGAGGATAACGCAGCCCTTCTTCTGTGGGGATCTCCAATGATGTCTTTGCAGATAAACGAGTCGTTGAACCAAAGAGGCTCCTGTTTTTCCATTGTAAAAATGCACCCGGTCCGGATAAGTTTAATCCACCAAACTCAATGGGTACAAACCCACCTTCAGAACTAATCTCGCGCTTGGGAAAACTGCGTAATTCCACTACCATATTCACCAGCGTATCACTATGCATAAACTTAACCGGATAAATATTAGCACTTGAAAATTGACTCGTTTCCAATAATCTCCGTTGAGATAATAACACATCTTCAATGTCATACTTATCCCCTTTGTCAAAATGTAATTCTCTATTTATAATGTAGTGTTTAGACGGATCCAATCCTTCAATATACGTTTTATTTATAAATATATCGGGACCTTCAGTAATCACAATTTTAATATCTACTGAATCGTTAATATCTGTTTCAATATCAATCTTGGAAAATAATTTTCCTATATGGTGATACTTCTCCTCAACAGCAGCCACATTTGTATTTAAAGCAACAGGATTAAAGGGTATATTTTTTTTGAGGTCTAACGTTTTTTGAATCCTTCGACTGGAGAGTTGATTATTGCCCTTGATATCAATATTATTTATATAAAACCTTTTACCCTCATTTATAATAAAGTAAATATCCACCGAATTATTTTGGGTCAAAAAAGAATCACGGACTGTTGTATTCAAAAATCCTTCCGTTTTATAACGATTCTTTATTGTGATAGCATCTAGTTTCAAAATCCGCCGATCGAATTCTGTTTTTGAAAAAAAGAATGCACTTTTCAGATTTACATTTTTCTTTAGTTGCCATTCTGATATGGCTTCATTTCCCAAAAAATATACTTCATTCACAAAAAGTGATTCATCGTTTTGTGAATAGACTATCCCCAAAAAGAAGACACTTATACCCCAGTATTTGAATGTTTGCATATGTTTGAACGTGTTTAGTATGAATAACGCAGGCGGTATTTTACGTGCATATTACCTGTCTCATCAACATTTCCTACTAGAGAAACATAACGATTTAATCGGATTTCTACACCGACTTTTTTCATTGTTGGATTTGAGAATGAGAAAGAACGATGATAGGAATAATTCAACAAAAGGTTATCTGAAATTTGTCGTTCAGCGCTTATAGTAAAATCCTGATCAGTGTCTGAACCTATGAAACCGGCTGTTCCTGAAATGTTTACATTATCAATCAGCCCAACCTGATCGAGTCCAGTTACTTGTAAAATGTTTTTTTCCAACTCTCGTTCAAGAATTGTACCAAGAATATTTTGAGCACGGTTTCCAAATCCCCTTGCAGAAATTTCCTGGTCTTTGAGAAATCGATTTCCCATAGTAAGAAGTTCAATAATATCACTCTCAGAAAAACCGCTTGATGATTCAAGAGCTAACTGGGGATTATCTAACCTTCCAACTAATTGGATATAAATTTGCTCCTGGTTTATTTTTGTTTGAGCTGAAATATCCAAATAAGGATTGAATCCTTTTTTATCAAGCACCATATATCCTTCGGTAATATTGAAAACATCACCATAAAAATAGAACTTTCCATTTCTAATATATAATTCACCACCAAAATCAGAAGGTTTGTTTCCAAATTTAGTCATACTCAATTCACCGGACAAATGAGCATCAATTTGTGAATTACGCAGAGCAAAATCTCCCGTGATAGGAAAATTCAGTTTATAATTAACGATTGTACTCCCTTCTTCACTTTCAGATTCCACATCTGAATCTGAAACAAACTCCTGATACATGACTGCATCAACCGGTTCAATTACACCTGAAATTTCAATCGTGTCCTGACCGGTTAATTCGAGGTCTACATTGACAATTCCCTCAATATCACCCAATAAGGTTTTAAAGTAAATTTCTTCTCCAGAGATGTTCATGTTATAAATTGGATTGAAAAAATGAGTCATGTCCATTGATCCGGAAATAGACATATTGTGTACTTTTGGATCATTAGGATTTTTGACCATACTACCCTTTAATGATTTCCACCTAAATATGTTTTTACTTAAATCTGCATGACCATCTACATTATAAATTGGGTCATCAAGTTGTAAGGAATATATCGTGGCATCTTGGCTGGTTAAGAAACCATTCCGAATTAAGTTTTCACGAGGACCATTGACTTCTAATTCAATATCAAAATTGCCATTGATGGAATCTATATTTGAAATGTAAGCTGTTAAAAATTCTAGGTTTTTTGTATGACCTGTTACAAAAACCCATATGGAATCATCCTTGGAATATTCTCCATAATTGTCAGAACCTATATTATAATCAATAGGTAAAAATGCCGCGCCGGAAAGATCCGAACCATTATAATTGGAAGAATATTTATTAAAATATAATCGACTTCCGTCAAACAATCCTTCTGTTCTGACTGTACCCATTGCCAGCCTGTCCCAAACAGCATCATTAATTTCAAGGTCAAAATTGTAAAGTGTTTTTTTTGTACTCCCGCCTAAATGATAACTGCCTGTTATTTTACCATCCATAAACGTTGAAGATTGACTGAATTGAGTTAAAAGTGATACATCTAATTCATCGAAAATGATATAAAAATCAAATTCACGATCGCCTCCTTCTATTTTACCAAGGGGAACAAATCCTGAAACAGAAATTCGTTTACGATCTTCTGCCACCAAAGAAACTTCTTCCACATTTAGAAGAGATCTATATAATGAACCATTTAATTTCATTTCTGAAAACGTCTGTCTGGCAGCAATACCATTTTTCAATGTTAAATTCATTTTAATCTCGGGATAATTATCTCGATCAGAAATGGATAAATCTCCAAAACTTGTCCCAGACACATGATATCGGACATCATCTGTAAACAATTTCATAATATCTGCATCAATATTTGATAAATGAAAATTGCCTCTTATTTCATCTTTAATAACCATTTGACCCGATAGGATACCATCATCAATATGAATTTCAAAAGGGTGTATCGCAATTTTATCTGGTTCAAATTTCATGGAGAATGGTTTGGTATTAATACAATAATGGGTATCATACGCCAGTTGGATGTGATCTAATGTTAAAATACTATCTGTCGACATAAATCCTGATATTTGAATAAAATTATCAGCTTGTTTAAATTCTGCACTCTGAATATCAATACCTTCCTTTGAAAATGCAATATCAACTAAACCGTTATCAAAGGCGTATTTCCTCCAGGAACCCCGACCAATTTTCCCTCGAAAAAATCCATCGCCACCGTTCTCGTGAGGAATCCAATGGGCATTCATTGTTATTTGATCCAAAAATGTTTCATGATATCCCAAATTTTTGCACTCCAATTCAGCTCGAATCGATGGATTGTTTATGGTGCCTGATACGCGTAAATCACCTGTAGCAGAACCGCTATTTAATGAATCACTCCAAAAATTATTTATCAGGAAAATACTGGCATCATTGAGTTTCATATCCATGTCCAGTGATTTATCCATAATATTTGTAAATCCTTTAAGGGTAATAGAACTGGGTCCGACTGCAATTGATAATGGCGAATTAATCGAGAAAATTTGATCATTGTATGAAAAAGTACCTGAAATGGATATTTCACGGTCTCCATATAATTCAGATTCATTCACTTCCATTGTTACCGAAATATCATTGATATTATTTTTTTGAATGGTCCCTTCCAGCATTATAGTTCCATTAACATTCGTTTGCTCTTGATTGGTAATCCATTTACTCAAGTCAAAATGTGTTAGAAGAACGTTACCGCTAATCCGTCCATTATTTTCATAAATTCCCGAAAGTGATAGATTTGTATTTTCACTATCCAAACTTAAGCGATTTAGTGAAATATGATTTTCATGTCGTGTCATTGAAAGTTCACCTTTCATAAATAATCCCAGGGGATTTTTAACAGTTACATCGCCGGAATAACGATCCAAATCAGATTCAAAATGGATGAATGTCTCCAATGAAGAAAATTTTGGTTTTAACGGTAAATTTTCAAAAATGTGTTCAGGAAATTCATATCGCTCAATATGGATATCTCCGGTAAGATCCGGTAACAATGTCCAATCATAATGGATTTCACCATCAAATGGCACACCATTCACCACGCCACTTGCAGGAGAAAAATGAGCGCTTGATTCATTTATAATCAAAGGCGTGTTTTTTAATAAAAAATACCCTGATGTATCATTGAAAGCTGCAGAAAATTCTTCAATATAAAATTCTTTCATTTCAGGTGTAACATTAAGCCGACTATCCAATTGCAATTGTAATGTTTTAGATACATTATTGATTGGAATTTCCACTACACCACTCAAGTGTAGATTTTCAATAATAAAGTTTATTTTAGAGGGAAAATCTACATCTAAACTATCAGGAGTATTTGTTGAGATTGAATCAGTATTAATTATAGGAGATACTAAAATATTCTCGACACGTAACAATGATAATGTTGGTGCAGAAAAAATACTTTTTAAATAATTGACTTTGATTGAGAAGTCACCAAAAATGATTTGAGAACCATTTTTATGATGGAAATTCATCCCATTTCCCTGGACAATGCCAAGCAAATTTCCTTCAAGGTTCGGGATACTTATTTGCCAATTAGAATTTTCGTCTATTTTAGAGTTGATGTAATTCTCGATTGGTAATCGCCATGAGGATGACTGTAAAAAGATATTTACAGCAACAACCAAGAGGATAAATATTCCTATAAGTGTGGTTTGTATACGTGTCATTTCCGCTTGAATTGGATACTCATCATTACGAATATACGTGTACAGGGTTCCAATTACAAAAAAAGCGTTCACTAAGGAACGCTTTTTTTCATTCTATTTTTAGATAACTATTAATCTACAACTTCAAAGTCTGCATCTTCAATTTCGTCTGCATCTTCTTTCTTTTTTTCATCTTCTTTTGGAGGAGGTGCTTCACCTTTATCAGCCTCTTTACTATCATCATACATTTTAGAAGCTAATTTATTCCATTCAGCATTTAATGAATCCATAGCCGATTGTACATCATCCTTAATTGATCCTGAATTTGCGGTTTTCAGTTTTTCAACTGCATCGGAAAGAGACTTTTTCTCATCTTCCGATAACTTTTCATCAAACTCTTCAATATTTTTCTCGGTCTGATAAACAAGTTGTTCAGCTTGATTATTTAAGTCTACCATTTCTCGTTTATCTTTATCTTCTGATTCATGCTTCTTGGCATCATTGACCATCTTATCAATTTCAGCTTCACTCAAACCGCTTGTTGCTTCAATGCGAATACTCTGTTCTTTGCCCGAAGCCTTATCTTTTGCACTTACATTCAAAATTCCATTTGCATCAATGTCAAACGTAACTTCAATTTGTGGTACTCCTCTGGGTGCAGGTGGGATCCCATCTAAATGAAAGCGGCCAATGGTTTTGTTATCAATCGCCATTTCACGTTCACCTTGTAAAACGTGAATTTCAACAGTAGTTTGATTATCAGCAGCGGTGCTGAAGACTTGGGATTTTCGAGTGGGAATAGTCGTGTTCCTTTCAATGAGTTTCGTGGATACACTACCCAATGTTTCGATACCCAAGGAAAGTGGAGTAACATCGAGTAACAGAATATCATCTACATCACCAGCCAAAACACCACCCTGAATAGCTGCTCCAAGAGCAACCACTTCATCAGGATTTACACTTTTATTGGGTTCCTTACCAAATATTTTTTTCACCTTTTCCTGGATTTTCGGCATACGCGTTGATCCACCAACAAGGATGACTTCATCGATTTCTGATGCGGATAATCCTGCATCCTTAATCGCTTTTTTGCAAGGTTGAATTATTCTTTCAACCAAATCTGAAACCAATTCTTCAAACTTTGCACGCGTTAATGTCAGGTTCAAATGTTTCGGACCGGAGGCATCAGCAGTTACAAATGGCAGGTTGATTTCAGTTTGCTTTGAACTGGATAATTCCTTTTTTGCATTTTCGGCTGCTTCTCTCAAGCGTTGTAAGGCCATGGGATCTTTACGCAAGTCAATTCCATCACTTTTATTGAATTCATCCGCAATCCAATTAATGACTTTTTGATCAAAATCATCACCACCCAAATGTGTATCACCGTTGGTTGATTTTACTTCAAAAACGCCATCACCCAGTTCAAGGATTGAGATATCAAATGTTCCACCGCCTAAATCAAAGACAGCAATTTTTTCATCTTTCTTTTTATCCATTCCATAAGCAAGTGAAGCAGCTGTAGGTTCGTTGATTATACGACGAACATTTAATCCAGCAATCTTTCCTGCATCTTTGGTAGCTTGTCGCTGGGAGTCATTAAAATAAGCAGGTACCGTAATCACAGCGTCCGTAACAGTCGTTCCCAAATGTTCTTCAGCCATTTGTTTGAGTTTTTGTAAAATCATAGCGCTGATTTCCGGTGGAGTGTATTCTTTATCATCTACCTTTACAGCCAGATTTCCCCCTTTTTTCTTTTCGACCTGATAAGGAACTTCTTCTAGCTCCGTACCTACTTCATCATACTTTCTTCCCATGAATCGCTTGATTGAAAAGATTGTTTTTTGAGGATTTGTTACAGCCTGCCGTTTTGCCGGTTGGCCAACTAATCGTTCGTCATTTTTTGTAAACGCAACCACAGAAGGTGTTGTTCTTCCGCCTTCCGGATTATTAATAACTGATGGTTCACCACCTTCAAGAACGGCAACACATGAATTTGTTGTTCCTAAGTCAATTCCGATAATTTTACCCATGTTTAATTTCCTTTTTTTATGAGTTTTTCAAAAAAATATGAATTCAACTAGTTAAATAACAATTATTATACCAATATAGTTTATTTACCTATATGGCAATAATACTGCTTATTATCGCCCTATATGGCAGATATTTGGGTAAATTAAACTTCTTCGGTCGAATCGACGGAGGGTGTCGATTTTTTAGATTTCGTTTTTTTAACAGGTGCTTTTATATAAAAAAATTCACCTTTTTTTGCATTCACTTTTATAGTGTCACCTGTAACAAATTTTTCTTCCAAGAGCATTTCAGCGATGGGATCTTCCAGGCTATTCTGAATTTGCCTGCGTAAATGGCGGGCACCGTATTCAGGGTTATATCCTTTTTTAAGAAGTAATTTTACAGCTGATTTCGTTAATTTAACTTTCATCCCTTTACGCTTCAGATTGTTATGAAGATCTTCTAATTGTAGATCGATAATATTTAAAACATGTTCTTCAGCCAATGAATGAAATACTATCGTTTCATCCAGCCTGTTTAAAAATTCAGGACTGAAAGTTGTTTTAACTTTTTCTAAAAGTTTATCCCTCATTGCTTCATAAGATTTTTCAGTAGACTGTTTAACAAAGCCCAGTGAACTCCCTTTTAAAATTTCTTTTGTTCCTACATTGGATGTCATTATAATAATCGTATTTTTGAAATCAACTTTACGGCTCAAACCATCTGTCAATACACCTTCATCATAGAGTTGCAATAATAGGTTAAATACATCGGGATGGGCTTTTTCCATCTCGTCAAAAAGTATAACTGAGTAAGGATTGCGTCTTACTTTTTCTGTCAATTCGCCCCCTTCTTCATATCCCACATATCCCGGAGGTGCTCCAATCAGGCGGGAGACAGAAAATCGTTCCCCAAATTCGGACATATCAATTTTTATAAGGGATCCGGTATTGCTAAATAAATAATTCGCCAAAACTTTTGCTAACTCTGTTTTACCAACGCCCGTTGGTCCTAAAAACAGAAAGACACCTATGGGGCGATTTGGATTTTTTAATCCCGCTCGGGCACGTTGAATAGACTTGGCAATACTATTAATGGCTTGTTCCTGACCAATAATATTCTTTTTCAGTGTATCTTCCATTTTGAGAAGTTTATTCGTTTCAGACTCTGCAACTTTGTTCACCGGGATTCCTGAAACTAGTGCAACTACATCCGCAATGGTATCTTCGGAAATTAATTCAGGTTTGGAATGTTCTTGTTCTTGCCATTCCTTTTGAGCTTTCGATAATTTTACTATCAGTTTCTGTTCTGTGTCGCGATATTTGGCTGCTTTCTCAAATTTTTGGGCTGCAACAACGTCTTCTTTTCTCGTTCTGATTTCATCAATTTCTTTTTCCATATCTAAAATTTCCTGAGGAACGCTAACATTATGCAGATGAGCTCTGGAACCGGCTTCATCCATAATATCAATTGCCTTATCCGGCAAATATTTATCTGTTATGTATCGGTCTGACAAATATACACAGGCATCTATTGCACTTTCATCGTATCGAACATTATGATGGCCTTCGTATGCTTCTTTAAGCCCATTTAAAATTTCAATCGTTTCATCCTGACTTGGGGGATTTACCATTATTTTCTGGAAGCGGCGTTCCAATGCACCATCTTTTTCTATATGCTTCCGAAACTCATCCAAGGTTGTAGCGCCGATACAATGAATATCTCCACGAGCTAGAGCAGGTTTAAACATATTAGATGCATCCAGCGAACCCGAAGCACCACCGGCTCCCACCAATGTATGTAACTCATCAATAAATAAAATCAGGTTATCCGTATTTTCCAATTCGACCATAATGGTCTTCATTCGTTCTTCAAATTGACCACGATATTTGGTCCCGGCCACAATGGATGCAAGGTCCAGAGATAAAATGCGTTTATTGTGTAATAACCTGGGAACGGATTTCTCATTGATACGAATTGCCAATCCTTCGATGATAGCTGTTTTACCGACTCCCGGTTCACCAATTAAAACTGGATTATTCTTTTTACGCCGTGTTAAAATTTGAGCAACACGTTCGATTTCACCCTTACGGCCAATGACTGGATCTAATTTCCCTTTTCTTGCTAATACAGTAATGTCACGTGAAAAATGATCTAAAGCAGGTGTTTTAGACTTTTTACTGCTTTTCTCTTTTTTAATTATAGGCAATGATTCATCATCTTCTTCTTTTTCATCCGTAGCATCATCATGCAGCAATTCTAAAACGCCGTCATAATCGAGGTTATAGGAATTCAAGACTTCATAAGCGATGCCTTCGGTTTCTTTTAGCATAGCCAATAATAAATGCTCGTCATCAGCAACGGATGCACCCAGTGCAGCAGCTTCATTGTAGGCATTTCGTAAAATGCGTTCGGCCCTGCGAGTGAGCGGCAGATGTCCAAGTGTCATGGTTCCGCCGGATGATTTAATCATATCCTCAATCATGGCTCGCATATCAGCAAAATCAATATCATAAATATCCAGTATCTTCACTCCCAGCCCAGCTTCGAGGCGAATTAAACCCAGCAATAAATGTTCTGAGCCCACATAACTATGCCCAAGGCGTACGGCTTCCTCCTTGGCATGCTTCATAATCAATTGGACTCTCTTTGAAAAATTCTCTTTCATGGGTATCTTAAATTAAGCAGTACTGTTTCACATTCAAATACTATCTATAGGATTTAATGTTTCATTTTCTAAAATAAATCGTCGTTTACCTATTTCAGCAACACTGGGATTATGTGTCGTAATAACAAACGCCTGATTATAATCATTATTGATTTTCCGGAACAGGGTTAATAAGCGATCAGCGTTATCAACATCTAAATTCCCGGTAGGTTCATCGGCTAATACAACATCCGGATTTAAAATCAACGCCCGCAATACAGCCACTCTTAAACGCTCACCGCCGGATAGTTGAGCTGGATAATGGGTTTTACGCTCATTCATACCCACATAGTCAAATAATTCATTCGCTCGCTCTTTGACTTCACTTTCATTCCCGGAAATCAATGCAGGCATTAACACATTTTCCATGGCGGTGAATTCAGGAAGTAAATGATGGAATTGAAATACAAACCCAAGATGCTTATTACGTAATTCCGAAAGATCATCTTCTGTCTGCCCACTGATATCCTGTCCACAAATGGATATGGAGCCATTATCGGGCTGATCAAGCGTTCCCAAAATATTCAATAATGTGGTTTTACCTGCGCCCGATTGTCCCATGATGGTGATAATCTCACCTTTCTGCAGTTCTAAATTAATATTTTTTAGAACACGTAATTCCTTTTCACCATTATAGTAGGATTTGCTTATGTTATGTGCGATTAAGATCATTTTTCTAAATAGACTGCTTCTTTTGGGTTGATTTTAAGTGTGCGACCTGACGCCACTGCAGACGAAATAATAATAAACACAAATGAAATACATACCACTACCATTAAATCAACTGTCTTGAAAACCATGGGCAATTTATCAATAAAATAGATTTCTTCCGGCAATGGAAATAAACCAAATTGATTTTGGGCAGCGACTAATAATAAACTGGCAATAATACCCACTACGGCGCCAATGCCGCCGATCATGATGCCTTGAATTAAAATGATGCTTTGAATTCTGCGAGCTGTTGTTCCAAGTGTTCTTAAAATGCCAATTTCCCTGATCTTTTGATAGGTGACCAATACAAGAGTTGACATTAGGTTAAAGCACGCTACCAGTACAATCAGACTCAATACAGCCATGGTTCCTATCCGCTCCATGCGCATGGCATTGAATAGACTTGCATTCAGATCCGCCCAGCTTTTAATGGAAATTCCTCCCGGTAATATGCGTCGAAAGTACCGTTTCAATTCGTCCGCTTTTTCTGAATCCTGTAGTCGAACATCGATACCATCTACCCCTTTTTTTCGTGTAAATAATTTTTCACCTAATTGTAATGGAAGAAAAAGAACCCTGTCATCCACATCCAAAACTTCAGCGTGAAAAATTCCGGCAATTGTACCGGAAAATCTTCTTGGCAAACCTACATTGCCGCTATGATCAATAGGGCTCATGAGATTGATTTCATCACCCACACCAACATTCAGCCTTCGGGCTAATACTTGTCCCACAAAGACAGATCGATCATCCGGTTTTTCTTTAGATTCATCAATTCTAATATCGTAAAATTCCTTAAATCGGTCAATAGGAATTGCCTTAAAAGTGACCAATCGCTGATCCTGGCTGGATGATGAAATTAGTCCTTTGCGTTCTTGGTATTGTAGCGCATCAACCACATGCTGATCCCTGATAACTGCATCCAAAATGTTTGTTAAATTTACATCATCGTCCATGGATGTGATTCGCAAATCTCCTTCGAATCCGACCACTCTGCCTGTGACCCGTTCTTCAAATCCATTCAAAATGGCGAGTATAATAATGAGAGCGAATGTACCTGTGGCTAAACCAATGATGGAAATCCAGCCCGTTAATTGACTAGGCCCTGCACCTTTCCCGCCCAGCATAAATCGGCGCGCTATGGTAAAAGCAAATTTCATTCGTACCTCAATGCAACAGCAGGTTCAACGGATGATGCTCGATGAGTTGGCCACAGCGCCGCTAAAAGAGAGCTAAGGAAACTGCACAGAATTATGAGCCCTATGATAGTCCAGTCAAATAAGATTGGAACGTGACTCATAAAATAAATATCTTCTGCGATGGAAAGCGGTTTGAACCAAATCTGTATTCCGGCCAAAATTAAAGCTAAACCTAAACCACCCAATGAGCCCATTACACCAATATAAATTCCTTTAATCAGAAATATTCTTCGAATTGTTTTTTTGTTCATTCCCATGGATATGAGTGTTCCGATGGATCGTATTTTTTCCAATACAATCATGGTCAGAGCGGAAATAATATTGACCACACCCACCAATGCAATCATTCCGAATATGATTAGAATGGGCCATTTCTGTAGATTTAACCAGTTAAACAGCGTACGGTGTTTTTCTTTCCACGTTATAGCATAATTTGGATATCCCAGCGATTCCTCTATGGTCGCTGCTAAAACTCCCGCTCGTTTTCCATCTTTTAGATTGATGGTATATCCCGATACTTTTTCGCCGTATTGAAATAAAGTTTGAGCATCAGCAATTGGCATATAGACGACTGATTTGTCGTATTCCTGTAATCCGGATTTATAAATTCCACTCACCGTTGCCTGTTTCATTCGTTGGCCGGAAGAAATTGATACCATGGATTTCATATCGACTAAAACGAGTTTATCTCCGACGTTAACCTTAAGAGCTGCGGCAAGATCGTTACCAATTATTATATTGCCTTTCTGCAAGGTGGCAGATCCTTTACGCATCATTTGATTGATACTTTTCGGTAATGCGTCATCATCATGACCTATAATCAATATCCCTTCTGCATTGCGACCTTTGCGAACCATGGCTGCTTCCTGAATATAGGCTACAGTCGAAAAGGAAGCATCGCTTGCAGTCAGAATACTGTCTAATTTGGTTTTATAGGAAGTGACCGGTTTAAATAAGAAATGCTGAACACGAATATGACCATCAAAACCGGCGATTTTACTGGAAATGGTTTCTTCAAATCCATTCAGAACAGATGAGGTTAAAACTAAAGCGCATACACCTAACCCCAACCCAACCATGGCTGCAATGCTGGCAAACGACGTAAAACTACCCTGGTGTTTAAATCCTAAATGACGAGAAGCAATGCGAAAAGCTGTCTTCATTCATCGACAGTCCGCATGGCGGGGAACAGAATTACATCTTTGATGGTATTCTGCTCGGTAAGAAGCATGGTGAGGCGATCGATCCCCAAACCGACTCCGCCTGTTGGCGGCATTCCACATTCCATTGCCTGAATGAAATTCTCATCCACCGGCTGTGCTTCTTCATCACCTTGCTCACGCAATTTGGCTTGTGATTCCAGGCGTTCTCGCTGATCAATTGGGTCATTCAGTTCTGTAAATGAATTAGCAAATTCTGCACCGCCAATAAACAATTCATAGCGCTCAACCAAATTGGGATCACCATTGCGATGTGCTTTAGCTAATGGCGAAATTGCTTTAGGATAATCGGTAACGAATGTGGGTTGAATCAATTTTGGCTCTACCAATTCACACATAAGTTCATCTAACATTTGTCCATAGTTGGCAATGTCTTCCACATCGATATTATGAACTTTGCAAATCTTTTTCATTTCTTCTTCCGATGCAGAACCCAAATCCTGACCTGTCGCATCTTTTAATAAATCCAATAACGGTTTACGAGCAAATGGTTTGGACAGATCAATTTCATTTCCATGCCAAGTAACGTTTGTGGTATCCACAGCTTCGGCCGTTTTTCGAATCATATCTTCCACCAATTCCATATTATCTTCATTATCTGCATAGACCCAATAAAATTCCAGCATAGTAAATTCAGGATTATGATTCTTGTCCATCCCTTCATTACGGAAATCCTTTGATAATTCATACACTCGGTCAATACCGCCCACAATCAATCGCTTTAAATATAATTCATCGGCAATACGCAAGTATAGCTTCTGATCCAACGCATTATGATGTGTCGTAAACGGACGGGCATTCGCGCCGCCGTACAAGGGCTGGAGAACAGGTGTTTCCACTTCCAAAAATTCAAGATTATCTAAATATTGACGTATGGTAGAAATAATTTTTGCTCGTTTAACAAATACATTTTTTACTTCGGGATTAACGATGAGATCCAAATGGCGGTTGCGATAGCGTAATTCCTTATCTTCGAAGGCATCAAATGTTTCACCGTCCTTTTCCTTTACAACCGGTAAAGGGCGAATGCTTTTTGCTAAAACGGTGAATTCCTTTGCGTGAATAGATTTTTCACCCATTTTAGTTGTAAACGGAAATCCCATGACTCCAACGATATCACCCATATCCATTTTCTTAAAGTTGGCGTAAGCATCCTCACCCACTTCATCTCTTTTAATATAAACTTGGATGCGTCCGCCCATATCCTGAATATGAAAAAAGGATGCTTTACCCATCTTGCGTAAGGCCATTATTCGACCGGCTACAGTAACATCTTTTTCCTCTAACGCATCGTAATTTTCAAGAATGTTTTCACTTGTATGAGTTGGGCTATATTTGTGAGGATATGGATTTATACCTCGCTCCCGGAGCGTATCCAGCTTTTCTTTACGGAATCGTATTATTTCATTTAGGCTTTTTTGATCGTCAGACATGAATTTTCTTATTATTTTAAAGTATTAAATTTAATTAGATAGACAGCAGAGCCTAAATGATTCTTTTTTATTCTATTGTAAATATTAAATTTTGAAGTTCTGACTTTGTCTGTAATTACCTTTACAAGGTGGGATAAAAGTTATTTGGTATATTCATGATTGTCATTCCCCACCTTGTAAAGGTGAATTTTCTTCTATACTTAGCGGAGCGTGTTTTAAAATTCATATGTTAGGACAACCTTTTAGCGTAATTTTTGTCCATAGTAAGAACAACAAGATTTTCTGTTTGTTGTATTAAAATAAATCAATTTGGTAACAGGAGAATTCAATGTATACTAAACCAATATTCAACAGAATTTTATCAACCATTTTTGTTTTTGGTTGTGTTTTAAATGCTGCAACACCCTTCACTATCGATTATGATAAATATACTCTCGATAATGGACTAACGGTCATCCTCCACGTGGATAAATCTGATCCTATTGTAGGAGTAGCAATTCAATATCACGTTGGATCAAATCGCGAAACGCCGGGGCGGACCGGCTTTGCCCACTTGTTTGAGCATATGCTGTTTCAAGAATCACAACATATTGGTCAGGACCAATTTTTTAAAAAAATACAAAATGTGGGCGGTACGCTCAATGGCGGCACCAATAAGGATGGTACTGTATATTATGAAATTGTACCCAAAAATGCATTAGAAACAGTTTTATGGATGGAATCGGATCGAATGGGTTGGCTGCTTTCAACCGTAACTCAACCTGCCTTTGAGAACCAACAGGAAGTTGTTCAAAATGAAAAACGCCAACGAGTGGATAATCGTCCATATGGACATAATGATTATGTAATCATTAAAAACATGTATCCCGAGAGTCACCCATATAATTGGACCACGATCGGTGAATTAGAAGATTTACAAAATGCTACATTGCACGACGTCCGGGAATTCTACGAAAAATGGTATGGACCTAATAATGCAACAATGGTTATTGCAGGTGATATAAATAAACGAGATGTGAAAAAACTGGTGGAAAAATATTTCGGTGAAATTAAAGCGGGTCCTGACAATGGAAATCCCAAGCCTATGCATATTAAGCTCACCGAAACAAAAAAAGTATATCACGAAGACAATTTTGCAAAATCTCCTCGACTAACTATTGCGCTACCCACTGTTGATAACAAACATGATGATTCGGCTGCACTTGAATTATTGAGCCAACTTTTGGGAGATGGGAAAAAAGCACCGCTATATAAAGTCATCGTGGAAGAGAAAAAACTGGCTCCGAATTTATATTCCTACAGCTACACACAGGAAATTGCAGGAATATTTTATATAGTTGTTAATGGATTCCCTACAACTAATCTCACGGATGTTGAAGCAACAGTGCATGAAGCATTTGCCCGTTTTGAAAGTGATGGCTTTACTGATGAAGATTTAGCTCGACTTAAAGCAAAATATGAAACCGGGTTTTACAGGGGAATTTCTTCAGTATTGGGTAAAGGATTTCAACTGGCATATTATAACGAATACTTCGGCTCCCCTGATGCAATGTCCAGTGAACTCCAAAAAGTTCTGGATGTAAATATGGACGATATAAACCGGGTGTATGAAACATATATCAAAGGTCAACATTATGTGATGACTAGTTTTGTACCCAAAGGAAGTGTTGAATTAGTTGCCGATGGATCAAACCTCTTTCCCATTAAAGAAGAAGTAATCGTTAAAAATGTAGCAAAAGAAGCGGGAACCGGAGATATGGAAGTCACAAAAATTCCATCCACATTCGACAGATCAATTGAACCGGCTACGGGACCCCAACCTCGCTTGAACTTGCCCACAATCTGGAGACATAATTATAAAAATGGAATTTCACTTTATGGCTCAAAACACAGTGAACTGCCTTTAATCAATTTCGGTATTCAAATTGATGGCGGAATGTTATTGGACAATCCGAACAAAATTGGTGTTGCAAACCTCATTACTGACATGATGATGGAAGGAACAGCCAATAAAACTCCCGTTGAGCTTGAAGAAGCAATAGACGCTCTGGGTTCATCCATTTATATGTATACCGGAAAACAATCGATTGGAGTTGAAGTCACAACATTAAAACGGAATTTTCTTGCGACTCTTGCTTTGGTTGAAGAAATCCTGTTTGAACCGCGCTGGGATGAAACAGAATTTGATCGTATCAAGAGAGAAACGGCTGAATCAATAAAACGCCGCTCTGCTGTACCTTCGTCCATCGCATCAAATGTGTATAATAAATTGATTTATGGCAATCATATTCTTGCAAATTCAACATCCGGATCAGTTGAATCAGTGGAATCTATAGAACTGGATGATTTGAAAAATTATTATACAACCAACTTTTCAGCTCATTTAGTTTCCATGAGTATTGTGGGAGATTTAAATCGCAATGTAGCTGTAAGAGCATTTGAAGATTTGGTAGACAGATGGAAAATAAAAGACGTGAATTTCATCGAATACGAAATGCCTTCCCCAGATAAAACAGCAAAAGTATATTTCGTTGATGTTCCCGATGCAAAACAATCTGAAATACGTATTGGATATTTAGGATTAGCCCGAACAGATCCAGATTACTTCCCAGCCACGGTAATGAATATGAAACTCGGCGGTAATTTCAGCGGTAATGTGAATTTGGTTCTACGTGAGGAAAAGGGCTTTACGTATGGAGCACGAACCGGATTCAGTGGTTCAAAATTTCCGGGGAAATTCACAGCTTCATCTGGAGTACGTTCCAATACAACCGAAGAATCCGTCACTATTTTTAAAGAACTCATGACAGCATATCTTGAACCCATTGCTGAAGAAGATTTGGGTTTTACCAAAAATGTTTTATTGAAATCCAACGCACGGAAATTTGAAACATTGGGCGCATTGCGAGGCATGATTGATAAAATTGCCACATACGATTTACCCTATGATTATATCAAAGATCAAGAAGAAATCGTTCGAGATATGACAGTGGAAAGCCATAATGCATTGGCGAAAAAACTGATTCGCCCCGACGAAATGATTTATTTGATTGTGGGAGATGCAGCTACACAGCTTGATGGATTAAAATCATTGGGTTTCGGTGATCCGATCTTACTCGATGCTGAAGGAAATCCTGT
>JACNLB010000052.1:11475-12999 GCA_014381755.1 Fidelibacterota bacterium | reverse complement strand
AAGCGGTTGAATTATGTGTATGCGATCTGGCTGATATTTTGGAAATGGATGTGTCTGCAATTTCTCATCAACTGAAAAATCTAAAAGAAAAAGGATTTTTGAAAAAACGGCGGGATGGATTAACTATTTATTATCGTTTATCTATAAATGAAGATTGCATAGATGTATTTAAATTTGTTCAATCTATTTTTAGTCATGAACTTCAATTGGAAAAATAAATGAAAAAACTCATACTATTATTGATATTAATAAGTTCAATTGGATTTGGACAAACCCTACAGGCACATCAAGATGCCAAAGAAGATTTTTCAAAAAAATCTATTGGTTGGATATCAGGTTCACTCGCATTTAGCTCAGCATCTGTTTTGATATCGACAAAGGTATTATGGAGTCCAATTCCCGGATTATTTGCCAGCTCTATTCCCACTGCAGCCTCATACATTCTACCAATATCAATACCACCACATCGTGACGAAGCATTAAAATTACAGTCTATTAACTATCGTAAAGCATATGAAAGCAGTTACAAAAAGGAAATTAAAAAACATCGTATGATAAATTCATTCATGGGGAGTGTGTATGGTATTGGGGTTCCATTATTAATTATGATTAGCAAAGGTGGGATCCCTGTTGGTAGTTAGGAAGATAAATGAAAAATAGAATAAAATTACTATTATTAACAAGTTTATTTCCAATCGCACTTTTCGGACAATGACCTCTATGAAGTAATCCGTCTCTCCCGGTCGGGAGTACAACAGAAGGTATCGGTGTAAACAAGGGTTCAATTATGGCTGGGATGGCACTTTCATTCAATATTTTTCATCCAATCCATGATGAAATAGGTGAAACATCGGATACACATTCGGGAGAGATCGATGTATTCATGACAAACGTTTATGGACTTTACGGACTCACGGATGCCTTAAATCTGACTATGCGTTTACCCTATAAATATTGGAAGCAGTTTGATGTAGAGCATGAAGATACACATCATCGAAATGAATCTCAAATCGGTATTGGTGACTTAACTTTGGGATTAAGAAAAATAGTGATAAATGAAAATTTTGGACCGGGCCAGCGTCTTTTTTTAGATGGTGCTGTAACCTTACCAACTGGAAAAGAGTATTCATTAAATCCTTTTGGCAGTTTAGCAGATAGTATAAATCACACTCACTTTGCATTGGGAACAGGACAAGTTTCCTATTTACTTGGTGCCGAATGGTGGATGAGATCTGAATTCCCTTTTATTATGGGTATTTCTTCAAAATTCAAAAGTCCACTTACAGAAAGTAATGCTGGTTTTTCTCCTGGTTCTGTAGTGAGTTTAACATTCCATGCAATAAAGCAATCTCCATTAATTAAGTCGGTTTTCCCATATCTAAAAATGGAATTCCGTCGTGAATGGTCTGATAAATGGGAAGGAGAAGTAGCTCCAAATAGCGGCGCAACATTTATTGATTTAGCCGGACAATTGATTTATGAGATTAATGAGCGTAATTCAGTTGTATTTTCTATAGGATATCC
>JACNLB010000052.1:0-11174 GCA_014381755.1 Fidelibacterota bacterium | reverse complement strand
CTTTTCAGTTTTTCCGGATATAGACGGCGTATTTTCAGCCACAGTTGCCGGTCATCATACGATTTTACACACACCTTTTTTCTGGATTGTGGCTTGTTGTATAATTTTTATAATCGGTCGAAAATTCTATCCTACAAAAAATCACATTATCACTTTGGGTATCTTTCTGGGTGCCATCCTGCATATCATTACTGACTGGATTACAGCTCGGACAGTTGGAATTCAATGGTTGTATCCATTTAGCACAACCAATTTTGATGTTTTTCCAGTTCAACCAGAAAAAGGTCAAATTCCGGTTTATGAAATGATCATGAATCCGTACTGGTCATTTTATATGGAAAATAAGTTATTGTTTGGATTTGAAGTTGGAGTGAATTTGATCGCAATATTTATTTTGTTACAAAAAATAAATATCGTCTTCAAAGACAATCGGTTAAAATAATTTACTTCATCAATAGAATTTTACGAGATGCTATTTTATTTTCAGAATGAAGAGTCACAAAATAAACTCCGCTAGGGACTTTTTCTCCCTGATCATTTTCTGCATTCCATTGAAGTGTGTGTAATCCAGTAGTTTTGAATTCATTTGAAAATTCTCGGACTAACTTTCCCTGAATATCATAAATGTTCATGTTTACATAACCGGGTTCCGTCATTGCATAATCAATTCGTGTAATTGGATTAAAAGGGTTAGGGTATATGGATGAAATTTCAAATGTAAGTGGGGAATCAGAGTTTTTGTCATCAATACCTACAAATTCATAATCATGTTCCAGCCAAACAACATGTGGAGCATTAAAATTATCATAATCCATACTGGCAATAAGTATGTCGCCAAGACTATCTTCATCAAAAAATCCAGTCACAATTCTTGAGGGGCGAAACCAACTGTCATTGCTACCGTAGTTTGGTGCAGACCAAAGTGTATCCAAACTATAATTATTCGGATCGGTAATATCACCGCCCGTATATTCAAAATCATAAATGTTGCCTGTCCATCCACCTGCTATATAAATATCTGGACCATCAGGGTTTTGACCTAATGGAGAATCTTGATTTCCCACAACCAATCCTCTCATGTCGTAACCAAAACTACTTTCTGGAAAAGAATAAAGCCAGTGAACATTATTATCAAAATTTACTTGTGATATATCTCCATCATTCGTTAAAACATAAAAATGTCCATCTTCGTAGGGGATTGTGCTTGCATAACTTTGTGTTGTTACAAAATACAATTCATTTGTCCCATCTTCATCAAAATTGGCTTCAAAAGCTCCTCCGCTACAAAAATGGGTTGCCTGATTAGCGACAGTAAAATCTGCTACATTTATGTAAACATCTCCAATTAGAGCTTCATAAATAATAATACGAAACCATTCCCAAGCGACAAAAACAACTTCCTTTGAACCATCATTATCCAAGTCGGTTATGCGAGTTAAATAACCGGGAGCTACTGTGGATGATAAATCGAGTAACTCGATATTCCATAATGCTGATTCCAATGTAGTAGATTGATCTAATGAAAAGATCATAAACCGCCCAGCATCGAGAAGGCCTGTACTTTCATCCCATCCAGTTGTTAAAGAAACGGCCACTTCTTGCACTCCATCACCATCAATATCATCTACGGCAATTTCACCAACTTCTATTACATCTGACGCTGCCATATCCCACGTTGTAGTAGGTGTTGAAGGAAAGGAACCGGTTGTTGAATCAAATTCCCAAACGGAGAAACTATCATAACCTGTTCCCTGATCACCAACATCATTTAAGTTATCTGGTGAAACATCTATGATGAGTAATATTTCTAATAATCCATCATTATCCAAGTCTGCAGTCGTTGCTTTAGAAACATTACTGGGAAGATTAATCCCATAGTTAATTAGGTCAACGTACCAAATTAATTCAAGAGAATCGTCATCAACCACTTCATAAATACCCATATCGTTCCCAATAGAACCCGTCCAACTGGAGGAAATAAGAAATTCTTTCTGACCGTCACCATCAGAATCAAATGGCCCTTCCATGGAAATTATTGAACTGGCAGGAAAATAACCACCTTCACCCCATGATAGGTCTTGCCAGACGTGAGTAAAATTATTTTCGTATGTTTGGCTATTTGCCAAAGAAATAAAAAGAAAGATGAATAATGATTTTAACAATTTCTTCATTCTATAACCTCTTGAGTGTTTAATAAATTTATGTAATGTGTAAAACAATCAGATTTTGATCAAATAATTTAGCTTAAAATCGAGAGTTTAGTCAACGGTATATTTCGTATAGGAAAATTATTTACTTATTTGAAAATGTGATATGTCATATTATTTTACAATCGGTAAAATACTTAATAATTTTAGAAAGGCATTAAATAGTCGAAAACGCTCATGTTTTTTAACTCATACAAATTTCCAATCATATTTCAGTGGTTTATACTTTTCCTATTAATTGGATGTGATGATCAAACTGAAAACAATAGCGATAATACTTCTCCTGAATTAACAGTTCATCCCAGTGAGGAATATATAAGTGGGACGTCTGTTTCTATAAGTTGGTCTTGGGATGAACTGGCTACAGGTATTGTGCAATATGGATTGGACAGTCTTTTTACTCAGGAATCCGGTAATTCTGATCAGTATGCAACAGATCATATTGTTATTCTGAATAATTTACAGGATACTTCTCTTTACACGTATAGGGTAACGGGTTGGGATGAACATGACAACCGGGCGACCAGCGAAAGCAGACAGTTTGTTACATATTTCCAAGATGATATGGAACCACCGGAATTCATTTTAGATATGCATTCTATTCAACGTAGACAGAATAGTATTACAATCAGTTGGACAGCAAATGAAGAGGTAGAGGCTGTTGTATATTATGGTTTTGAAGAACCGTTACTGGATTCTGTAATCGTTGATCAATTTTCAGAAATTGGAGAAGTAACTATTTCTGAATTATCACCAGGACTTCCTTATATTTTTGATTTAAGGATTTATGATCAAATAGGGTTCACTATTGGACAGAGAGATACCTTTTATACAGTTATTGCCGATTTTGTTTTATATGATGGACAGGGATCTTGGGCTGAAGGTTTGGTAAACGAAAAAAATCTGTTAAATGACATGGGAATAACCTGGATAACAGTATCGCAGGATTATATCAACTCGACAGAACTATTTCCCTACTTTAAAGCCATCTGGATGCCAGGCGGTTGGGCAGGAGATTATAAAAATGTGATCAATGCTCAAGGAGAAGAGAATATTAAACAGTTAATTGATAAAGGCGGCTTATATGTCGGTAGTTGTGCCGGTGGATATTACGCATCAGATTCAACTATTTGGGAAAATGTACATTATGATAATCCATTGAATTTTTTTGAAGGATCTGCTGTTGGACCTTTGAATGAATTAGCTCCGTGGCCTTCGTATACATATACGGACATTGATATAAATAACGAATTTGAACCGTTGTCTGATTTACCGGATACGATGGCGATGCTGTATTATGGAGGTGCCTACTATCAACCTATGGGACAACTGTCATCAGATGCTCATGTTTTAGCTCGTTATGGCCATAATGGTGAGATTATGGCATTATTGAATCCATATGGAGATGGTTTTTATTTTATAACCGGATGTCATCCGGAAGTCAAACGTGTCAGTCAACCAATCGCTTGGCCATTTTCTTCAGCAATTATATATTGGGCTATGGATCAAGTTTGGATTGAACATCCATAATATTATAATCTCGAAATTAGTTAAGAGTAACATCAATATTATGTTACAGAATCACTATGAATAGAAAAATATTTATAGCTCTTTGGTATGGTGCGATGTTGTTGCTTTTGGTTTCATGTAGCAAAGATCATCGCAAAGAGCGAGAACCCAATACGTTTGTTTTTGTTACGTACGATGATGTTAAGGATTGGGACCCCGGGACTGCTTTCAGTTTGGAAGTTCTTCCACTTTCCAATATGTATGAATTGCTTCTTTGGTACGATGCAACTGGTGATGAGCCGGTTTTTATTCCCGGTTTAGCAACTTCCTACAAGCAATCGGTCGATGGACGTCGATGGACATTTCAATTACGCAAAGGAGTCAAATTCCATGATGGTGAGGATTTTAATGCTGAATCAGTAAAATTTGTTGTTGATCGAAATAAATCTTTGGGTAGAGGTGCAAGTTATATATGGAATGCGGTTAGAGAAGTACAGATAGATAATACATATCAAGTAACATTTCTTTTGGATGAGCCGGTACCCCTCGATAGAATTGTTAGTTCACAGTACGGTGCATGGATGTATTCACCACGGATTGTAGAGATTCCTAAAGACTCATTGAGAAACGGTTATGATGGAGGTACTGGGCCATACTATTTAAAAAAGTGGATACGCAATGGTGAAATACGATTGGAAAAATTTGATGGATATTGGCGAGGTTGGCCGCAACAAAATTATTTTAGTAAAGTTAATATTAGAGTGGTTTCTGAAGCATCAACGCGAATACAAATGATCAAAAATAATCAAGCAGATTACGTAACCCAAATACCAATTCAATTATTATCATCACTACAAGAAGCACACGGTGTCAAAGTTGATATTCTACCGGGATGGGTAAACCATTTTTATCTATTGAATACCAAAAAATACCCCACAAATGATATTAATGTTCGTCGTGCTATAGCTGCAGCTTTTGATCGTAAAACCATCTTACGTTATGTGTATAAAGATGTAGCTACATATCCAGTTGGATTTATTCCGGCAACAGTACCACTTGCATCCCAACCTGATAGCCTTATAGAATATGATTTAAAATATGCCCAATATTTGTTAAATGAAGCAGACTTGGTTGATAATAATCCTGAAATCAGTTTTTCATATGTATCTACTTCTGAAGAGTATCATCTTACGTCTCTCATGCTGTTGGATAATTTGAGGAAAATTGGAATTAAAATGCACATTCAACCTGGATTGTGGTCAGCAATATGGGAGCGGGCAAAATATATCGATACTGCACCCAATATCATTTCCATGGCTTGGTGGCCAGCATACGCATCACCATCCGATTGGTTCTATGGATTATATTTTACTCAAGACCCTCCGTTATTTAATCTTGCGCATTACAGTAATGCAAAAGTGGATTCATTAATTGGTGTGGCATGGAAAAATGAAGCATTAAACCCGGAACGAGCCCGAAAAATATATAAAGAAATTCAAAATAAATTAATTGAGGATTGTGTAGCTATTCCTGTTGCCGATCTACAGATTTGGGCAGTTTATAATGAAAATATCCACGGCATCCGTGGAAACCCTGCTTACAATACTTTACTATTTTATAATCTTGTACGGTCCGGATGATTAAATATATCCTAAAACGAATCATGTTGATGGGGGTCGTACTTTTTGCTGTATTACTGATCATTTTTTTTATAACCAGAACACTCCCTGGTGATCCTGTCGCTATGTGGGTTGGAGAACATCCAACCCAAGAACAATTGGAGTATGGTCGTAAAATTTTGGGTTTTGACCAGCCAATTACGGTACAATTTTTAAAATATTTCAAAGGATTACTCCATGGAGATTTAGGCATGTCACTGCGTACGCAACAGCCTGTAACAATGGAACTCGCAAATAGATTTGCAGCAACGTTTGAATTGGTTACTATTGCGTTGATTCTTGCAATCTTATTGGGCTACCCAATGGGACTATATGCTGCATACAGGTCAAACAGTCTTGCTGATAAATCAATTCGCATAACTGGTTATATGGGTATTGCTATGCCAATATTCTGGTTAGGAATGTTATTGCAGCTCATATTTTTTGGAGTATTAGGTTGGCTTCCTTTACAGGGAAGAGTGACAGGGTATTTATTTGCTGAAGCAAACTTGCCAGTGAATTCAGGTTTATTTATACTGGATAGTCTCATTTCTGGAAATGGAGAATTAATAATTGATATTTTGTCCCATATCTTTCTGCCTGCCATTACATTGGCATTTGCCGTGATTGGAATTGTGATTAGAGTTTCCCGTTCTGCCATGTTGGAATCGATGCTGGAACCACACTTCACCACATTTTTAACATATGGTTTTACGCCTTTCCAAATATTAAAAAATCTTATGTATAAAAACACATTAATTCCTACTGTTACAGTAATCGGCATGAGTTACGGATTATTATTAGGCGGGACATTTTTGGTGGAATCTATATTTGACTGGCCTGGTTTGGGGCAATTCGGTGTTCTTTCGATCCTTACCAATGATTTCCCCTCAATTATTGGTGTAACACTGATTTATGCCGGAACGTATATTTTTTTAAATTTTGTAATTGATATTTTGTATTTCTTCCTGGACCCAAGAGTAAGGTTATAATTTGTCTTCTTCTATTAAAATCCTGGAATTAAAAAGAAGCATTCTCTTGCCCGGTTTATTTATATGTATACTAATCCTGATGAGTTTACTCATACCCTGTTTATCACCTTATGGAGATGATATTCGGGGAGCTGTCCATTTTGAAGAGAGTAATTTATCACCTTCATTCTCTCATTATTTTGGAACCGATGCTGCAGGCAGGGATATTTTTACCTTGACAGTCAGGGCAGCGTTATCTTCTTTGAGGGTAGGATTTGGAGTCGTTATTCTTGCCATGTTTATTGGAACTCCATTAGGACTTATAGCTGGAATGAAAGGTAAATGGATTGATGAAATCATCATGCGCATTGTTGATGGATTTTTGGCTTTTCCACCACTGGTTCTTCCACTTGTAATTACCACTGCTCTTGGACCATCACTAAATAATATAATTATCGGTATTGCAATTTCATGGTTCCCTTGGTATGTAAGGATAGCCCGCTCTCAGGCAATTGTTCTAAAAAATCAAGATTATGTATTGGCTTCCCGTTCATTTGGTGGTAGTTCAACGCATATCATTATTAAACATATTTTACCTAATAGTCTGCCGCCTATTATTGTTCAAGCCAGCATTGATGCAGGATATGCCATTTTGGTAGCAGCAGGATTATCATTCATAGGACTGGGTGCTCATCCGCCACAAGTCGAATGGGGATTGATGATTACCCAGGCAAGAGCACATTTTCTTGATCAATGGTGGACCGTTACTTTTCCCGGGCTATTTATCCTTGTAACAGTCGTATCCTTTAACCTGATTGGTGATGGTCTGCGTGAAATCCTAAATCCGAATTTCATCGAGGACAAATGAACGTACCTCTTGTAAAAATTAAACATGTTTCTGTTGATCTTCTTCCCAATGGCGATCCATTTACGGTATTGGATAATATTACGTTAAATATTATTCAAGGGGAGGTCATGGGTTTAATAGGTGAGACAGGATGTGGTAAAAGTATGACTGCTTGGCTTCTACTAGACTTATTGCCGGGTAATGGTAAGATAAAAAGCGGTTCTATTTGGTTTCGAGGACAGGATGTGACTGGTTCTAAAAGGGCGTCTTTGAGAGGTAAAAATATTGCAATGATTTTTCAAGATCCCTCAAGAGCTTTGAATCCAGTTCATCGCATCGGTAAACAATTTATGGCCATCCTAAATAAACGGTATAGTTTCGATAATCAACAAACTCGAAAATTAGCGTTGGAGTGGATAGAACGTGTCCGATTGGATTCACCAGAGGAAGTATTCCAGCGCTACCCTCACCAATTTTCCGGTGGACAAATGCAGCGATTAATGATTGCGATTGCCATGTCCCTTAAGCCCGATTTGTTAATAGCAGATGAACCCACAACAGCCTTGGATGCTTCTTTAAAATCGTATACTTTGGATATGATTGATGAACTTAGAAAAGAGTTTAATATTTCTGTGCTGCTTATCTCTCATAATTTAAAACTCATGGGGAATCGTTGCGATAGAATTGCTGTTATGTATAACGGTGCAATAGTTGAAAATGCCGATGCTGATCACATTTTACACAAACCAAAACATCCTTATACGAAAGGATTAATTAATGCATTACCAACAGGAGAAAATAAACGGTTAATTCCAATTGAAGGATCTCCACCATCACGTAATATTCAGCAAAGCGGCTGCCGATTTGAACCTCGCTGTGCAGATGCTATAGCAATATGTAAATCTATAACACCTCAATTGTTTAAAGACTCGAATGGTTCACAGGTTTTATGTCATCATTTTTCGGAAGAAAACAAATTACCGCAATGAATTCACCCTTAATAACACTTACCAATATTTCAAAAACCTATCGAGATGGTAAATCAGACGTAAAAGCTCTGGATAATGTTTCATTAGTTGTAAATAAAGGTGAAACATTGGGAATCATCGGAGAATCAGGTTGCGGAAAAACAACCCTTTCCAGAATTGCATTGGGTATACTGGAACAAGATTCCGGTCATATCCAAATAATGGATGAAAATGGCAATAATCTAGAAGATAAATTTTACAGATCCATAAGTTCCGTATTTCAGGATCCATGGAGTTCACTGAATCCTCGAATGAGTATTTTTAACTCGATTGCAGAACCGTTGGTAATTATTCAAGATTATAATAGCCTAGAAATTAATAAACGGGTCAATCACGTTTTTAATCAAGTGCAATTAAGCCAGGATTTATTGAAGAAATATCCCCACGCTTTATCGGGCGGTCAACGGCAGCGTGTGGCAATTGCCAGAGCATTGATTTCCAATCCCAAATTAATTATTCTTGATGAACCCACTTCAGCTTTGGATGTGTCCGTTCAAGCTCAAATTTTAAATCTACTCAAAGATTTACAGGAGCAAAACGATCTTACTTACATTTTCATTTCCCATGACTTGCCGGTTGTAATGTATTTGTCTCATCGTATAGTGGTTTTATATCAAGGACAAATTGTCGAAGAGAGTAGAGCGGTTGATTTATTTAATCAACAATTACACCCTTATTCGAAGCAATTATTTTCATCTTCATTTGATGAAAAACAATCTGATGATATTGAAAAAATAAATCTTAATTATCTAAATCAAAAAAATGGTTGTCTTTATGAACCTCATTGTCCTGTAAAACTATCTCATTGTGCAGATGAAACACCAAAATTAATACATGTAGATTCAGGAAGGAAAACAGCATGTTTTCTTCAACCACAAAAACAAACGGAGGCGTAATGAACTCACATCTTAATATCGCTGCTATACAAATGTACGGTCAACTTAAAATGGATTCTAATCTGGAAACTATGGAAGATTATTTACAATATATTCAAAAAGTATTTCCACAGATAGGAATGGTTATATTTCCAGAATTAGCCGCTTCAGGATTGGGGGGTAGTGAATTGAAAAAACGTGCACAAAAAATCCCCGGTGAATTAACAGGCACTTTTTCTCATTGGGCAAAAAAATATAATATTTGGCTAATACCGGGGAGTATGTATGAAATTGAAGGGAAAAATGTCTATAACTCAACACCCGTAATTAATCCCAAAGGAAACATTGTTGGTGTTTATCGTAAAAGATACCCTTGGATACCTTATGAAAAGTCTCAACCAGGAGATAAGCCATTTGTTTTTGAAATTGAAGGAATTGGTAAAATTGGAGTACTGATTTGTTATGATATATGGTTTCCGGAATGTGCTCGTGAATTAGCTTTGTTAGGTGCTGAATTAATTGTTGTTCCGACTGCCACAACTACGGGTGACAGGATCCAAGAGAAGGTCATTGTTCAGGCAACTGCAATTACACAACAATGTTATGTTGTTTCCTGTAATGGCGCTGGTTTTGGTGGCGTAGGTGGTTCAATGGTTGTAGATCCTGAAGGACTCATTTTGCAACAGAATGGTGAAGGCCCTTGCATGCAGACTGCTCTCATCGATTTCGACCATGTCCGCACTCTTCGAGACGTAGGCATAGCCGGTGTTTCAACACCATTAAAAGCATTCAAAGCAAACAAACAAACTTTTTCAATATATAAAAAACCAAAATAAAAGAACTGGTAAAATTCTAATTAAGGGATTTTGAATTATGAATAAGACAGAAAAAACATCAGCATTATTGGATCGCCGTGATGCTGCCATACCAAGAGGTCCAAAATCAGTAACGCCCATTTTCATCGATCATGCTAAAGGATCAGAAGTATGGGATATTGATGGAAATAGATACTTGGATTTTGCCGGAGGAATCGGTGTATTAAATGTTGGTCATACACCTAAACCAGTTGTTGATGCTATCCAAAAACAAGCAGAGAAATTGATCCATTCTTGTTTTACGGTGGCAATGTACGAACCCTACATTGAACTTGCGGAGGAATTGAATCAATTGACGCCCGGGGATTTCCCTAAAAAGACTATTTTTTTCAATTCAGGAGCAGAAGCAGTAGAAAATGCGATTAAAATTGCTCGATATGCCACAGGAAGGCCTGCAATCATTTGTTTTGATCATGCATTCCATGGCCGAACATTATTAACCATGAGTCTTACCAGTAAAGTGAAACCCTATAAATACGGTTTTGGACCGTTTGCACCGGAATTATATCGCATTCCATACAGTAATTGTTACCGTTGCCCGTACAATATGGAATTCCCTTCCTGCGACGTTCATTGCGGCCATGCTCTTGAAAGTATATTCAAAACCCACGTGGCGGCTGATAAAGTTGCTGCTGTGATAGTTGAACCTGTATTGGGTGAAGGAGGTTTTATATCCCCGCCACCAGAATTTTTACAAGTAATGAAGAAAATATGTGAAAAAGAAAATATCATATTTATCGTCGATGAAGTTCAATCTGGCTTTGGTAGAACTGGCAAATTTTTTGCATCAGAACATATGAGTATTGAGCCAGATTTGATTGTTATGGCAAAATCATTAGGAGCCGGCATGCCCATATCAGCAGTAACCGGGAGAGCAGAGCTTATGGATACCCCTGAAATCGGTGGGTTGGGTGGAACCTATGGAGGTAACCCCATAGCCTGCAGTGCAGCTCTGGCTACGTTGGGCATGATGAAAGAAAAAGGCTTCATGAAGCATGCCCAGGAATTAGGTCAAATTGCTATAGACAGATTTATTGAAATGAAAAAGACATATTCTATTATAGGTGATGTACGAGGATTGGGTTGCATGGTAGCCATAGAATTAGTTCGGGATCTTAAGACAAAAGAACCGGCAGATACCGAAACAGACGAGCTTGTTAAACTATGTTTCAATAAAGGATTAATTGTATTGAAAACATCTACA
>JACNLB010000111.1 GCA_014381755.1 Fidelibacterota bacterium | reverse complement strand
TGCGGATGTGTCCATGTACCGTTCACACACGAATACGTTTTCACTTTAACACTTAGAAAATTCGGAGCGGAAATTAAGACTTATAATAGAAATAGTACTTTATAGAAAAGTAAAACTTATACTTCAATCAACGAAGGCTCTTTATTCGTATTTTGATTTTTAAATAAACGGTAATTAAAACTGTCCCGCAAAGCTTCCCAACTTGCTTCAATTATATTTTCAGACACGCCAATGGTTGACCAACTTTCCTTGCCATCGGAACTTTCAATTAATACACGGACTTTTGCGCTGGTGCCATCCTGTTCATTCAAAACTCGAACTTTATAATCTGTAAGTTTTACCTGCTCAAGTTCCGGAAAAAATCGAACCAATGCTTTCTTGATTGCATTATTCAAGGCATTAACAGGACCGTTGCCATCAGCGGCAGTATGT
The DNA here is from genome assembly GCA_014381755.1 of Fidelibacterota bacterium. Taxonomy (GTDB): domain Bacteria; phylum Fidelibacterota; class Marinisomatia; order Marinisomatales; family TCS55; genus UBA2126. The sequence continues at coordinate 12,574 of JACNLB010000111.1, read as the reverse complement.
TCAATTTCACCATTTACTTTTACTTTTAGCATTGCATCTGCACTGCTATGGCCATCTTTATCATAATTTACATGGACACGTGAATCCAATACTTCAAAAAATGGTTTATATGCGCCCTTTCTTTTTTGCAATATGAGTTCAAAGGATGCTTCTGCACTTTCAAATTGATAGCCTTCATGTTCTAAAAATTTAATCTGTTTAACCAAATCTTTGGTTAATTGTTTATCACCGTTTAATTCAACATTTAGTTCATCTGCTTTAAATCTGATATTACTTTGTCCAGAGAGATCCGAAACAAGAACACGTTGATGACTCCCCACCTTTTCCGGGTCAATATGCTCATACATTCGGCTGTCTTTCATAACAGCACTTACATGAATTCCACCCTTATGAGCAAAAGCTGATTTCCCTACATAAGGCGCCTGGTCATCGGGATGTAAATTCATGAGCTCATAAACAAAATGCGTTAAAGAAGTCAATTTTTCTAAATCAATTTCGGATTGCATTTGGCGATTCATTTTTAAGATCAAATTGGGAATAATCGTCCCCAAATTTGCATTACCGCACCGTTCACCTACACCATTAATTGTCCCTTGAACATGTGTTACACCTGCCATGACCGCTGCCAATGTATTGGCTGTTGCTAAGCCGCCATCATTATGAGCGTGAACACCAATTCGAGATTCAAACTTTTGAACAACGGCACGTGTAGCTTCCTGAATAAATTCCGGCATTGAGCCACCATTCGTATCACATAATACTAATGTATCCGCGCCGCCCTTTTCAGCAGCTTCTAACATGTTTAATGCAAAAGATGGAGATGTTTTATAGCCATCATAAAAATGTTCAGCATCAAAAATAACACGTTTACCTTCTTTGACTAAAAAGGCCACCGACTTTTCAATAAGTTTAGCATTTTCATCTTCTTCTAACCCAAGACCCTTTTCTGAATGCAGCTGCCACGTTTTACCAAAAATTGTTATGATAGGTGTATTCGCTTCTAAAAGGGCATTTAAATTTGAGTCTGATTCAATTTTGTCAGGCCAACGGGCAGTGGACCCAAATGCACAAATTTGAGCTTGTTTTAGATTTAATTCATTATACCGCTTAAAAAATTCTTGATCCCGAGGGTTACTGCCGGGCCATCCGCCTTCTATAATATTGATTCCAAAATCATCTAATTTTTTTGCAATTCGTAATTTATCATCAACGGATAGATTAACGCCTTCACCTTGAGTTCCATCTCGAAGTGTTGTGTCAAATAATTCAATCTTTTTTAATGGGTTTTTCATCATGTTGTAAATAGCCAAGGGTGTTTTTGCAGGTGGTTTTTCTCAAATGTTTTTATTTCTTCTTCATGGGACAAAGTCAGTCCAATTTCATCCAGCCCATTCATTAATGCGTCTTTGCGAAATGATTCAATTTCAAAAGGGGTCATATTGCCTCGTGAATCTATAAGCGCCTGATTTTCCAAATTCACTGCTAAAGTAAATTCATTTTCGGATTCAGTTTTTTCAAAAAGAGATTGAATTTGTTCTTTGGCCAATGTGATAAGTAGGATGCCATTCTTGAAGCAGTTGTTATAAAAAATGTCTGCAAAACTTTCTGCAATTATTGTTTTAAAACCAAAACCTATCAATGCCCATGGTGCATGTTCACGACTTGAGCCACAACCAAAATTTTCACGTGTTAATAAAATTGATGCCTTTTGATAAGGATTCCGATTTAATACAAAATCTTGATTCAGTGGTCGGTTGCTGCAATCCTGACCCGGCTCACCATGATCTAAGTATCGCCATTCATCAAATAGATTGGGGCCAAATCCAGTCCGGTGTATTGATTTTAAAAACTGTTTTGGAATAATTGCATCTGTATCAATGTTATCTCGATCTAAGGGAGCAACAATTCCAGTGAATGTATAAAATTTGTCCATTTTAATTTTCCCAATCGCCTTTGGCAACATTCACAAAATGGCCTTTTATTGCAGCAGCGGCAGCCATGGCAGGACTCACCAAATGTGTCCGTCCACCCTGACCTTGTCGACCTTCAAAATTGCGATTCGATGTGGAAGCGCAACGCTCACCAGATTCTAAACGGTCCGCATTCATAGCCAAACACATGGAGCAGCCGGGATCACGCCATTCAAATCCTGCATCCAGAAAAATTTTATCCAACCCTTCCTTTTCAGCCTGCTCTTTTACAGGGCAGGATCCAGGAACAACCATAGCCAATTTGATTGAATCTGATACTTTTTTACCATCAACTACTTTAGCCGCTTCCCTTAAATCTTCAATTCTGGAATTTGTACAGGAACCAATAAAAATCTTATCTAAAGCAATATCTTTGATAGCGGTTCCTTGATCCAAACCCATATAATCCAATGCTGGTTGAAATTTCCCATTTTCTGATGTAGGTATATCACTTTCAATATCCACAACTAATTCAGGAGATGTGCCCCAAGTGACCATTGGGTTTATATCACCAGCATCAATTTCTATCGTTTTGTCAAATGCAGCATTTTCATCGCTTTGTAATGTTTCCCAATATTCACATGCTTGGCCCCACAATTCTCCTTTTGGAGAAAATGGTTTCCCTTTTACATAGTCCAGAGTTGTTTGATCCACCGCAATTAAACCCGCTCTTGCGCCAGCTTCAATGGTCATGTTACAAATGGTCATTCGCCCTTCCATGGATAATGATTTAATTACGTCACCGCCAAATTCAATTGCATATCCTGTACCACCTGCTGTTCCAATTTTACCGATTATAAATAAAATTAAATCTTTTGCGGTGATACCTTCTCTTAATTCACCCTTCACATTGATAAGCATATTTTTTGATTTTTGCTGAATCAAACATTGGGTTGCCAATACATGCTCAACTTCAGAAGTACCAATTCCAAATGCCAAAGCGCCTAAAGCGCCATGAGTGGACGTGTGAGAATCGCCACAAACAATCGTCATTCCGGGAAGAGTTAATCCCTGCTCTGGGCCGATAACATGAACAATACCCTGATTTGGATCAGACATTTTGAATTCTTTAATTTGAAATGACTCACAATTCTCATCCAATGTATCAACTTGCAATTTTGAAATGGGATCTTCGATACCTTCATCTCGATCTTTAGTCGGAATATTATGATCCGGAACAGCTACATTTGCTTCGGTTCGCCATAAAGGACGATTTGCTAAACGCATCCCTTCAAATGCTTGTGGAGAAGTCACTTCATGGATCAATTGCCGATCAATATATAGTAGACTGGTTCCATCTTCATTTTCCCGTACAAGGTGGCTATCCCAGAGTTTATCGTATAACGTTTTTCCGTTCATTGATTAAACTGTTTCAGTGATTTCTTCGAAAACATTGTCCATATTTTTCAAGGATTCATAATGATTAAGCGCCTGCAAATATGCTTTTGCGCTGGCTCTGATCGTGTCAGTGGAAACACCTTTTCCTGTATAGGCGCTCCCCCGGATCTTTAAACGGACAGTCACTTCACCTTGGGCACCTTTTCCTGCTGTAACAGATCGAACTTGATAATGCTCCAATTTTGCTTTTTCCTGAAAATTTATGGCACGATTAATGGCACGGAAACAGGCATCAACAGGACCGTCACCGGTGGCAGATTCTTCATGCATTTTTTCTTCTGTTTTGATTCGAACCGTAGCGGTTGCAATAGTGGTAGTTCCCAAATTAACGTGGAGATAATCCAATGTATAATATCCGATTTCGCTTTCTGCTTCATCTCCCATTAAGACTCTTAAATCTTCATCAAATATTTCTTTTTTCTTATCTGCTAATACTACAAATCGTTCATAGATATTCCCCATTTTATCGTCGCTTACTTCATAGCCCAGCGCCTTTAATCGTGCTGAAAGTCCATGACGGCCTGAATGACGACCCAGAACAATTTTATTATGTATGATTCCAACGGATTCCGGGGTCATAATTTCATATGTATCCCTGTTTTTCAACATACCATCCTGGTGAATCCCAGATTCATGGGCAAAAGCATTTTCGCCAACTACTGCTTTATTTGGCTGAACCAGCATTCCTGTAAATCCGGAGACCATCCGACTGGAATTGTAAATTTCTTTCGTATTAATATCTGTATGAAAATCCCAAAAATTGGATCTTACATTTAAAGCCATAACAAATTCTTCCATGCTGGCATTTCCTGCACGTTCCCCAATTCCGTTAATGGTGCATTCTACCTGCCGGGCACCATTGGCTACAGCAAAAAGTGAATTTGCAACAGCAAGACCTAAATCATTATGGCAATGAACACTAATTACAGCTTGGTCAATATTGCTAACGCGCGATTTTAATTCTGCAATCTTTGCGCCAAATTCTTCCGGCATGGTGTAGCCGGTTGTATCTGGGATATTCACGGTTGTTGCGCCAACGGCAATGACTGCTTCCACTATTTCGGATAAGTATCCAATATCTGTCCGGCCCGCATCTTCCGGGGAAAATTCTACATCATCAGTAAACGTCTTGGCATACTGGACAGCATCACAGGCCATATGTAAAATAGTTTTCCTTTTATCCTGTAATGATTTACCATATCGCTCCGCCCCAAATTTTCCCAAGAGATGGATATCAGACGTACCGATAAACGTATGGATCCTAGACCGTTTTGCACTTTTCAATGCTTTGGAACAAGCATCAATATCTGTTTCAACCGTTCGGGCTAATCCGGTTATGATGGCATCAATTGAATCGGCAATTCGCTGCACTGCTTCATATTGTGCATGAGATGAAACAGGAAAGCCCGCTTCTATCACATCCACGTTTAGACGTTCCAGCTGTTTGGCTATTTCTACTTTTTCAAACACATTTAAAGATGCACCGGGAGCCTGTTCTCCGTCTCGTAGAGTGGTATCAAAAATGATAATTTTTTCGCTCATCCTTTTTCCTTTACAAGTTCATAAGAAGTTTCAGATACAACCTGACCTACCCTTTTTTCAAAAGCTTGGATAATATGATCCCGCATTTCACTTGTCGAAACAATGATTGAATCACTGGTTTCAATATCCATTGTTCTGTAACCTGTCTCTAGAACTGATTCAATGGCTGCATTCAATTGACGGGCTGCTCGGGGCAAGTTCATGGTAATCTCCAACATCATGGCTACAGATCCGATCATGGCAATGGGATTTGCTTTATTTTGTCCGGCAATCTCTGGAGCCGTTCCATGAACCGGTTCATACATGGCATGGTTCTCACCGACACTGGCAGATGGCAACATCCCAAGACTGCCCGTAATCATTGCGGTAATATCACTTAAAATATCCCCAAACATATTTTGGGTAACAATCACGTCAAATTGTTTCGGGTCACGAACTAACTGCATGGCAGCATTATCTACATACATATCCGATAATGGAACATCTTTATAATCTTGGTGAACTTCGTGGACCACATTTCGCCAGAATTGTGAGCTATCTAATACATTCGCTTTGTCTACCGATGTAACATGTCCATTCCGTTTACGGGCCAATTCAAATGCAACTTTTGCAATCCGTTCTACTTCATATTTTTTATATCGTAATGTATTAAATCCCCCTTGATCATCATGACCACGGGGCTCGCCAAAATAAATTCCACCTGTTAATTCCCGAACTACCATCACATCGGATCCTATAATCACATCTCTTTTTAAGGAGGATGCATCTGCAAGTGGTGCATAAATCGTGGCAGGACGAAGATTGGAAAACAAACCCAATGATTCCCGCAATCTCAATAACCCTTTTTCTGGTTTCTTCTCCTGTGAAAAATTATCCCATTTCGATCCACCAACGGCTCCTAAAAGGACTGCATCAGATCCTTTGCAAATATCCAAGACTTCATCTGTGATGGGGTCACCGCATTGATCCAAAGAAGCGCCGCCAACCAATTCGGTCTGCAATTCAAAATTCAGATTGTAGTGATCTCCAACCGCATCCAAGACTCCCAAAGCAGAGGCCATCACTTCAGGGCCTATACCGTCACCTGGCAAAACAGCCAGTTTATATGATTTTTGATTATTCATTTCTTCCTTAATTATACAAAGTTTTAAAGATTTTCCGGACGTAGTTGACGCAATTCCTTGCCAGCGATCCACATTTCCTGGTTATTGACTTCCGAAAGTTCTTTATCCAGTGTTTCGCGATAATCCGGTTTGGAATTGGACTCAATGGAACGCCGTGCTTCCTCGCCGCTTAACACTTTTTGATAACACTCTTCAATAACCGGCTTTAAGCTATCGCGAAATTTTGGTGCCCAGTCCAAAGCGCCCCTTTGTGCAGTTGTGGAACAATTGGCATACATCCAATCCATCCCATTTTCTGCCACCAATGGATAAAGACTTTGTAAAGCTTCTTCAATGGTTTCATTATAGGCTTCAGATGGAGAATGACCGTGCTCTCGCAATACTTCATATTGTGCTAAAAAGGCACCCTGAAGCAGCCCCATTAAAACACACCTCTCACCCGTTAAATCACTATGAACTTCTTTGGCAAATGTCGTTTCAAATAAATGCCCAGACCCTATAGCAAAAGCAGTGGCAACACACCGCTCTTTTGCTCTTCCAGTAAAATCCTGGTGAATTGCAAAAGAAGAATTAATCCCACGCCCCGCTTGAAAATGTGTACGTACAGTTAGACCGCTTCCTTTGGGTGCAACGAGAATAACATCTACATTGTCCGGGGGAATAATACCCGTATCTTCATGAAATACGATACCGAATCCATGGGAAAAATAAAGAGCATCGCCTTCATTCAAGTTTTCTTTCACCGTAGACCAAGCCTGTATTTGCCCAGCATCTGAAAGAAGAAATTGTATGATAGTTCCACGTTGAACTGCTTCAGCAATTTCGAATAGATTTTCACCTTCAACCCATCCATCTTTCAATGCCTTTTCCCAACTGGATCCACGGCGTAAACCGAGTATGACATTAAATCCCTGATCGCGCATGTTCATACCTTGACCAAACCCTTGAGGACCATAGCCAAGAATTGCAGTCACTTCATTATCTAAAATTTCTTTGCATTTTTCTTGTGGATAATCCGAACGTTCAATAATCGTTTCGGTATATCCGTTAATATTTAATTCTTTCATTATTTCTCCGTTTTATTCATTCCAATTTCTGTTAAAAAGATTCCAAGATACGAGAGGTAGACCAGTTTAGTTCTGACTTAGTCAATTCCGGTTTGTGGGCCACAAAATTCCCTGCAACCATAGCCATTTCCCCTGATCGTACAATTTCCAGGACTTCATATTTTTCCAGTGCTTTGATGGCAGACTCTACTTCTTTTTCATAACCTGTCAGTTCGAGAATCATAGCATCTTCATTTCCATCAATTACATTACAATGCACTTGTTCAATGATTTTTATAACTTCATCTTTGCCATCTTCATTAACAGCGACTTTTACCAGAGCATATTCCCTAATAAAACTGTCAATTTCAGTAGCATCGATGACATCATATACATCGATTAGCTGTTTAAGACTATTTACTACAAATTGCTGTTTGGTCTTATCGGGTTCATTCAAAACAACAGTCATTCGGGTAATACCTTTCTTTTCCGTTCGTCCAGCTACCAAGCTCTCAATATTAAAATTTCGCTTGCGGATATGGCTGGATATCCTACTCAATACACCCGGTTCATCCTGTACAAAAACGATCAATGTTTGCTTCATGTTTTTTTCCTTTTTTACTGCTCATTAATTTTGATAAGAACTGATATGTTCTGGTTTCCAACTAATATCTCCTACTTTTGCATTTATTTTTTCAGAGCTGACTTTATGTGTTTTCCCACGCCGCATCGCAATTTCCCCTGTTCGTACAATCTCAGTGATTTCATATGGTTGTAAAACTGATATTAATTTGTTAATGGTTGACTCTTCGTCTGTTGCTTCTACGATTAATGTTTCAGTTCCCATATCAACAATTCTTGCACCATGTTGTTTTACAATAGCATTTACTTCATTAAGCTGATCCGGACCTATATTGATTTTAATTAATATAAATTCTCTAGATATACACGGAAGTTTTGATACATCTTTTACAGCAATTACATTGACTAATTTTAAGAGGTTGAAATAAATATTTCCTCTTTTGCTTGCTTCTGGTTCGTTTGCTACAATTGTCATACGACTCACACCAGATGTTTCACTATGACCTACAACAAGACTTTCAATATTAAAGTTTCTGCGACGAAATAAACTGGAAATGCGATTTAATACCCCAGGTTTATCTTCCACAAGAGTAATTAATGTTTGTTTCATTTAACTTTTTCCTTTTCTTGTTTTTGACCATTATTATTAACCTCATCCCATGGTCTTTGAATCATTTCATGAAGATCCGCTCCAGCGGGAACCATGGGGTAAACTATTTCATGTTCTTCAACTTTAAATTCTATAAGTGACGGTCCTGAATTTTTCCGTACTTTTTCCATAGTTGGTATAACATTTTCTAAGGAATCAACACGATAACCATTCATTCCATACGCTTCGGCTAATTTTACATAATTGGGGCTGGAAATCGGCGTTTCGGCATAACGGGAATCATAAAACATTTGCTGCCATTGCCGAACCATACCAAGGTAACCATTATTAATAATAGCAATATTAATATTGGCATTTTCCTGCATTGCAGTTCCCAATTCCATTATTGTCATTTGGATACTGCCGTCGCCGACAATCACCCAGATTTCCCTGTCTTTCTCGTGGAAACTTGCCCCAATAGCTGCCGGCAGACTAAATCCCATAGTTCCCAGACCACCAGAAGTGAGTAATGTTCGAGGATCATCATGTTTATAATACTGAGCTTCCAGCATTTGGTGCTGACCCACATCCGATATAATTAAGGCATCTCCCTTGGTTCCTTCCCAAATCTTGCGAATGACCTGAGCACCCAGCAATTTGTCAGACTTTATATTTAAAATGTCCCTTCGTTTTGAATCGTGATGCCAACCCGAAATAATATCTAGCCATTTTTTCCTATCCAATTTTATTATATGGGGATTTACATGCCTCAACACAGTACCAAGATCAGCATGTATAGCTAAATCAACCTTAACATTTTTATTGATTTCAGAAGGGTCAATTTCAATATGGATTTTTTTGGAATTTGGGGAATATGTTTTCAAATTACCTGTAACACGATCATCAAAACGCATTCCGCATGCAATCAAAAGATCAGCATCTTGAATAGCATGATTTGCCCAGGATTCACCATGCATACCCATCATTCCCAATACAAGGGGATGACTATCTGGAACACCGCCGATTCCTAGTAATGTTGTAGTTATGGGTATGGATGATTTTTCAGCAAGCTCCATTACTTCGATGCACGCATTAGATAAAAGAACACCGTGCCCAGCCAAAATAACCGGTTTTTCTGCTTGGTTCACCATGGTAGCAAATTTGGAAATATAATCTTCCGAAATATCTTCCGGAGGGTGGTATCCAGGGAGGATTAATTCATCTTCAGGATAAATATAATCTATTGAATCATTTTGAATATCTTTCGGTATATCAATCAACACTGGCCCTGGCCTTCCAGTACGTGCCACATAAAATGCTTCTCTTATTGTGGGTGCCAATTCATCAATATCCATGACTAAATAACTATGTTTTGTTACAGGTATAGCGGCACCTGTTATATCTATCTCTTGGAATGCATCACTGCCGATTACACTGCTGGAAACTTGTCCGGTAATACATACAATTGGCGAAGAATCCATCATGGCTGTCGCCATGCCTGTTATCATATTTGTAGCGCCGGGGCCGGAAGTTGCCATGGCAACTCCCACTTTTCCGCTGGCACGAGCATAACCGTCAGCCATATGAGTTGCCCCTTGCTCGTGACGTGTCAAAACATGGTGCACCTTATCTTTATATTTGTTCAATGCATCATACGTGGGTAAAATCGTCCCACCAGGGTATCCAAAGACTACATCTACACCTTCTCTGATAATACATTCCCATATGATTTCTGCACCCGATAATTTTCTTTTATTCATAGCAATTCCATTTATTTTAATACTGCGCCCGTATTTGCAGATGTAACCATCCGTGCATACCGGCTCAAATATCCATTTGTTATTTTTGGTTTAAATTCTGAAAGAGCATCCAATCTGGATTGGATCTCTTCATCAGGTAGTTCAACATTCAAAGTTTTATCCGGGATGTTTACATGGATTGTATCGCCATTTTCAATGGCTGCGATTGGCCCTCTTTCCGCAGCTTCAGGAGAAATATGACCAATACAAGCGCCACGTGTTCCTCCGGAAAATCGACCATCAGTAATAAGTGCAACTTTATCTCCTAAATCCATGCCCATAATTGCACTGGTTGGTGATAACATTTCCGGCATCCCAGGTCCGCCTTTTGGGCCTTCGTATCGAATAACCACCACATCTCCGGCTTTCACTTCCTGATTCATAATACCGGAGAGTGCTTCTTCCTGCGATTCATAAATCCGAGCCGGTCCGGAATGAATTAACATTTTTGAATCTACAGCACCTGTTTTAACTACAGACCCATCGGGGGCCAAATTCCCAAATAACACCACTAGGCTTCCTTCTTGTGAATAGGGATCATCAATCGCCCTTATAACCGATTTATCTTTGGAAAATGCATCCGCAATATTTTCGCCTAGGCTTTGACCTGTTATTGTCGGGAGGTCTAATTGCAAAATATCTACTTTTTTTGATAATTCATTTAATATTGCAGAAATGCCGCCGGCACGATCCACATCTTCCATATGGACATCCGGGGTAGCTGGGCTCACTTTACATATAAAGGGCGTATTCTTTGCAATTTCATTTAGATCTGTTAGGTCAAAATCAATACCTGCTTCATGGGCGATTGCTAAAGTATGCAGCACCGTATTGGTACTCCCACCCATGGCCATATCCAAAGCAAATGCATTTCGGATTGAGTTTTCCGTGATGATATCTCTGGGCTTAATATCATTATCAACCATCATTAATATTTTTTCTCCGGCTTGCTTCACAAGTTCCAGTCGACCCTTATCCACAGCGAGAATAGAACCGTTCCCAGGTAATGCTATTCCCAGAGCTTCCATGAGACAATTCATTGAATTAGCGGTAAACATTCCCGAACAGGAACCACAAGTTGGACATCCCGCTTTCTCAATTTCTGTTAATTCCATTTCAGAAAGTGACCCTACCTTTACCTTTCCCACCCCTTCAAATACTGAAATTAGGTCAACTTTTTCCCCATTCACTTCTCCCGCTTTCATTGGGCCACCGGAAACAAAAACTGTTGGGATATTGATACGAACAGCGGCCATAAGCATGCCAGGCACAATTTTATCACAATTCGTAATACATAAAAGTCCATCCAAACGATGAGCTTCTGCTACTGTTTCCACCGAATCCGCAATCAATTCTCGACTGGGTAAAGAATATCGCATTCCAATATGCCCCATGGCAATACCGTCATCTACGCCGATGGTGTTAAATTCAAAAGGGACGCCACCAGCTTCGCGAATGGCTTGTTTGGCAACTTTACCAAATTCTTGGAGATGGACATGACCAGGAATGAGATCAATATAGGAATTGGCAATTCCAATGAAGGGGCGCTCGAAGTCGGACTCTTCCTGTATGACACCAGTTGCCCGCAAAAGACTGCGGTGAGGCGCATGTTCAAAACCCTTTTTTATGGTATCTGATCTCATTGATGTTTTCATTTTTTTATTCTAATGGAAACGCTTATACCAAATCAGACAGAATATATGTACAGGCAGGATATAGAAATTGTGGGGGAGGAATTTGTCTCCGCCGTCATCTTCACCTGCTGTATTATTTTAAATAATCTGTCAGGCGATTTGGACGGCGAGTCCAATAATCACTAGAATAAGCAGGTTAATCAATAAAACATTAATTTGCAGAGAATCAATATCAATACTGAAATCGAGCGCATCAATATGGCTGCTGTAAATTTGTTTTGCTGATAGTGTATTTTTCATACTCATTCTAGTTTATCACATTATCCATCACTGGATAATGTGACGGGAAGGTTACGAGAGGATTTCTATCAGATACAACATTTTTTTCTCATTTTGAAAAAAATGTTAATATGGTTTAATTTACTCCTGATAACCTGATAACTCCCTTGCTGATGGATCTTTAACATTTGTCCAGTTCGGCATCCAAAAATGTGGAATTAATTTTTCATTTTTTCCAAAATAGGATTCAAACACTTTCTGGTAATAATAACTTTCCTTTAAGACTGGTGTACAATGACTTATCTTTTTACTTTCCTCTTGGAATTCATCATCCGATATTTTTTGATCAATAAATGCCTGGATGATATGGTGCCAAGATTTTTTCTTTGCACTCACACCATCAGAAAAGGCACACTTCCTGCGCCACAATACTTCTTCCGGTAAAATATTTTGACCATCAAATGTTTTCCGTAACAAATATTTTTCCAATCTATTGATACCATCAAATTGTTTTAATTCTGGAGGAATAGACAGATAATATTTCACGAAAGCTTTATCTAAAAAAGGTGTTCGGGCTTCTAATCCATTGGAACTGATACTCCGGTCTGAAC
>JACNLB010000003.1 GCA_014381755.1 Fidelibacterota bacterium | reverse complement strand
TGTCAACTAATGCTGCATTCGGTTCGTTTGTGAAAAATGTTAAATCTGTACTCATAAGCCTCTCATATATTTCAATATTCTCTGCTGAATTTTAACTCTTATCATTTTAATATTCATTCGAAAAATAGTATTCATAATATTCTGGAACAATTAACCAGTCTTTACACAATTAATTCGTGTCAGGCTGTTTTTACACACTTATCTCCATTAAATTCTGATTCACAAATCTTTTATAATTTTAATGAAAGCAATCTGCAAATCAAAACCTGAACCCGGCCTGTGGCTGAACGAGGTTCCCAAACCGGATGTGGGAACGAACGATGTATTAATTAAAATCACCAAAACAGCCATTTGCGGCACGGATCTTCATATTTATCATTGGGATGAATGGTCTCAATCCACGATTAATCTTCCGCTGGTTATCGGTCATGAATTTGTCGGGGTCGTTGAAGATATCGGTCCCGGTGTCACCCATTATAAAACCGGCGATGTTGTGTCCGGCGAAGGACACATCACCTGTGGCTATTGCCGTAATTGCCGTGCCGGTCAGCGTCATTTGTGCAATGAAACTATTGGGATCGGAATCCATCGCGACGGTGCTTTTGCTGAATACATGACTCTTCCGGAAGGTAACGTCTGGCCGGTCCATGAAGATATAGACACAGACATTGCTTCTTTTTTCGATCCTCTTGGCAATGCAGTCCACTGCGCGTTGAGTTTCGGTATGGTTGCAGAAGATGTTCTCATTACCGGTGCCGGCCCCATCGGCTGCATGGCAGCCGCTATCTGTAAAATGATTGGTGCGAGAAATGTGGTTGTGACAGACGTAAATGATTATAGATTGGGCCTGGCCGATAAAATGGGCGCCGATCGGATTATTAATGTACAAAATGAAAAAATTGTAGATTGTTTTGACGAATTAAAAATTGCCAACGGTTTTGATATCGGGCTGGAAATGTCAGGTAACCCAAAAGCCCTGCAAGACATGATCAGCACAATGTATCATGGAGGTAAAATAGCTTTATTGGGGATTCTGCCAAATGATACTCAAGTCAATTGGGACGAAATCATTTTTAAAGGTTTACACATCAAAGGTATATACGGCCGTGAAATGTTTGAAACATGGTATAAAATGACACAGCTTCTACGCGGAGGGTTGGATGTTTCACCCATTATTACTCATACATTCAATGCAGAGGATTTTCAAAATGCATTTGATATAATCGAATCCGGGCAATGCGGCAAAGTCGTTTTGGAATGGGATTAACAAGTGCATGATTGATTGGATGATTGCACCAAACCTTTCAATGGTTTCGAACCTTTGAAAGGTTTGGTAGAATTAAATATGAATAGATCAAAACAGATATATACCGACACCTTATCACAGATTGAATCTGAAGGCCTCTTAAAAAAAGAACGCACGATCACTACTCCCCAAGGTGTAATTATAAATACAAAAGAAGGTGGTGAAGTTCTCAATTTTTGCGCCAACAACTATTTGGGTTTATCAAATAATCCGGAGATTAAAGCCGCAGCAATAAATGCATTAGACGAACATGGTTTTGGCATGTCTTCCGTGCGGTTCATTTGCGGAACACAGGATATTCACAAAGAATTGGAAAAAAAGATTTCAGACTTTTTCGGTTCGGATGATACCATATTATACACCTCGTGTTTTGATGCCAACGGAGGATTATTCGAGACACTTCTTGGACCTAATGATGCCATTATTTCTGATGCGTTAAACCATGCTTCCATTATTGATGGCGTCCGTTTGTGCAAAGCGCAAAGATACCGTTATGCCAACAGTGACATGGCAGATTTGGAGGTAAAGCTTCAAGAAGCACAGAATACACGCATACGCTTAATCGCCACCGATGGTGTTTTTTCCATGGATGGCTTTGTGGCAAAATTGGATGAAATCACTACCTTGGCGGAAAAATATGATGCATTAGTCATGGTGGATGATTCTCACGCCACAGGTTTTGTAGGAAAGACTGGACGGGGATCTGCTGAATATCATAATGTGATGGATAAGATTGACATCTGGACATCTACGTTGGGAAAAGCGTTGGGTGGAGCTTCCGGAGGATTCACCACAGGAAAACAAGAAATTATAGACTTACTTCGTCAGCGATCCCGCCCCTACCTTTTTTCCAATACGCTGGCACCGGCAATTGTTGCAGCAGGAATTAAAGTGTTTGATATATTATCCAAATCAACTGAATTACGGGACACATTAGAGAAAAACACACTCTACTTTCGGAAGAAAATGAGTGCGGCTGGATTTGAAATAAAGGAGGGCGATCACCCCATTGTGCCTGTTATGCTTTATGATGCAAACCTCGCTCAAAAAATGGCAGCATCACTATTGGAAGAAGGCATTTATGTTATTGGCTTTTTCTTTCCCGTTGTTCCAAAAGGAGAAGCCCGGATTCGTGTCCAAATTTCCGCAGCAATGAATCAACGGCATTTGGATACAGCCATAAATGCTTTTATCAAAGTCGGGGAAATTCTTAATATTACAAAAAAACACCGGCTCAATACCGGGAGATTTCACCTTGACAAGGTGGGAAAAATGAACACGAGCAAACCATAAATCTTTCTTTCCACCTTGTCAAGGTAACTTAATGGTAACGCAAAGATAAAAACCGATTATAAGAATTGGGTTG
>JACNLB010000079.1 GCA_014381755.1 Fidelibacterota bacterium | reverse complement strand
ATATTAACCCCTTCTTCACTGATTTATCAGTGTTTTCAAGGAGGGGTAGGGGTGGTTAACAGTATTTTTATTTTAAACCGAATCCTCATTCCATTTATAACTTGAAACGACGTAATTTTTCAATTCAATTTTAACTAAAATTCAGGGGAAATATGTCCGGTCATAGTAAGTGGGCGACCATCAAACGCAAAAAAGCCGCCACCGATGCCAAGCGCGGAAAGATATTTACCACTATTATTAAAGAAATAACAATTGCAGCCAGAGATGGTGGAGGTGAAATAGATAGTAATCCAAGATTGCGTCAAGCTGTCTCCAATGCAAAATCTGCAAATATGCCATCAGACAATATTACTCGTGCTATTAAAAAAGGTACGGGCGAACTCCCGGGCGTCAGTTATGAAGAAACATCTTACGAAGGTTATGGTCCAGCCGGAGTTGCCATTATGATGGAATGTCTTACGGATAATAAAAAACGGACGGTAGCGGAAATTCGCCATTTGATTACAAAATACGGCGGAAACCTTGGTGAAAATGGTTCTGTATCATGGATGTTTGACAAGAAGGGACAAATTACGTTACAAGCAGATGGTCATGATGAAGACACGGTTTTTGAAGCTGCATTGGAATCCGGCGCTGAAGACTTTGAAGCGGATGGTGATGTATACATTGTTTCAACTGATCCATCTCAAATTATGTCCGTTCGAGATGCATTAGAAGAGCAGGGTTACGAAGTGGAATCTGCCAATATTGACATGGTACCTAAAAATATGCAAAATATTGAAAGCGATAAAGAGCAATCGGTTATTACGTTATTGGAAGCGCTGGAAGATCATGATGATATTAAAGCTGTGTATACAAATTTCGACTCGGAAGACTAATGCGTGTTATTGGTTTTGATCCCGGAATAAATGTAACCGGATTTGGTATTCTGGACTACAGTAAACGAAATGCCAAAGCACATGGATATGGCGTAATAAAGCCACCAAAAAATAAGTCACTATCCGAACGTTTACTTTATCTCCATGAAGAATCCATGAAATTATTGAAGGAATTCAAACCGAATGTCGTGGCAGTAGAAGATACGTTTTATCACAAAAATTTTAAATCTGCTCTTATGCTTGGTCAGGCTCGGGGCGTCATCATTTTAGCTGCTGCACGGAATGAGATTACGTGTGCAGAATTCGCACCCAAAAAAGTAAAACAATCTGTGGTTGGAAACGGCAATGCAACAAAAGAACAAGTTCAGTTTATGGTAAAAAATATTTTGAAGTTAAAAGAAACGCCGACGCCATTAGACTCTTCAGATGCGTTGGCGGTAGGCTTGTGTTATATTAATCAACATCGATTTGTCTAATGATTGATTCAATAAAAGGACCGCTTTTTCATAAAGATCCATCACAGGTAATTCTGGATATGAACGGTATTCGTTTAAAAATATCCATAACGGCTTCTACATATAATGCTTTACCGGAAAAAGGAATAGAGACTGAACTGCTGACTTATCTGAATGTCCGGGAAGATTTATTGGAATTATATGGTTTTGGTAGTAGTGAAGAACGAAATATGTTTACCATGCTGAATACCATCAGCGGCATCGGTCCGCGATCGGCTATGAATATCCTATCCGGATCGAATCCACAAGAATTTAAAAAGAACATCATTTCTGGTGATGTTAAATCATTGACTGTAATTCCCGGCATTGGCCCCAAAACAGCCAAGCGCATGATTGTTGAATTGAAAGAAAAATATGTGGATGAAGATGATGATAATATGGATTTTATGGATGCTGCAGAAGATGGATTAGCTAAAGATGCCGTTATCGGACTCATGGCATTGGGATATAAAAGAGGGCATGCAAATCAAGCCATTCGTGAATTGGAAGCGACCGGGGAATTAAACGGTACTATAGAAGCTATTATTAAAAAAGCGTTAACAAAGCTTTAATCACTCAATCAATATTAACTTTGAATTCTAACTATGAAAATCGCCACACGCATTGACAATCTAGGTACAGAAACGGCGTTTGCTGTTTCTGCTCAAGCTCGGGAATGGGCTGCAAAAGGAAATAAAATTTACCCATTTCATTTGGGTGATATGAATATGTCCACGCCTCAAAACATAATTGAAGCTGCAAATAAATATATTGTGGATGGAAAAAATGGATATTGCCCCTCGGAAGGAATTTTTCCATTAAGAGAAGCATTGGCGGATGATGTGGGAAGTAAACGAGGTGTGAGTTACAATCCGGATAATGTTTCCATTCAACCGGGGGGAAAACCAACCATCGGCAAATTCATTCAAGCGGTTATGAATCCCGGAGATGAAGTATTGTATCCGAATCCCGGTTATCCCATTTACGAAAGCCAGATCGAATATCATGGTGGTATTGCAATGCCGTACAGTTACGATCAAACGAATACAGGATTTGCAATTGATATTGAGAAATTGAAATCATCCATTACCGATAAAACCACAGCCCTGATTTACAATAATTACAACAATCCTATTTCCGCAGAATCATCAAGAGAAGAAATGGAAGCTTTGGCTCAATTAGCCATTGAACATGATTTGTGGGTATTGAGCGATGATGCGTATTACGAAATGCTGTATGATACGAAACCGCAATCGATTGTGAATATTCCCGGAATGCAGGAACGGACGGTTATACTCTATACATTCTCCAAGAAATTTGCTATGACCGGCTGGCGTATCGGTGCTTCTATCGGTCCGGAAAATGTAATCAAGGTTATTAATAAATTGAATGTCAATGCTGAATCATGCACGAACCATTTTCATCAATACGCAATGGTTGAAGCGATCAATGGTGATCAATCAGGAGCACAGACAATATTGAGTGAATTGCGCAGTAGAAGAGATGCAGCCGTTTCAGGATTAAATGATATTGACGGTGTTAACATTGTAACTCCCGAGTGTACATTTTATTTATTTCCCAATGTAACCAAGATAATGGCACATAAAGGAATAACATCTGTGGCTGAATTGCAAGTGGGCGCTTTACACAGGTCCGGAGTTTCATTTTGTACGCGGGATCATTTTGGGCGACCTCAAGAAGGGGAAACTGAATTTTATATTCGCTTTGCTTATTCAGGGATCAATGTGGATGAGATAAATGAGGGGATGCAGAAATTGAAGATATATTTTGAAAACAGCGATTAAGATTGAAAACAGCACTATACCAAAGACATATCGATTTAAATGCCCGCATGGTTGATTTTGCCGGTTTCCAGATGCCGATTCAATATACGGGAATTGTTACAGAGCATTTGGCTGTGCGTAAATTATGCGGAATTTTTGATGTGAGCCACATGGGGGAATTCATTGTAAGTGGGGCGGGTGCCGAAACATTTTTGAATTATATGACAATCAATGATGTTAAAACCATGTCTGCGGGCGATGCCCAGTATTCGGCAATGTGTTATGAAAATGGTGGAATTATCGATGATATTTTGATTTACAAATATGCTGATAAATATATGCTGGTGGTTAATGCATCCAATCTGGAAAAGGACTTTAACTGGTTGAATGTACATAAACCAGATGATGTGAACATCCTTGATGTGAGCGCCGAAACTGGGCTCATTGCCTTACAGGGTCCGGACTCCGGAAGCATTTTGCAGAATGTTGTTGAAAAAGAAGTATCAGAAATTCCATTTTATACATTTGTAGAAGGCAATGTTGGCGGCGTAAATGCCACCATCGCCCGCACAGGTTACACCGGTGAATTGGGTTTTGAAATTTATGCTGATAACAATATCATTGGACAAATCTGGGATTCCATAATGAATATTGGCAATATTACACCCTGCGGTTTGGCATGCCGTGATACACTTCGTATGGAAATGAAATTTTGTTTATATGGGAATGATATTGATGAAAAAATCAATCCCATTGAAGCGGGACTTGGCTGGATAACTAGAATGAATAAAGAAAATTTTATAGGAAAAGAATCTTTAATTTCAGCAAAAGAAAATAGAACAAAATTTTTAATTGCATTTGAAATGGTGGACAGAGCTGTGCCACGGAAGGGATATAAAATTTTCGCCGAAGGAAATGAAGTTGGTATTGTCACCAGCGGGACACAATCACCCTCCTTACAAAAGGGAATCGGACTTGGTTATGTCCAATTTGGCAAACATAAATCCGGGATGGAACTGGATATTGATATCAGGGGAAAAATGAAAAAAGCACTTATAATAAAACCACCATTTTATATAAATGGAACAGCACAATCATGAACGCGGTTTTAGTCACAGGCGGTTGTGGTTTTATTGGCTCGCACCTTATAGATAAATTGTTGAGCCAGCGCAAACAAGTCGTTTGTGTGGATAATCTAAATGATTTTTATCATCCCGAAATTAAGTTATTGAATCAAAAATCTCATTTAGATTATAAACGATATTCATTCCATAAGGGTGATATAAGAGATAAAGCGTTCATGAGAGAAATTTTTACAACGTATTCATTTGATTCAGTGATTCATTTAGCGGCCATGGCTGGAGTCAGGCCATCTTTGGATGATCCGGTACATTATACAGATGTAAATATCAATGGGACACAAGTACTTTTGGAAGAAATGAAGGACAAGGAAATTCAGCATTTCATTTTCGCCTCTTCATCGTCCGTGTATGGTAATAATGATAAGATTCCTTTTTCTGAATTGGATATGGTTGATCGTCAAATTTCTCCTTATGGAACAACAAAAAAAATGGGTGAGGAGCTATGTTTTACCTATTCCCACCTTTATGAAATACCTACGATTTGTTTGCGATTTTTTACCGTTTACGGACCTCGTCAGCGCCCGGAAATGGCAATCCATAAATTTGTTCGCCACTTGCTAAATGATACTCCATTACCGTTTTTCGGCGATGGGTCCACAGCGCGAGATTATACTTACATTGATGACATCATTAGTGGTATACTTGCGGCGTTGAAGTCAAACGATGATTTCATGATATACAACCTCGGAAACTCTGAACCTGTAAAATTGGCTGATCTGGTTTCCACAATCAGTGACGTTACGGGAAAGGCTCCCGTGCTCCACGAGTACGATCTCCCTTCCGGCGATGTGCTGCGCACATACGCCGATATTTCTCGTGCAGAATCACGCCTTGATTACACTCCATCAACCCATTTTTATGATGGCATTGTTCAATTTGTTGAATGGTTCAGAACCGTGAAAACGGAACATTCCCAGCTGTTTTGAAAGACCGCCGCCTAGAAATACTTGGTATTCTTACCATAGCAATATCATTGTTGGTGATAATCAGCCTCATAGGTTACAACCCCAATGAAGACCCGGGAATTTCACCAAATGTCAACGTTGAAAACCCCTTAGGAATTATTGGTGTTTACCTGTCATATTTCTTTATCAAATTTCTGTTTGGCTACCCCACATTTTTATTTCCAATCTTGGGATTGATCTGGGGCTGGCTGTGTTTTAGTCAGAAAGAATTAAAACCATTCAATCGAATTGCCGGTTATGTAGTGGGTGCCAGCGTTCTTTTATCTGTGACAATCGGTCTTATTGAAATAGGTATGCATGATCGTTCCGGTCTTGATTTTACTTCAAGCGGACTCGTGGGTGGAAATCTCGCTAATTTTCTCTATAGCTTTTTGGGGATGATTGGAACTGCGATTTTGTTAATCGCTTTATGGTTGGTGTTGGTCAGAGGATATTTTGAATTCAGTTTGTACGAACCGTTGGAAAAATTGGGCATTACATTTAAGAAGAAACGTGATGATCAAAAACTCAAAAAAGAAATTGAAGCGACTGAAGAAGCAAAGCGAATGCATACACAGGATTTATTGAATAAAATTGACGCTCAACGGGAAGAAGAAGATGAATTAGCGGATGCTGATAATAATGAACCGAAAGAAGAAGTTGTGGAGCAAAAAGATGAAACACCATCTTCTGTAACTGAATCAAAGCCTCCAACACATGGTCCAAATGAAGAGAAGGAAGAACAGACAGTAGATGAAATTGAAGACGAATCAACGGAAGAATTATTAGAAACAGAGCAGTCTGAAGATGATTCCCAAGCTGAAATGGCGGATGAACAAACGGAATCAGTTCAACCACCTGTAGATAAAAATATTGAAGTGGGTGAGATGGTTGAAGAAGATGAAGTAAATCTGGATGACGTAACAGAAAGACAGTTACCGAAACGTGAATATCAACTGCCTTTATCAGATTTGTTAGCAACTCCTGTAAATATATCAGACAGTATGAGCCGTGATGAACTTGTGGATCGAGCTAATTTTCTTACTCAATCATTATTAACATTTGGCGTGGAAGGGAAAGTGGTTAATGTAAGTCCCGGACCTGTGATTACATTATTTGAAGTAGAGCCGGCAGAAGGTGTGCGTGTTAATAAATTTGTTGCTTTATCCGATGACTTGGCAAGGGTTATGGAGGCAAGCCGAGTTCGTGTCATTGCACCGATTCCGGGGAAATCTTCAGTGGGGATTGAAATTCCAAACCGCAATCCGGCTACAGTTTATTTCAAATCGGTAATCAATTCAGAAAAATTTGCTAGTTCCGTTTCGAAATTGATTTTAGCAATCGGTAAAAATACAACCGGAGAAATTGCTACACTTGATTTAGCGAAAATGCCCCATTTATTGATTGCAGGAACAACGGGCTCCGGTAAGTCTGTTTGTCTGAATTCAATTATTTGCAGCTTATTATACAGTTCTACTCCTGACGAATTGAAATTTGTTATTATTGATCCCAAAAAAGTAGAAATGTCTCTTTATCGTTCATTAGCTGATTATCATTTATTATCCATGGAAGACATAGATGAACCCATTATTACAAATGTTGAAAATGCTGCATATGCTTTAAGGTCAGTGGAAAGAGAAATGGGTCGTCGTTATGATGTACTCGCTGATAAGGTGGTGCGCAACATCGATGAATACAATAAAAAGATGCAGGATAGCGGTGATCCGATCATGCCTTATATAGTTGTTATTGTAGATGAATTAGCCGATTTGATGATGCTAAACGCCCGTGAAGTGGAAGCGCCCATCGCACGCTTGGCTCAATTGGCACGAGCTGTGGGAATCCATTTAGTGATTGCAACTCAACGTCCTTCAGTTGATGTAATCACCGGTTTGATTAAAGCCAATTTTCCATCTAGAATAGCATTCCAGGTTGCGAGCAAGATTGATTCCCGCACAATTATCGATATGCCCGGAGCTGAAAAATTAATCGGTAGGGGTGATATGCTTTATCTGGGTTCAGGATCATCAGATCCTGTCCGATTACACAATGCGTTTTTATCATTGGAAGAGATTGAATCTTTAATGACACATATTCAAGAGCAGCCAAAAGCAGCAGAATTGATTTTGCCAAGTATTCGAGAAGGGCAATTAGTCGATGGAGTTTCAGCAGACGGCGGTGGAGATGGTGATCAGGATGAATTATTGCATGAAGCTATTCGGTTAGTCGTCACGCATCAACAAGGATCTATTTCCCTTATTCAACGCCGCTTAAAGGTAGGCTATTCACGAGCAGCGCGCCTTATCGATCAAATGGAGCAGATTGCCGTTGTTGGGCCATTTACCGGAAGTAAAGCTCGTGAAGTACTCGTAGATGAAACCTATTTACTCCATTTAGAAGATTAAAGTCATGCGGCTCCGTTTGCCCTTTTTCGGGTTAGTATTATTTTCAATTTTATTAGGAAGTACACCATCTAATCTTGATTCATTAAAAACAGGATTAAATTTCTTAAGATGGAAAAAGATTGATGTTGAATTAAACCAGTTTCAGTATGGTCAAACATATAATTCAATCGTATCCGTTTCCTTTATCGATTCAACAGAATATTTAATCGAATCCAATCAACAAAATATTTTTATTTCAGAAAATAGAATTAAAACGTTCAATAAGAATTCAAAACAACTGATCATAGATGAACGTTTGCCTGAAGATCAAGATATTTTTTCAATTATTTCTGGAGATTTATCAGGAATATCAATTTCGAATAAACGGAACGAAAATGGATTAATTACGTTTTCATTTGAAATGAAAGATTTTGAAATGAAAGGCAATATATCCGTGAATAATGAAAACTGGCATTTTGACAATGTAGTTGTTGATTTTGATAAGGACAATTGGATGGAAGTACAGATACAAAGTTGGCAAATATTAAGGGGAAATTACTCCTTTTCTGAATTTGGAAATGATGCTGAAGAAGTGATCGATTTACGTGAATAAAAGTATAAAATTAATATTTGGAATTGCCATAAGCGCTGCGGGTCTTTGGTATGCATTTCGTGAAATGAATTTCAATGAGCTGATAGACAATTTATCCAATACTCATATGTCATATGTATTTTTATCAATGATTATTATGGTCGCCAGTGTTGCTCTACGTGCATATCGTTGGCAATTAATGCTTATTCCAATTCAATCGATTTCCTTTAAACCACTATTTAGATCTACTATGATTGGTTATTTCGGGAATGGTGTCCTACCGTTAAGGCTGGGTGAGATATTACGCGCCTATGCAATTTCGAAAAGCAATACTATTACAGCATCTTCAGCATTTGGAACCATCATATTGGAGCGCTTACTTGATTTAATGGGTTTGGCAGTTGTAATGATATTTTTTGCTTTCTTTTCTCCGTTAATGGATTTTAGTGGAAGTATTTTAATCGGACTTACTTTAATTACATTTGGTGGATTTCTATTTATTATTTGGTTGGGTAAAAGTCATTCGAATTTTCATGAAAGAGTCGTTCACTGGAAGATATTTGAAAAATCATCCGGTAAAAAATTATTGAGTATCATTCAAAATGTTATCGATGGTTTAGTGTCAATTAGAAAAACAAAACACTCTTTTCAACTAGTCATTCTAACATTGGTATTGTGGATTTTATATTACATATGCACAGTGCTGGTTGTTATTGCAACAGGAATCGAAATATCGTGGGTCGCAGCCGGTATAGTTCTCATTGCAACAACATTAGCCATTTCAGTTCCTTCGGCTCCGGGATATGTAGGAACGTATCATGCAGCTACAGTGTATGTTTTGGTGAATATTTTCAATTCCGGATTAACGGAATCTCAAGCGTTCGCTGTCTTGATTCATGCAGTTGGATTTATTCCTCTCGTTTTGACTGGCTTTGTGTATTTCCTGCGCAGTTCAATTCATTTTAAAGATGTAAAAGCAGAAGAAATAACACCATGAAAACATATGATACCATATTTCTCGATCGAGACGGTACTTTAAATCCGGATCCTGGATATATTAGTGATTTAAAGGATTTTTCGTTTTTCCCTTTTACAATGGATGCATTGAAGAAAATGTCTAAATGCTGTAAGCGATTCTGTATTGTAAGTAATCAATCAGGAATTGGACGTGGTTTGATAGATGAAAGAAAATTGAATGAGATTCATGATTATATCCGTGCGTCTTTTGCTGAAAAGAATTTAAAATTAACAGATATATATTTTTGTCCTGACCATCCTGATGATGCATCGGAAGATCGTAAGCCGGGCACAGGAATGTTTGATAAAGCAGCATTTGATCATGGTATCGAAATGAAAAATTCGTTATTGGTGGGTGATGCTGGTTCTGATATGGAAGCCGGCGCTAAATTAAATATGGATACAATGCTTGTTCTAACGGGAAAAGGACCGGAAACACTACAAAAATTGAATGAAAAACTTACACCAAAATTTGTTGTGGAAAATCTATTGGTGGGGGCAGAGTTGATTACATCATGAATACTAAAATTGCAGTATTAATGGGTGGTCCATCATCCGAAAGGGACGTTTCATTAAATTCCGGAAAAGCAATGTTCACTGCCTGTGAAACACTTGGATATGATACTATTTCAGTAGAATTTGAAGATGATATTATAAGTCATTTAGATACACTCAATCGTGTAGATCTAGTCCTTATTGCACTCCATGGTGGTATTGGTGAAAATGGACGTATTCAGGGTATGCTTGAAAGTTTGGGGATTCGATATACCGGATCAGATGCATTATCATCTGCTATATGCATGGATAAACATATCAGTAAATTATTAGCTGAAGATGTTGGAATTTCTACTCCTAAATGGAGAAGAATTAGAAAAGGGAAATCTGTTAATAAAAATGAGCATGAATTACCATGTGTTATAAAACCAAATAGTGAAGGCAGCACAATTGGACTTACTATTGTAGATGAAGAAAGTATATTTGATTCTGCAGTTGAAACAGCATTCGAATACGACGATGAAATACTCATTGAACAATTCATCGATGGCAAAGAAATAACAGTATCAATTGTTGAAAATGAAGTGCTACCTATTATAGAAATTAAACCTTCACATGAATTGTATGATTATGAATGTAAGTACACAAAAGGGATGACTGATTATATTTGTCCCGCTGAACTAGATGAAAATTTGACAAATATGATTCAACAAACTGCATTGGAAATATATTCATTATTGAAATGTCGTCATTATGCCAGAGTAGATTTCCGCTTGGATAAAAATAATCAGCACTGGTTTTTGGAAGTGAACACTCTGCCGGGTATGACGGACACCAGTTTAGTCCCGAAAGCTGCTGCGGCAAATGGAGTTTCTTTTGAGCAATTAGTAAATTCAATCATCCAACAGGCATTAGGAAATGAATGAACATTAAATTTTATAATACACTTTCAAGACAGAAGGAAATTTTTAAACCTATTAAATCAGGTGAAGTGTCCATATATACATGCGGACCAACTGTTTACAGTAGATCCCACATTGGAAATTTCCGAACATTTCTTTTCGAGGATATCTTAAAGCGGGTTTTACTAGCAGTGGGTTATAGAGTAAAGCATGTAATGAACATTACTGATGTTGATGATAAGACAATAAATAAGGCAAATAATGAAAATAAAACATTGGCTGAAATTACGTCAAAATATACAGCTGAATTCATGGAGGATGTCGCGACATTAAAAATTTTACCCGCAGATGAATTACCTGTAGCAACGGATCATATTCAAGAAATGATTTCTATGATCTCGGCTCTTATTAAAAAGGGAAATGCGTATTCAACAGATGATGGATCCGTATTTTTCTCGATAGAATCATATAAAGATTATGGAAAGCTAGCACATTTAAATTTGAAAGGGTTAAAGCAAACTGACAGAGTTGCTGCTGATGAATATACAAAAGATCATCCACAGGATTTTGCTTTATGGAAAGCATGGAAAGAAGAAGATGGTGACGTATCATGGAATTCACCTTGGGGTAAAGGCAGGCCTGGGTGGCATATGGAATGTTCAGCAATGTCTACAAAGTATTTAGGAAACCATTTAGATATTCACTGTGGGGGAGTTGATAACATATTTCCCCACCATGAAAATGAAATAGCTCAATCTTGCGCTGCATTGGATTCTGAATTTGTTAATATTTGGATGCATAGTGAGCACTTAATTATGACAGATGAAAAGATGAGCAAATCACTGGGTAATATTAAAACAATACCAGAATTGTTAGCTGATGGACATTCTGCTGAAAGTTTGCGATTTGCATTAATCAGTAGCCATTATAGATCCAAGCTCGCTTTTTCAAATAATAAACTCGATGAAGCAAAGAAGTCCGTACATAGAATTAATGAATTGTATCAAAAATTAACTGAAATAGCAGATTCTGGAAAATCATTGCCAGATGAATATGATCTATTCATTGAAATTTTGGCTGATGATCTAAATACACCAAAAGCTTTGGGCGTTCTGTTTAATTATGTAAGAGATCTTAATCGTAAAATTGATAATGTTCAATTGTCAAAAAAAGAAGCCGCTATGGGTTTATTCTTCCTGAATAAAGCAGATGAAATTCTATCAATTTTGAAAAAACAAGATGACATTCCAGAAATAATTGCTCAATTAGTTGAAAAAAGAGAAACTGCTAGAAAAGAAAAGAATTGGCAATTATCTGATGATTTGAGAGAAGAAATTAAAGAAAAAGGGTGGATAGTAGAAGACTTACATGATGGAACAAAGTGTTATCCATTGTAACACTTTTCTAATATATAAATTATTTTATTTATTCTTACAAAACACTCTTGCAAGATATTTAATTTTATATCTAATTTTGAAGGCTTTACATTTCCTGATATTCGACCAATCATTATTTATTGATTTCTCGACGGTCAGGTTTGTCTGAATCGGATGATTCAAAAAAATAGGAATACCCGGCATGCCACCGTAGCTCAGCTGGTAGAGCAACTGATTTGTAATCAGTCGGTCGGGGGTTCGAGTCCCTTCGGTGGCTCACGCTCTTTAAAAATGAAAAAGTCTGTTGGGGAGATGGCCGAGCGGTCAATGGCAGCAGACTGTAAATCTGCCGGCGTACGCCTACGGAGGTTCGAATCCTTCTCTCCCCACGAAAATGCGGGTGTAGCTCAGCTGGTAGAGCATCAGCCTTCCAAGCTGAGGGTCGCGAGTTCGAATCTCGTCGCCCGCTCAAGTAGGCAGATGCTGATGCACTTAGCAGGCGTGGGCTAAAGAATTGCCTACGTAGCTCAGTCGGTAGAGCACTTCCTTGGTAAGGAAGAGGTCACCGGTTCAAGTCCGGTCGTAGGCTCAATGTAAAGCAGAGATTGAACAAATAAATGAGGAGATCGAAAGATGTCTAAGCAAAAATTCGAGAGAACAAAACCTCACGTGAATATCGGGACGATAGGTCACGTGGATCATGGTAAGACGACGTTGACAGCAGCGGTAACGCTGGTTCAGTCAGCTCGTGGAATGGCCGAGATACGATCATTTGACAGTATCGATAATGCCCCGGAGGAGCGTGAACGCGGAATCACAATTCAGACAGCCCATGTAGAGTATGAGACAGAGAACCGTCACTATGCGCACGTAGATTGTCCCGGTCACGCAGATTATATTAAAAACATGATAACCGGAGCGGCCCAGATGGATGGCGCCATTTTGGTTGTTAGTGCAGCGGATGGTCCCATGCCTCAGACCAGAGAACATGTTCTTCTGGCTCGTCAGGTAAATGTGCCCAGTGTATTGGTATTTATGAATAAGACGGATCAGGTGGATGATCCGGAGCTGCTGGAATTGGTAGAGATGGAATTAAGAGATTTGCTCAATGAGTATGAGTTTCCGGGTGATGATACACCGATTATAAAGGGAAGTGCCTTAAATGCACTGAATAATCCCGGTGATGAAGTGGCCAATGCCTGTATAGTAGAGTTAATGGAAGCCTGTGACAGTTTTATCCCTGAACCGGAGCGAGATGTAGATAAGCCCTTTTTAATGCCTGTGGAAGATGTCTTTTCAATTACGGGTCGCGGAACAGTTGGAACGGGCCGAATCGAGCGTGGAATAATCAAAGTAGGTGATGAAGTAGAAATGATTGGTATGGGTGAGCATAAAAAGACAGTCGTTACAGGAGTGGAGATGTTTAGAAAGCTTCTGGATGAAGGTCAGGCAGGCGATAATGCCGGTTTATTACTTCGTGGAGTTGATAAAGAAGAATTGAAACGCGGTATGGTGCTAGCAATACCGGGGTCCATTACACCTCACACCAAGTTCAAGGCGAATGTATATGTATTAAAGAAGGAAGAAGGTGGACGACATACACCGTTTTTTAATGGATATCGTCCTCAGTTTTACTTCAGGACCACAGATGTAACGGGAGTCGTGACATTACCTGAAGGTACAGAGATGGTAATGCCGGGTGATAATATAGAAGTGGATGTGGTCTTAATTACATCAATTGCTATGGATAAGGAACTGCGTTTTGCTATTCGTGAAGGCGGACGGACTGTGGGTGCCGGCGTCGTAACGGAGATTGTTGAGTAGATTATGGCTGGTAACAGCAAAAGAGATATCATCCAAATAGAAAGTACAGCTGGTACAGGTTATCGTTATACGATTACAAAAAGCAGGCGTCTTCATCCTGATCGTGTTGAATATAAAAAATACGATCCTATGGTACGAAAACACGTGATTTTTAAAGAAACGAAGTAACCGGACCGATTGGGGTGAATATTTTAATTACACATAGGAGTGTAGCTCAATTGGTAGAGCACCGGTCTCCAAAACCGGGGGTTGAGGGTTCAAGTCCTTCCACTCCTGCAGAAATAGTAAACGCTCTTTAAAAAAGAAATATGATAAAAAAAATACATCAGTTTTTCAATGACGTTCAGTTTGAAATGGGAAAAGTATCCTGGCCGACATGGGAAGAATTAAAAGGATCAACTTATGTTGTGATTTCTGTGTCGTTATTAATTGGTGTTTTTTTGTTTTTCATTGATATAATCCTGTCACGAATCATGAATGTGCTGCTCTAATTATGGAATGGTATACATTAAGAGTCATTTCCGGTAAGGAAAAGAAAATTCGAGATAATATCCTTTATGAAATTGAAGATGTAGGAATGAAAGACTTGATAACAGATATACTAGTACCATCTGAAAATATTATAGAAATGAAAGATGGCAAAAAGAAAATTCGTAATAGGGTTTTTTTCCCGGGGTATTTGTTAGTCAATATGGATATGAATAAAGAGACGCGTTATCTGGTTGAAAATATAACCGGTGTAATGAGTTTTGTTGGACCGCAAGGTGAACCTCAACCAGTTAAGACAGATGAAATTAATCGAATTATTGGTGTTGTTGAAAGCGGAGAAGCAAGAGAAGTAATCAAAACTCTTTATCGTGTTGGCGATCATGTTAAAGTGACGGATGGACCCTTTTTAGAATTTAGCGGTTATGTGCAAGAAGTGAATGAAGAGAAACAAAAATTGAAAGTATCTGTCAGTATTTTTGGTCGCCCAACCCCGGTTGAATTGAATTATTTACAAGTAGAACTTGAAAAATAGGACCTGTCAATAATGGCAAAAAAAGAAATAGGTTTTATCAAATTACAAATTCCTGCAGGACAGGCAAATCCTGCACCGCCCGTTGGACCGGCTTTAGGTCAGCACGGGGTAAATATTATGGAGTTCTGTAAAGCATTTAATGCCGCAACTCAAGATCAGCAAGGTATGATAATACCTGTAGTTATAACCGTTTTTGCTGACCGCAGTTTTAAGTTTATTACCAAAACGCCTCCAGCGGCAATTCTGCTAAAAAAAGCTGCAAAAATTGATAAAGGGTCACCGGAGCCGAATAGAGAAAAAGTAGGAAAAGTATCTGATAATGATTTGAAAGAAATTGCAGAAATTAAAATGGAAGATTTGAATGCAAACACGATTGAACAAGCAATGGA
The DNA here is from genome assembly GCA_014381755.1 of Fidelibacterota bacterium. Classification (GTDB taxonomy): domain Bacteria; phylum Fidelibacterota; class Marinisomatia; order Marinisomatales; family TCS55; genus UBA2126. Next base: position 37,480 of record JACNLB010000079.1, on the reverse strand, counting down.
GATGATTAGAGGTACTGCCAGAAGTATGGGTTTGGAGGTACAGTAATAATGAAAAAATCAAAACAAAGAAAATCAGCAGAAGAACATTTTGATAACACAAAAGAATATTCATTAGAAGATGCAATTAAATTTCTGGATGAATTAAAATTTGCCAACTTTGACGAGACGATAGATATGGCAATTAATTTGGGCGTTGACCCTCGTCATGCTGAAGAAAATATTCGTGTTACTACGAGTCTGCCGAATGGCACTGGTAAGGAAGTAAAGGTTCTTGTGCTGACTCGTGGTCCAAAAGAAAAAGAAGCACAAGATGCTGGGGCAGATTATGTCGGCAATGATGATTTTTTGAAAAAAATCAAAGATGGCTGGGCAGACATAGATAAAATAATTGCAACCCCAGACATTATGGCTGATTTGGGTAAGCTAGGGAAAATTTTAGGTCCCAAAGGGCTTATGCCAAATCCGAAGAGTGGTACAGTCACAATGGATGTGAGCAAAGCAGTAAAAGAGATTAAAGCAGGTAAGGTAGAATTGCGTGTAGATAAAAATGGAATCATTCATACTATTTGCGGTAAGACTTCCTTTAATATGAATCAACTATTGGAAAATGTCCGTGCTATATATGAAACAGTGATTAAAGCAAGACCTGCATCCGTAAAAGGAACATATTTTAAAAAGTTGACTTTGTCCACGACAATGGGACCTGGAATTAAAGTAGATTTAACAAAGATAAGGTAGAAATACGAATGCCTAATACTAAAAATATTGAAGCAGTAGCAGAATTAAAAGATAAGCTGAATCGTGCTAAAGCAGTTTATTTTACAGATTATCTTGGGTTAGATGTAGAAAGTATCACTGATTTACGAAGTCGATTCTTTCAGGCGAATGTTGAATATTCAGTTGCTAAAAATACATTGATAAAAATAGCTGCAGAAGGCAATAAAATTGAAGGTTTGGATGAATTATTAACGGGTCCAACAGCAATTGCTATTTCATACGATGAACCAACAAGTCCTGCGAAAGTGATTAAAACTTTTTCAAAAGAACATGATAAACCAGAAGTTAAAGGAATTTTATTTGATGGTAATTTGCTAGACGGGTCAGAATTCAAGCGTTTGGCTGATATTCCCAGCAAGGAAGAGTCGTTAGCTATACTGGCTGCTATGTTGCAAAGTACTATGAATAAACTAGTAAATACACTGAATGCGCCATTAACAAATGTGGCTAATGTGTTAAATAATTTAAAAGAACAGAAATCTTAATATCAATAAGGAGTGAAAAAAATGGCTGAAGTAAAAAGAGCTGATGTGATGAGTTATCTTGAAACTGCAAACATGATTGAAATATCAGAATTAATTTCTGATATTGAAGAAAAATTTGGTGTTACCGCTGCCGCTCCGGTAGCTGTTGCCGCCGCTGCGCCTGCAGCAGGTGAAGCTGGTGCCGCTGAAGAAAAAGATGCATTCGACGTTGTCGTTACTGAAGTAGGTCAATCAAAAATAAGCGTAATCAAAGTTGTTCGCGCTGTGACAGACTTGGGATTGAAAGAAGCCAAAGAATTGGTTGATTCAGCACCGAAAGCTATCAAAGAAGGCGTTGCTCAAGCTGAAGCTGACGAGTTGAAAGCCAAGCTTGAAGAAGCTGGTGCAACTGTCGAATTGAAATAATTCAACAAACGTCATTATATCTATCCATTCTTCAATTTTAACAAAGGAGGCTTAATTGGGAGCCACGACTAAACGTACGTCTAATCGTATTTCTTTTTCGCAAATCAAGTCATTTGTAGAGATGCCGGATTTACTTTCACTGCAAAAAGATTCGTTTCAGGAATTTTTGCAGGAAGAAGAGGCTGAAGATGAAAGAAATCATATCGGTTTAGAAGGTGTTTTTCAAAATGTATTTCCGTTGGAAGATTCTCATCGTAATTATGTACTTGAATACAGTAATTATTTTCTGGGTTTACCAAAGTATACTCCTGAAGAGTGCATTGATAGAGGTGTCACATATTCTATCCCATTAAAAGTGCGTCTTGTACTGCATATTACAGATGAGGAAGATAAAAATAAATTTGCTCAAAGTATCGAGCAGGAAGTGTATTTTGGTAACATTCCATATATGACTGAAAAAGGCACCTTTGTAATTAATGGTGCTGAGCGTGTGATTGTTTCCCAATTACAGCGTTCGCCGGGAGTGTTTTTCGATGAAAATATCCATCCCAACGGCACAAAGCTATTTCAAGCTCGGATAATTCCTTTTCGAGGTTCATGGGTAGATTTCACAACGGATATTAATGATTGCTTATTTGCAATTATAGATCGTCGCAGGAAATTTCCTGTCACGATGTTGCTGCGTGCATTGGGCTATTCAACAAACCGCGATATCTTTGAAGCATTTGGATCTGTCATTTCATTTGGCTTATCAGACAAAAATATTGAAGACTCGTTTGGTCATACACTCGTGCAGGATATTGTTGATGAATTAACGGGTGAAATCTTTTATGAAGGTGGGACAGAAGTCAATCAAGAAGTAGTTGATACATTAAAAGAAGCAGGTATTAAATCTATTGAAGTTGTGGATGGGAATAAGAGTTTCTCTTCGATGCTTCTTTTAAATACAATGGGAAAGGATCCGACTCACAATACTGAAGAAGCGTTGAGTGTTGTATATCAATTGCTCCGTTCCGGTGATCCGCCAAACCTGGAAACTGCACAGAAATTTATTGAGCGTATGTTCTTCAGTCCTAAAAAGTATGACTTAGGCCAGGTTGGACGATATCGCTTGAATCAGCAGTTTGATCTTGATGTTCCTGTAGAAGACACAGTTCTAACCATGGATGACATTATACAGGTTTTAAAATTCCTTATAATTATGCGTAAAGGTGATCGTGGTCCGGATGACATAGATCATTTAGGTAATCGCCGTGTTAAAACGATTGGTGAACAGCTTACAAATCAATTCAGTGTTGCTTTGAGTCGAATGCTGCGTACAATTTATGAACGTATGAATCTGCGTGAACAAGAATCCATCACTCCCCAGGATTTGATTAATTCACGTGTTGTCACCACGGTGATCAATACATTTTTTGGTACGAGCCAATTATCTCAATTTGGTGATCAGACGAATCCCTTAGCAGAGATAACTCATAAACGACGTATTTCTGCACTTGGGCCCGGTGGTCTAACCAGAGAGAGAGCAGGATTTGAAGTTCGTGATGTTCACTATACGCATTACGGTCGTTTGTGTCCTATTGAAACTCCTGAAGGTCCAAATATTGGTTTGATTTCATCCTTGGCGTTATTTGCTGTTGTAAATGATCATGGATTTATTGAAGCACCATATCGACTTTTGGAAAAGAAAGGAAAGAATTCATACGGTTCAAAAAAGGTTAAATACCTGTCAGCAGATGATGAAGACAGAGTCATGATCGCCCAATCCAGTGTGAAAATGGATAAAAAGGGACGTTTGATGGACGATGTAGTTCGAGCTCGAATTCGCGGTGACTTTCCGGTTTTACCTCCAATTGAAGTTGATTACATGGATGTTTCACCAAACCAAATTTTAAGTGTAGCAGCTGCATTAATTCCTTTTCTAGAGCATGATGATGCCAATAGAGCTTTGATGGGATCAAATATGCAGCGTCAATCTGTACCGCTCATGATGCCTGAAACTCCTATTGTTGGTACAGGATTGGAAACAAAAGTTGCTACAGATTCACGGACGGCGATTGTATCTCCAGTTGATGGTGTAATTGATTATGTTGATGCAGAGAAAATCTTAATTCGTTCAAGTGAAGTACCTGATGAATTAACATTAACTGAGCATACGAATATTATAGAGATTTCTTTAAAGAAATATCAGAGAACAAATCAGAATTCATCACAAAACCAGCGTCCGCTTGTAAGTGTAAAGAATAAAATAAAAGCAGGTGATGTAATAGCTGACGGAGCATCGAGCAATGAGGGGGAACTTGCGCTCGGTCGTAATGTGATGGTTGCTTTCATGCCGTGGCGTGGATATAACTTTGAAGATGCGATTGTTATTAGCGAACGATTGGTAAAAAGTGATGTTTTCAGCAGTGTGCATATAAATGAAATCGATTTAGAAGTCCGCGATACAAAACGTGGAGAAGAGGAGCTAACCGCTGAAATTCCAAACGTGAGTGAAGATGCAACTCGTCAATTAGATGAACGTGGAATTATTCGAATCGGGGCAAAAGTTCGACAAGGTGATATCCTGATTGGTAAAGTAACGCCAAAAGGTGAAACAGATCCGACGCCGGAAGAAAAACTTCTCCGGGCCATTTTTGGAGAGAAAGCAGGTGAAGTAAAAGATGCTTCAAAAACTGCTGATCCTGGTATCAAAGGTGTCGTAATCAACACAAAACTCTTTGAGAAGAAAAAGAAAATTTCTAAAAGGGAATTAAAGGAATCAATCATATTCTTTCAGAGAGAAACCATAGCGAAGAAACAGTCCCTTAAAAAAGAGCGTGATGAAAAACTTCTTGTGCTTCTAAAAGGGCAAATTTCCAGTGGAATTCGCGATAGATCAACTGGTAAAACACTGATTAAGAAATCTACGAAACTAACTATTAAACGTATTAAAAGTTACGATTTGGAACGTTTCGCTCATGATGCTCCTTGGATTGAAGATAAAGACACTTGGAAAAAGATCAAAACAGTCTGGCGTTCGTACCGAAAAGAATGGCAAGCCATCGAAGATTATTTAGAGCGTGAAGTTTTTAAACTTCGTGTTGGAGATGAATTACAACCAGGGATATTACAGCTAGCTAAAGTATATGTAGCTAACAAGCGTAAGATACAGGTTGGCGATAAAATGGCAGGTCGTCATGGAAATAAAGGTGTTGTTGCTACAGTCGTACCTGAAGAAGATATGCCTTTCATGGAAGATGGTACTCCAATAGATATTGTATTGAATCCATTAGGTGTGCCTTCACGTATGAACTTGGGACAGTTATATGAAACGATGCTGGGATGGGCAGGACATGTGTTGGGTTGCAAATATGAAACTCCCGCATTTGACGGAGCAAAGCCAGAAGAAGTTGAAGCTGAATTGAAAAAAGCTAACTTACCTATAACAGGTAAAACAACTCTTGTGGATGGTCGTACTGGTGAAAAATTTGATAATCCTGTTACTATTGGCATGATCTATATGATGAAATTGAGTCATATGGTAGAAGACAAAATGCATGCCCGTTCAACAGGTCCTTATTCGTTAATAACTCAACAGCCTTTGGGTGGTAAAGCGCAATTTGGCGGACAGAGATTTGGTGAAATGGAATGTTGGGCATTGGAAGCATATGGTGCAGCCAGTACTCTTCGTGAAATTTTAACTGTAAAATCTGACGATGTTGAAGGAAGATCAAAAGTATACAATGCAATTGTTCGTGGAGAGGATCTACCGTCATTTGGTTCCCCGGAATCATTTAGCGTGCTGATCAAAGAGCTGCAAGGCCTTGGTTTAGATATTGAACTTGAATAAAAATAAAGGGAGGATGACGGTTTGACGTTCATTCAGTCCACAAAAATAGATACATCAAAAGACTATAGCTCAATCACTATTAGTTTGGCATCGCCAGAAATGATATTGACGAGGTCTTATGGTGAAGTGCTAAAACCAGAAACAATCAACTATCGTTCGTATAAACCTGAAAAAGATGGTCTTTTCTGTGAAAAGATATTTGGACCGGTTAAAGATTATGAATGCCATTGTGGTAAATATAAAGGTATTCGTTATCGTGGAATTATTTGCGATCGTTGTGGCGTTGAAGTAACACGTAAACGCGTTCGTCGTGAACGAATGGGTCATATTACTTTAGCTGTTCCAGTCGTGCATATCTGGTATTTGCGATCTATTCCCAGCAAATTGAGTTATTTGCTTGGATTAAGTACTAAAAACCTTGAGCGAATTATATATTACGAAATTTTTGTCATTATTGAACCGGGTGCGAGTGGCCGGGAAAAAATGGAACTGATTGACGAAGATGAATATTACGAACTTGAAACGAAATATGGATTTTATGCAGCTACAGAGGAAGAAAGGGACAATGATGATTTCTTCTATGCATCCATGGGCGGAGAAGCTCTTCGTGAAATGCTATCACGATTGAATATGGTCGAATTAAAAAATAATCTTATTGAAATCATTAATACATCAAAATCAAAGCAAAAAAGGGAAGATGCTTTAAAAAGGCTGAAGGTTGCCAAAGCATTTTTACCTACACCTGAAAAGAAAAAAGTTAACAATCCTGAATGGATGGTCATTTCTGTTTTACCAGTTATGCCGCCAGAGCTCAGACCCCTTGTTCCTCTTGATGGTGGTCGTTTTGCTGCGAGTGATTTAAATGATCTCTACCGAAGAATTATTATACGTAATAATCGATTAACGCAATTAATGGAAATCAAAGCACCTGATGTCATTTTACGTAATGAGAAACGTATGCTTCAGGAATCCGTTGATGCAATTTTTGATAATAATCGCAGAAAAACGGCAATTAGGTCAGGTACGCGCCGACCGCTGAAATCAATATCTGATATGCTTCGAGGCAAGACAGGTCGTTTCCGTCAAAATCTTTTAGGTAAACGTGTTGATTATTCCGGTCGTTCAGTTATTGTTGTTGGACCAGAATTGAAATTAAATGAATGTGGATTACCTAAACCGATGGCTTTGGAATTATTTAAACCGCATATGATCAATGAATTGATTAAGCGCGGTTTTGCCACAACTCCTCGTGGTGCCAAACTCATGATTGAAAATAGTGACCCTATTGTTTTTAAAGTACTAGAATACGTGGTATTGGATCATCCTATTTTATTGAATCGTGCACCCACACTGCATCGCTTGGGAATCCAAGCTTTTCAACCCGTATTGGTTGAAGGTAAAGCGATTAAAATTCATCCATTAGTTTGTGCAGCTTTCAATGCTGACTTTGATGGTGATCAAATGGCGGTTCATGTCCCGTTATCCATTCAATCTCAGGTGGAAGCTCGCGTGTTAATGTTATCCAGCCATAACATTTTGCATCCAGCGAACGGTAAACCAATTGCAATCCCTTCACAGGATATGGTTCTTGGTTGTCATTATTTAACACGACCTCGTAAGGGAGCTAAAGGCGATGGTAAAAGTTTTGGCTCATTTGATGAAGTAATAATGGCATACGAAAATAAAGCAGTTGATATGAATGCGATTATCAATGTTCGACATAAAGGGGAATGGCATAAAGAAACAACAGTCGGTCGAGTAATCTTTAATGCAATTATGCCCGAAGAATTGGAATATTTTAATGGTATTATTGATAAAAAGTCTCTACAGGAAATCGTTAACGATGCTTATCTGGTTTCTGGAAATTATGCTACAGTTGAATTTTTAGATAAATTGAAAGATCTGGGCTTTGGTGTTGCTACGAAAAGCGGTAGCTCCATCTCGATTAGTGATGTTTTAATTTCAGATAAAAAAGATAATATAATTGAAGCGGCTGAAAAAGAAGTTGCTTCCATTCAAGGGAAATTCGATCGTCATATTCTAACTGAAGGTGAGCGCTATAATAAAGTTATCGATATTTGGACGCATGCGACAAATCAAGTAGCCACATCTATGATGGATAATTTAAAGAAAGACGATCAAGGTTTTAACCCGGTTTATATGATGGCAGATTCAGGTGCGCGAGGAAGTCAAGATCAGATAAAACAGCTTGCCGGAATGCGTGGCCTAATGGCTAAACCAAAAAAATCTATGACGGGTAGTAAGGGTGAAATTATTGAATCTCCCATTACATCCAACTTTAAAGAAGGATTATCCGTGTTGGAGTATTTTATTTCTACTCACGGTGCTCGTAAAGGGTTGGCTGACACAGCGTTGAAAACAGCTGATGCGGGTTATCTTACTCGTCGTTTGGTTGATGTTGCACAGGATGTCGTGATCTATGATAAAGATTGCGGTACAATCAATGGTCTTATTGTTGCTGATCTTAAAGAAGGTGAAGAAATTATTGAACCTCTTGCTGACCGTGTATTAGGCCGAACAATTCTTGATGATTTGATAGTCGATGGAAAAGTCATAATTAAATCCGGTCAATTAATCAGCGAAGTTGAAGCTGATATTATTGATAATAATAATATTGACAATATTCGCATTCGTTCAGTATTGACGTGTGAAGCAATGCGCGGTGTGTGTGCAAAGTGTTATGGTTGGAATTTGTCTACCCATAACCTGGTAAATAGAGGAACAGCAGTGGGTATCCAAGCTGCACAGAGTATCGGCGAACCTGGTACACAGTTAACTTTGCGTACATTCCATATTGGTGGTACGGCAACACGAATTATTGAACAATCAGAAATGACAACAAAGTTTGCAGGAACTATCAAGTTTTCAGATACACTTGAAATTGCAACAACGAAAGATGAAGATGGTAGTAAAGTGAGTCGCTGTATGGTGCGGAATGCCAAGATTACAGTTGTCGACAGTAAAGGCAAAGAATTGAACGATTATAATGTTCCTTATGGTTCTGATGTTACAGTTACTGATGGAGAAAAAGTAAAAGGTGGACATGTTTTATTTCAATGGGATCCATATACAGATCTGATCCTTGCCAGACAAACTGGAAAGATACAATTGAAGGATTTCATTGAAGGTGAAACTTATAAGATTGAAGCTGTAGAAGGTGGAAAAAAACAGATGGTTATCGTGGAAGCGAAAGATCGTCAATTAAGTCCCCATATAGAAATTATGGATAAAAATGATAAAATTCTTTCCGGCGGAACTATACTACCTGTAAAAGCAACGCTTGTAGTCCGTGATGGTCAAAAAGTGCAGCAGGGTCAAACACTTGTAAAAATACCGAAGGAAATTGGTAAAACACGAGATATCACAGGTGGATTACCGAGAGTTGCTGAATTGTTTGAAGCTCGAAAGCCATCAAATCCATCTGTCGTTAGTGAAATTGATGGTCGAGTCCAGTTTGGAGATGTTAAACGTGGTATACGCAAAATTCATGTGATTGGTGAAGATGAAGGTGTACATAAATATTCCATTCCTTATGGTAAACACATTATTGTACATGAAGGCGATGAAATCATAGCTGGAACAGCATTGTGTGAAGGGTCAATTTCACCTACTGATATTTTGAACATTCTTGGATCGGGAAAAGTCCGTGAATATCTTGTGAATGAAATTCAAGAAGTGTATCGTTTGCAAGGTGTAAAAATCAATGACAAGCATATTGAAGTCATTGTTCGGCAGATGATGTTGAAAATAACCGTAATAGATCCGGGTGATAGTAAGTATATGCAAGGTGATCGCGTAAATAAAAGTAATTTCTTTGAAACGAATCGAATCCTGATGAATATGGCTGTTATTGCGAAACCGGGAGATTCAGATCTGGAAGAAGATTCTCTCGTAGATAAGAAGGAATTACGAGAAATTAATAAAGCTCTTAAGGAAGATGGAAAGACTCCTGCAAAGTCTCGTAAGCCAAAACCTCCAACTTTCAAACCATTGCTCATGGGTATTACGCAGGCGTCATTGAACACGGAAAGCTTTATTTCTGCTGCTTCATTCCAAGAAACAACCCGAGTACTAACGAATGCTGCTGTGGAATGCAAAACTGATTATCTGCAGGGATTGAAAGAAAACATTGCAGTCGGTCGTTTAATTCCAGCAGGTACAGGTACTCCAGGACTTGAAAATATTCTAGTGGAAGACCCTGAATCTATGATCGCTGAAGAACCCGTGTCTAAAGCAGTTAGTTAACTCAAAAGCAATCTTATGAAAATAACTAAAAAGCAATTGACTAAAATTCAAATAAAATGGTAATTTTGTAAGCTAATTCGGAAATGATATGCCGACGATAAATCAATTAATAAGAAAAGGGCGCAAGAGTGCTGTAAAAAAGACCTCTACACCTGCACTGATGGGTAACCCCCAAAAACGGGGTGTATGTACACGTGTATATACAACTACGCCTAAAAAACCTAATTCTGCATTGCGGAAAGTAGCACGTGTACGATTAACAAATGGTCGTGAAGTAAATGCATATATCCCGGGAGAAGGGCATAATCTTCAGGAGCACTCAATTGTGCTCATTGAAGGTGGTCGCGTAAAGGATTTACCCGGCGTACGATATCATATTGTCCGTGGCTCTTTGGATACTGCAGGTGTTTCTGATAGGAAAACAAGTCGATCACGATATGGAACCAAAAAACCAAAGTAAAAACGAATGAGACGTAGACGACCAGAAAAAAGAGTTATTTTACCTGATCCAGTATATAATGATCTTGCAATTGCAAAATTCATTAATTACCTAATGAAAAAAGGTAAAAAGGGTGTAGCAGAACAGATATTTTATTCAGCGATGAGTTCTATTAAAACCAAGACAAAAACGGATGGTGTTAAAATTTTTGAGAAAGCAATCGAAAAAACGTCACCTACAGTAGAGGTAAAATCTAGAAGGATTGGTGGTGCGACTTATCAAGTTCCAATCGAAGTACCAACTCATCGCAGATTCTATTTGGCTTCGCACTGGTTAATCAATGCTGCTAATGGACGTAAAGGAAAACCAATGGCAGATAGGTTAGCATTGGAATTGATAGCAGCGGCGAATGAAGAAGGCGGGGCTATTAAGAAAAAAGATGATACTCACCGTATGGCTGAAGCAAATAAAGCATTCGCACATTTTCGTTAAGATATAAATCATGAAACACATCCCATTAGATAGAGTACGCAACATTGGTATCATGGCTCATATTGATGCTGGTAAAACAACTTTGACCGAACGAATTCTTTTCTATACTGGACGAACACATCGGATTGGTGAAGTCCACGATGGTGGTGCTACTATGGATTGGATGGAGCAAGAAAAAGAGCGCGGAATTACAATTACATCTGCTGCTACAACTGCCATCTGGAACGATCATCGTGTTAATATTATCGATACTCCAGGTCACGTCGACTTTACAGTTGAGGTTGAGCGGTCACTCCGTGTTTTAGACGGATCGGTGGCCGTTTTTTGTGCAGTCGGAGGTGTGGAACCCCAAAGTGAAACAGTCTGGCGTCAAGCAGATAAATACAATGTTCCACGAATTGCTTTCGTAAATAAAATGGACCGTGTGGGTGGAGACTATTATAATGTACTAACCATGATGAAAGATCGTCTTGGTGCAAATCCATTACCAATTGTTATTCCCATTGGAAGCGGAGAAATGTTTACGGGAATTGTTGATTTACTCTCGATGAAAGCGATTTTATATAATGAATCTACTTTGGGAGCTCGATTTGAATATTCAGAAATACCTCATGATTTAGTTGAAGAAGCAAAAAAATGGCGTCATCATTTAATAGAAGAGACAGCTACGTACGATGAACATTTGATGGAAAAATATCTTGAGGAAGAAGAAATCACTGTTGATGAAATAAAAGCTGCAGTACGAAAAGGATGTATTGATAATACATTCATTCCAACATTATGTGGTTCTGCTTTTAAAAATAAAGGTGTTCAAAGGTTGCTGGATGCAGTGATTGATTTTATGCCCTCTCCAAGAGATATAGGTTCTGTTAAAGGATTAGATCCTTATGATTCAGATATTGAATTAACTCGTGATGTAGATGCTGATTCGCCCTTTAGTGCTTTAGCATTTAAAATTATGACAGACCCTTATGTGGGTAAATTAACTTATATGCGTGTCTATTCTGGTTCACTTGATAAAGGATCATATATATACAATCCAAATACAGGTAAGCGCGAGAGAATCAGTCGTATTCTGTTGATGCACGCTAATAAACGTGAAGAATTAGATAAAGTATCTGCCGGTGAAATTGTGGCAGCAGTTGGATTAAAGAATACTCAAACAGGAAATACACTCTGCGAAGAAAAGAAAGCGATTATATTGGAATCAATGGACTTCCCAGAACCTGTTGTTGAAGTCTCGGTTGAACCAGTATCTAAAGCTGATCAAGAAAATTTATCCAAAGCTTTAGTTAAACTTGGGGAAGAAGATCCTACCTTCCAAGTTTCTATCAATCAAGATACTGGACAAACTATTATTGCTGGAATGGGCGAACTGCATTTGGAAATTTTGGTAGATAGATTATTAAGAGAATTCAATGTGCAAGCTCATGTTGGTACTCCACAAGTCGCCTACACTGAAGCTATTACTAAACGTGTAGAAAATGTTGAGACTAAATTTATACGTCAATCTGGTGGTCGTGGTCAATATGGGCATGTGGTTATTAATGCAGAGCCCAATGAATCAGGTAAAGGATATCATTTCGAAGATAAAATTGTGGGTGGATCTATCCCTCGTGAATACATTTCATCAGTGAGTAAGGGAATGGAGGAAGCCATTAAAAATGGTGTGGTTGCCGGTTATCCTATCGAAGATGTTCGAGTCGAACTAATTGATGGGTCGTATCATGATGTTGATTCTTCAGAAATGGCATTTAAAATTGCCGGGTCTATGGCTATCCAAGAAGCGTGCAGAAAAGCCAAGCCGGTTATAATGGAACCAATCATGAAAGTCGAAGTGATAGTACCTGAAAAATATTTAGGTGACGTGATGGGTGATATAAATTCACGTCGAGGAAATGTGCAAGGAATGGATCAACGAAATGAAGCTCAAGTGATTAATGCGCATGTTCCTTTAAGCAAAATGTTTGGTTATGTTACAGATTTAAGATCCCTTACGCAGGGAAGAGCTGTTTTCCATATGGAGTTTGTTGAATTCAAGCAGGTTCCGGCAAGTGTGGAAACAGAAATTGTAGAAAAAGTACACGGTAAAGCATCATAAAAGTAGTGGAGTAAAAGATGTCTAAGCAAAAATTCGAGAGAACAAAACCTCACGTGAATATCGGGACGATAGGTCACGTGGATCATGGTAAGACGACGTTGACAGCAGCGGTAACGCTGGTTCAGTCAGCTCGTGGAATGGCCGAGATACGATCATTTGACAGTATCGATAATGCCCCGGAGGAGCGTGAACGCGGAATCACAATTCAGACAGCCCATGTAGAGTATGAGACAGAGAACCGTCACTATGCGCACGTAGATTGTCCCGGTCACGCAGATTATATTAAAAACATGATAACCGGAGCGGCCCAGATGGATGGCGCCATTTTGGTTGTTAGTGCAGCGGATGGTCCCATGCCTCAGACCAGAGAACATGTTCTTCTGGCTCGTCAGGTAAATGTGCCCAGTGTATTGGTATTTATGAATAAGACGGATCAGGTGGATGATCCGGAGCTGCTGGAATTGGTAGAGATGGAATTAAGAGATTTGCTCAATGAGTATGAGTTTCCGGGTGATGATACACCGATTATAAAGGGAAGTGCCTTAAATGCACTGAATAATCCCGGTGATGAAGTGGCCAATGCCTGTATAGTAGAGTTAATGGAAGCCTGTGACAGTTTTATCCCTGAACCGGAGCGAGATGTAGATAAGCCCTTTTTAATGCCTGTGGAAGATGTCTTTTCAATTACGGGTCGCGGAACAGTTGGAACGGGCCGAATCGAGCGTGGAATAATCAAAGTAGGTGATGAAGTAGAAATGATTGGTATGGGTGAGCATAAAAAGACAGTCGTTACAGGAGTGGAGATGTTTAGAAAGCTTCTGGATGAAGGTCAGGCAGGCGATAATGCCGGTTTATTACTTCGTGGAGTTGATAAAGAAGAATTGAAACGCGGTATGGTGCTAGCAATACCGGGGTCCATTACACCTCACACCAAGTTCAAGGCGAATGTATATGTATTAAAGAAGGAAGAAGGTGGACGACATACACCGTTTTTTAATGGATATCGTCCTCAGTTTTACTTCAGGACCACAGATGTAACGGGAGTCGTGACATTACCTGAAGGTACAGAGATGGTAATGCCGGGTGATAATATAGAAGTGGATGTGGTCTTAATTACATCAATTGCTATGGATAAGGAACTGCGTTTTGCTATTCGTGAAGGCGGACGGACTGTGGGTGCCGGCGTCGTAACGGAGATTGTTGAGTAGATATAGTGGCAAGTCAAACCATACGCATAAGTCTTAAAGCATACGATCATCATCTGTTGGATAAGTCGACTGAAAAAATTGTGAAAACAGCAAAATCAACTGGTGCTGTGATTTCAGGACCGATTCCAATGCCAACAAAACGGACTGTTTATACTGTCCTGCGATCACCGTTCGTTGATAAGAAATCAAGAGAACAGTTTCAGACTAAAATACATAAGAGAGTTGTAGATATTTTGAATTCCACACCTAAAACAGTAGAGGCATTGATGAAGTTAGATTTACCGGCCGGTGTTGATATTCAAATCAAGGTTTAATTATGCGCGGATTAATTGGTAAAAAAATTGGTATGACACAAGTTTTCGGCGATCACGGAACGATGGTTCCCGTAACGGTTGTTGATGCGGGTCCATGTGTTGTAACTCAAGTAAAAACCGAAGATAGGGACGGTTATACATCTGTTCAATTAGGTTTTGGTGAGCGAAAAGAAAAACATACCAATAAACCAATGAAAGGTACGTTTGATAAAGCGAAAACGACACCGAAGCGAATTTTATCTGAATTCGAACCTATACAAGGATTTGAGTATAAAGTAGGTCAAGAATTTGGTGCATCAATTTTTAAAGAAGGTGATATTGTTAATGTTACCGGTACATCAAAAGGAAAAGGATTTGCAGGTGTGATGAAACGCCATGGCTTTTCAGGTGGACCAAAAACACATGGACAGCGTGAATATGATCGTGCGCCTGGTTCAATTGGGCAGGGTTCTGATCCTTCAAGAGTTTATAAAGGCATGCGCATGGCAGGACATATGGGCGTAGAAAAAGTGACAGTAAGAAATCTTGAAATTGTACGCGTTGACAGTGGGAAAAATCAACTACTTATTAAAGGTGCGGTACCTGGCGTTCAAAATAGTTTTATACTGATTAAGAAATAATGATGGAATTGCAAGTTTTTAAACAAGATGGCAGTAAAGCTTCTAAAGTGAAGCTTAATGAAACTGTATTTGGTATTGAACCAAATAAAGATGTTATTTTTCGCGCTGTACAGTCTGAATTAACCAACAGTCGACAAGGAACGCACTCTGCTAAAAATCGAAGCAAAGTTCGAGGTGGCGGCCGTAAGCCTTTTAAGCAAAAAGGCCGTGGTGTTGCTCGTGCAGGATCTACACGTTCTCCATTGTGGAAAGGTGGCGGTACTGTCTTTGGCCCCGAACCTCATGCTTATTCATATAACCTCCCAAAAAAGATGAAGAGTTTGGCTCGTCGTTCTGTGCTTTCCAGTAAGGCAAAAAATGATGAAGTTATTATTGTTGACGAATTAAATGTTTCATCGCCAAAAACGAAAGAATTTGTTAAAGTATTAAATGATTTAAAAATCGCAGATAAGAAAATCGCAATTTTATTGGGTGAAAATAAAAATGATGTTTTTTTGGCCGGTCGAAACTTACCCAATGTTGCAATTTTGAAAGCTGCTCATGCAAGTGCATACGATCTCATTGATTGCGATGTAATCCTAATAGAAAAAAGCGGTATTGAAGCTTTAACTGAACAATTGATGGTAAAATAATGTCAGTACGAGAAATAATAATAAAACCATTATTTACTGAAAAAATGAGTCAATTAGAAGAAACTCAAAGAAAATATGCTTTTCAAGTAGATGGTTCTGCGAATAAGATTGAGATTAAAAATGCTGTTGAAAAAAGATTTGATGTAAAAGTTGCAAAAGTAGCGACAATGAATAGATTGGGTAAAGCAAAACAAATGACCGTTCGAAGTGGTGGAAGAACCATTCGGACAAATGGAAATCGATCCAATTGGAAAAAAGCTATTATTTCTTTAAAAGAAGGATCGACGATTGATCTTATAAGAGGAGAGGTTGGGTAATGGGTATCCGCAAACTTAAATCAACAACTCCGGGTAATCGTTTTGCAACGCGATCTGACTTTTCGGAAATAACGAAAAATACTCCTGAAAAAAATCTAACAGAAGCCAAGCGTAAAACGGGTGGACGTAACAATAAAGGTCGTATAACTACACGCCATCGCGGAGGCGGTCATAAACAGCGCTATCGCATAATAGATTTTAAACGAAGCAAACATGATATTCCTGCAAAAGTATTTGCAATTGAATATGATCCCAATCGATCAGCAAATATTGCTTTATTGCATTATGGTGATGGTGAAAAACGTTACATTCTTTCACCTTTTGGCATCAAGGTCGGTGACACGGTTCTCTCTGGCGAAAATGCACCATTGAAGATTGGAAATGCTTTACCCTTAATTAAAATACCCACAGGTATGTTTGTGCATAATGTAGAATTATATCCGGGTAATGGCGGACAAATGGTTCGCAGTGCCGGCGCATCTGCCCAGGTAATGGCCCATGAAGGTGGATTCACTACCTTGAAATTGCCTTCAGGAGAAGATCGCTTAATTCGTAGTGAATGTTTAGCAACATTGGGTGAAGTAGGGAATAAATCTCATGAACAGATTGTTTCGGGTAAAGCCGGACGATCTCGCTGGTTAGGTCGCAGACCTACTGTCCGAGGTGTGGCAATGAATCCTGTGGATCATCCAATGGGTGGTGGTGAAGGAAAATCTTCTGGTGGTCGTCATCCTACGACTCCTTGGGGTAAACCAACTAAGGGATATAAAACCAGGAAAAAGAATAAAAAATCGAATGATTATATTGTGAAGAGGAGAAAGTAGGATGGCAAGATCATTAAAAAAAGGCCCCTACGTTGATGAAAAACTCATGAAAAAAGTTCAGGCTATGAATGATGGTGGAAAGAAGAAAGTGATCAAAACATGGTCACGTCGTTCTATGATCACTCCCGATTTTGTGGGCCATACGTTTGCTGTACACAATGGTAACAAGTTTATTCCTGTATTTATATCAGAAAATATGGTTGGGCATAAATTAGGTGAATTTGCACCAACTCGAATTTTTAGAATGCACTCTGGAGACCGTAAATAGCCATGGACGCTAAAGCCAGCAGCAGATACGTAAGACAATCTCCACGAAAGATTCGCATTGTTATGGATGAGGTTCGCGGTAAGAAAGTAGGAGATGCTTTAAATTACTTGCATTTTTCTCCGAAAAAAGGATCTGAAGTTATTGAAAAAACACTTCGATCTGCCGTGAGTAATCTGCTTCAAAAAGCGGAAGATACAAATATTGATCCGGATGGATTAATCGTATCCGAAGCTTTTGTTAATGGTGGCCCATCACTAAAGCGATTTCGGGCTGCATCCATGGGTCGTATTTCACGTTTAAATAAACCAACAAGTCATGTCACAGTTGTTGTGAGTGACGCCTAAGGAGATATTTTGGGTCAAAAGACACATCCGGTCGGTTTTCGTTTAGCAGTTAAAAAGAATTGGAGTTCTAATTGGTTTGCTGAAAAAACATTTTCTCATGAATTAGAAGAAGATGTAAGGATTCGTAAATATATCAAGCATAGATTGCCGAATGCCGGGATCTCACGAGTAGACATTAGTCGAACATCAAAAGTAGTGACGGTTACAATTCATACAGCACGACCTGGAATTGTGATAGGTAAAGGTGGTGAAGAAGTAGGTCGATTAAAGAAAGAAATAAATCAGTTAACAGAAAAAGATGTACAAATAAATATTTCTGAAGTAAAACGTCCCGAATTAGATGCTGCATTAGTCGGTTCCAATATCGCCCATCAATTAGTAAAAAAGATTTCGTATCGACGAGTCGTGAATAAAGCAATTCAATCGACAATGCGTATGGGCGCATTAGGTATTCGTATCAATGTTGCAGGTCGATTAGGTGGCACAGAAATTGCTCGAAGTGAAAAATTCCATGAAGGACGTGTTCCGCTGCATACATTACGAGCAGATATAGATTATGCATTAACTGAAGCCCAAACGACGTATGGTATCATCGGGGTAAAAGTTTGGATTTGTAACGGATAAATCGGTTTATATGATATTATGTTAGACCCCAGAAAAGTAAAATTTCGTCGTCACCATCGCGGTAACCGCCGTGGTTTGGCGACTCGTGGCAATCAAGTGTCGTTTGGCAGTTATGGATTAAAAGCTGTAGAGCCCGGTTGGGTTACAGCCCGGCAGATTGAAGCGGCTCGTGTTACAATTTCCAGAGTGGTTCGCAAAACAGGTAAAATGTGGATTAGAATTTTTCCGGATAAACCTATTACCAAAAAACCAGCTGAAACAAGAATGGGTAAAGGTAAAGGAACACCTGAATACTGGGTAGCTGTTGTAAAGCCGGGTCGAGTCATTTTTGAAGTAGAAGGTGTCGATCGTGAAATGGCAGAATTGGCTTTTATAAACGCTTCCCACAAATTACCAATTAAGACAAAAATTGTGGAACGGAGAAACATTTAATGAAACGTTCAGAATTAAATGAAATGTCCCAATCAGAATTGGATGTTAAACTTGATGAAAATATGGAAGCACTGCAAAATATTCGTTTTCAAAAATCTCTACAGCAACTGGAAAATCCGTTACAGATTAGACATTTGAAAAAAGAAATTGCACAGATAAAAACGGTGATTCATGAATATAAATCAGGTGTAAGAGAAGAGAAAGGTTCGAAGAATTAATGGAACGTAAAAGACAATCATTGACAGGCGAAGTGGTAAGCACAAAAATGGATAAAACCGCAGTTGTAAAAGTCACAAGACGCGTTAAGCATAAAGTGTATAAAAAAATAATTAATACGTCAAAAAAGCACATGGCGCATGTAGCCAGTGTTGAACCTAAAGTTGGTGATATTGTACGAATTACTTCCACAAGTCCAATCAGTAAGAATAAACGTTGGCAAGTGAGTGAAATTATTCGTGAATCGGTAAAGATTGGATAAAGAGAGTGATTCAGCAAGAAACAAGACTAAAAGTTGCAGATAATACTGGGGCAAAGGAAATTTTGTGTTTCAAGATTATTGGCGGTTCAAAACGACGATATGCCACCGTGGGGGATATTATTGTTATAACTGTTAAAAATGCTATTCCAAACGGAATGGTTAAAAAAGGTGATGTATCACGAGCAGTTGTGGTTCGAACAAAGAAGGAGATTCGCCGTGTTGACGGATCATATATCCGCTTTGATGACAATGCAGCTGTATTGTTGACGAGTGCAGGCGAACCGCGTGGAACACGTATTTTTGGTCCGGTTGCCAGAGAACTGCGAGATGGTGGATATATGAAAATTATTTCCATGGCTCCGGAGGTATTATAATGCATATTAAAAAAGGCATGACGGTACGCGTGATTACCGGTAATCACAAAGGATCAGAAGGTAAAGTTTTACATATCTATCCGGATTCACAAAAAGTGATCGTCGAAGGTATTAATTTGGTTAAACGTGCTACCAGGCCAACTCAGGAAAATCCTACGGGCGGATTTGTAGAAAAAGAAGCTCCTCTTCATATTTCAAATATGCTTCCAGTGCATAAAGGAAATACAACGCGGGTGGGCTATAAGAAGTTAGAAAATGGACGAAAAGTAAGAATTGCATCAAAAACAGGTGAAGAATTAGAATAGAATTATGGCAAAAAAAGAAACAAGCGAAAAGCCAGATAAGAAAAAACCAGTTGTAAAAAAGAGCACTGCTAAAAAAACTGCTGCAAAAAAATCGACAGCAAAAAAGAGTGCACCTAAAAAAACAACTGTAAAAGAATCTGCAAGTAAAAAAAGTGCGCCAAAGAAAAGTAAAAAGTCTAAAAATGACACGTATATACCTAGCTTGAAGATGAAGTATAGGCAAGATATCACCCCTGCATTGATGAAGCGTTTTGGTTACAAGAATGTTATGGAAGTTCCTTATGTCTCTTCTATTTCGGTTAATATGGGAATTGGTGACGCAAAATTGAATCCGAAAGCTTTAGAAAGAGCTGTTGAAGAATTGACGTCAATCACGGGTCAAAAAGCTGTCATAACACGTTCGAAAAAGGATATTTCTAATTTCAAAATTCGCAAGGGGTTTCCTGTGGGATGCAAGGTGATGCTTCGTGGAAATCGCATGTACGAATTTCTTGAAAGACTTATTTCGATTGCGTTACCACGTACGCGTGATTTCAGAGGATTATCTTTTAAATCATTTGATAGAAAAGGAAATTATTCTTTTGGGATAAAAGAACAGATAGTTTTTACTGAAATCGATTATGATAAAATCGATTCTATCCGAGGAATGGATATTACACTTGGAACGACTGCTAATTCAGATGATGAATCGTATTGGTTGTTAAAAGAATTTGGTTTTCCTTTAAGGGAAAAACCTGTAAAACAAGAAGAAGTAGTTGAGGCTGCCTAATGGCAAAAAAATCACTAATTGTTAAATCAAAAAGAAAACCGAAATTTTCCAGTCGGGCATATAACCGTTGTTTTAATTGCGGACGCCCCGATGGCTATTTACGCAAATTCGGATTATGTCGTATTTGTTTTCGAGAAATGGCCTTAAAAGGTGAAATCCCGGGTATTACAAAAGCAAGTTGGTAAGGAGAACATAAATTAAATGAGTATGACAGATCCAATTGCTGATTTGCTGACGCGAATTCGGAATGGCTTAAGGGTCAATAAAAGATGGGTTGATATTCCATCCTCTAACGAAAAGAAACGAATTGTATTTATTTTAAAGGAAGAAAAATATATCGAAGATTTTGTCCTAATCGAAGATAAAGACAGGAAGCATATTCGAGTCTTTCTGAAGTATGATTATCATGGTAAATCAGTTATATCAGGAATAGTAAGAGTAAGCAAACCCGGTTTACGAGTATATAAAGGAAAAAAAGAATTGCCTCGAGTACTCGATGGATTAGGAATTTCAATCATGTCTACATCAAAAGGTGTCATTTCAAATAAAATGGCCAAGAAATTTGGTGTGGGTGGTGAAGTACTTTGCAACGTTTGGTAAGAAAATGTCGAGAATAGGAAAAGAACCCGTAGTCATCCCTGATGGTATCAAAGTTGAGATTCAACCCGATGCTGTTTTGGTAAATGGTCCAAAAGGTGAACTGAAGGTTAATATTAATTCTGTTATTAAAGTTGAACAAATTGATAATCAACTAAATATACAAAGAATGTCTGATTTAAAATTCGATCGATCAATACATGGAACGACGCGTGTATTAATAGCAAATGCAATCCAAGGTGTTTTAGAAGGCTTTTCGAAAGATTTAGAAATCAGAGGTATTGGTTTTCAAGCCAACATGCAGGGAAACAGATTAAAGTTACAATTAGGATTTTCTCACGATATTTATTTTGAACCACCGGAAGGTATTGAAATTAAAGCAAACCGAGCAGACATTAATATTTCTGGAATAGACAAACAGCTTGTTGGTGAAGTTGCTGCTAAAATTCGATCATTCAGAAAACCGGAACCCTATAAAGGAAAAGGTATTCGATATAAAGATGAATATGTTCGGTCTAAACAAGGTAAAACTATAGCAACAGGTGCTTAATAAATGAGTCGTATTAAAGCTAAAAATATTCGTTTTGCACGTCGTCGTAATCGAAGTAAACAATTTAACCGATTACAATCGGATCGGTACCGACTGGTGGTCACTCGAAGTCTGAAAAATATTTCTGCCCAGATTGTAGATGATTCTCAGGGTATTACTCTTGCATCTGCTTCTTCAATGGACAAAAACTTGCAGACAAAATTGAAGAACGCAGGGAGTAAAGTTGAGCAAGGTAAAATGGTCGGCGTTGAACTCGCTGCCAGGGCGAAAGCAAAAAAGATAGAAAAAGTAATTTTTGATAGAAACGGTTTCCCTTATCACGGACGCGTAAAAGCATTAGCTGACGGCGCTCGTGAAGGTGGATTGGTTTTTTAAAAGGAGTTTTCATTGGCGATCATAAATCCAGCAGAATTAGATCTTAAAGAAGAAGAAGTAATACGTATCAATCGTGTAGCGAAGGTGACTTCCCGCGGAAAACGATTTCGTTTTTCAGCACTTGTTGTCGTTGGTGACGGAAAAGGACATGTTGGTATTGGGCTAGGTAAAGCGAATGAAGTAATGGGAAGTATCTCCAAAGCAAAAGACAATGCGAAAAGAAATATATTTAAAGCACCTATTATTAATAATACTATTCCACACAAAATTACAGGAAAGCATGGAGCAAGTAGAGTTATGTTAAAACCAGCTTCACCTGGTACAGGTATTATTGCCGGTTCGGCTGTTCGCGCCATTATGGAGCAAGTAGGTGTGAATAATATTTTATCCAAACGATATGGATCTAATAATATTTTAAATGTGGTCAGGGCAACTGTAAATGCTCTGGAAAATTTACAAGATGCTGTTACAATTGCAAATAAACGTGGTATAACTATTAAAGAAGTATTTAGTTAAAATTATGGCTAAAGCAAAAACAAAAACACTTCGAATTACTCAAGTTCGCAGCCGAATTGGAAGACGTCCAAATCAAAAAGCAACGTTGGATGCTTTGGGACTAAAAAAGATTAATCAAACTGTTGAACATAGTGATTCAGATGTAATACGCGGAATGATCAATACGGTAAACTTTTTGGTGAATGTAAAGGAAGTGTGATGAAACTTGGTGAATTAAAACCGACAAAAGGTTCTGTTAAGGATACTAAACGTCGAGGTAGAGGTCCGGGGACGGG
This sequence comes from Fidelibacterota bacterium, assembly GCA_014381755.1. Lineage (GTDB taxonomy): Bacteria > Fidelibacterota > Marinisomatia > Marinisomatales > TCS55 > UBA2126. The sequence continues at coordinate 14,861 of JACNLB010000079.1, read as the reverse complement.
ATTAGGTCGAACAGGTGGACGTGGCGAAAAAGGCTATCATTCTCGAAGTGGAAGCAAATCATTATCCTGGTTTGAAGGTGGACAAATGCAATTGCAGCGTCGCGTACCTAAGCGTGGTTTTTCGAATAAAATGTTTAAAAAATCATTTCAAGTTGTGAATTTAGCCGCACTAGAAAAACTGGACGCAGTCGATATAGATGGACAAACGTTAGAAGAGAATGGATTGGTACGATCAGCATTACAACCCATAAAGATATTAGCGAATGGTGATATTTCACGGAAAGTGAATATTACAGCAAGTGCCATTAGTATTACTGCAAAAGATAAAATTGAAAAAGTAGGTGGATCGGTAATACTTCAATGATTGATAAAATCAGAAACGTATTTAGTATACCTGAACTCCGTGCGAGAATTCTTTTCACGTTCGGAGTTTTAGTGGTTGTTCGTCTTGGAGCTCATGTTCCAATTCCGGGTGTCAATGGCGATGCTTTACATGCTGCATTTGAGTCAATGCAAAATACGCTATTTGGATTATTTGACATGTTTGCCGGTGGTGCTTTCCAAAAGGCAACGTTATTTGCTTTGGGAATAATGCCTTATATATCAGCTTCCATTATGATTCAACTTATGGGAACCGTCGTACCCTATTTTCAGCGGTTGCAGAAAGAAGGGGAAGCAGGACGGAAAAAAATTACCCAGATAACACGCTATGGAACAGTGCTAATCGCAACATTTCAAGCGTATAGTGTAACAGTTTTTCTTGAATCCATGACAGCAAATTCTGGTGCGGGTACGATCGCTGTAGTTACCCATCCCGGTATTGGATTTAAATTTGTAGCTATTACTACAATTATAACCGGTACAATGCTTTTGATGTGGCTTGGAGAGCGTATAACAGAAAGAGGAATTGGAAACGGGATTTCTTTGATTATTATGATTGGTATTATGTCCCGACTCCCTACTGTAATCATTAGTGAAATAGCGTTAATAAACGAAGGGGTGCGTAGTCTTCTTTCAGAATTGATCCTATTAGCTATCATGTTTGTTATTATCTCATTTGTGGTATTTTTAACACAAGGTACTCGAAAAATACCCGTGCAATATGCCAAACGTGTTGTGGGGCGTAAAGTATATGGAGGTCAATCAACACATATCCCTTTACGTGTAAATACTGCAGGAGTTATGCCCATAATTTTTGCCCAGTCGATTATGTTTTTACCCAGCACAATAGCCATGTTTTTTACTGATAGTGAATTTATGCAAGGAGTAATGCGCTGGTTTTCATTTGATCATCCATTTTATTGGGGAGTCTTTGGAACGTTGATTGTGTTCTTCACTTATTTTTATACAGCGATAGCTTTTGATCCTGTTCAAGTGTCTACACAAATGAAACAGCACGGTGGATTTATTCCTGGAATCAGACCAGGGAAAAAGACGGCTGATTATATAGACAATATATTGACTCGAGTAACTTTACCGGGTTCATTCTTCCTGGCATTTATTGCCATTTTCCCCTACATCTTGATGAATGCAATGGATGTTGGTTATGATTTAGCATCATTTTTTGGCGGAACAAGTTTGTTAATTATTGTAGGTGTTGCATTAGATACTTTGCAGCAAGTCGAATCTCATTTGTTGATGCGCCATTACGATGGTTTTTTAACTAAAGGGAAGATACGAGGTCGGAGGCGCATGTAATGGTTCGCGTTCGAAACGAGAGGGAAATAGATTTAATTGCAGAAAGCTGCCAAATTGTTGCAGATACGTTAGATATGTTAACGAATCATATTAAGCCAGGAGCAGTTTTGTTAGAATTAGACTCTTTGGCTGAAGATTTTATTCGATCAAAAGGAGCACGCCCGGCTTTTAAAGGTTATATGGGTTTTCCGGCTACGCTTTGTATCTCAATTGATGAAGAAGTTGTCCATGGAATTCCTGCAAAAAGGACATTACAAGATGGTCAAATTGTAGGAATTGATTGTGGTGCCGAGAAAAAAGGTTATTATGGAGATTCAGCACGAACATTTGCAGTAGGTGAAATCAGTACAGATAAAAAGAAATTGATGGATATTACAAAAGAATCTTTGATGATAGGGATTGAGGAAGCTAAACCGGGAAATTATGTGTCTGATATCGGTCATGCTATCCAAACATTTGTTGAAGCAGAAGGATTTTCAGTTGTCCGTGAATTGGTAGGCCACGGAATTGGAACATCCCTTCATGAAGACCCACAAGTACCCAATTATGGTATACCGAAACAAGGATATCAATTAAAGGAAGGAATGTGTCTGGCAATTGAACCTATGATCAACTTGGGTGAAAAAGAGATTTTTACAGATAAAGATGGCTGGACTATCAAAACAAAAGATGGTAAATCATCTGCTCATTTTGAACATACCATTGCTATTTTATCTGAAGGTCCTAAAATACTAACTATGGGAAATGCATAATGGCCAAGGAACAACCCATAACAATTGATGGTATTATTAAGGAAACATTACCTAATGCAACATTTAGAGTTGAAATTGAAATTGGCGAGCAAAAACATATTGTTTTGGCTCATGTCAGCGGAAAAATGCGTATGCATTTTATAAAGATTTTACCGGGAGATATGGTGACATTAGAAGTTTCACCATATGATTTAAATAGAGGAAGAATTATTTACCGTCAAAAATAAAAAATTATGAAAGTACGTCCATCAGTTAAAAAAATGTGTTCAAAATGCAAGATCATTCGTCGCAAAGGTGTGGTGTTAGTGATTTGCGAAAACCCAAAACATAAACAGAGACAAGGTTAGGAGTTAGGTTTGGCTCGTATTGCCGGAATTGATATTCCTCGAGATAAAAAAGTCGCTTATTCCCTATGTTATATTTATGGGATTGGCTTGACAAAAGCCCAAGCTATTTGTGCAAAAGCGAAAGTTGATGAGAATATTCGTGTAAAAGATTTAAAAGAAAAACAGGTGATTGCTATTCGTGATGCTATCACAAAATTAGATATAAAAGTTGAAGGTGAAGCACGATCTGAAATGGCAATGAATATAAAACGCCTGAAAGATGTTGGATCGTATAGAGGTGTAAGACATCGTAGAGGATTACCAGTAAATGGACAACGTACTAAAACAAATGCCCGTACTCGAAAAGGTAAGAAACGTACAATCGGGTTGGGTAAAGGTGCCGAATAAGGAAGGATAATAAATTGGCTAAACAAAAAGCATCAGGAAAGAAAAAATCTAAAAAGAAATCCATTGAACCCCATGGTGTTGCTCATATAAAAGCAACGTTTAATAATACACATATCACTATAACTGATATTTATGGTAATGTGGTTGCATGGTCAACAGCCGGAACATCTGGTTTTAAAGGATCGCGAAAAAGTACAGCTTATGCTGCAACTATGGCTGCAGATAAGGTTGCTTTGGAAGCAAAAGCCAAAGGTTTAATGCGAGTTGATGTGCGTGTTAAAGGTCCCGGATCCGGTCGTGAATCAGCTATTCGTGCATTAGGTGTAGCCGGTTTGGAAGTTCTTTCAATTAAGGACGTAACACCCTTGCCTCATAACGGATGTCGTCCTCCGAAAAAGAGACGTGTTTAGGAGGAGATAATATTATGGCAAAATTAAAAACACCTAAAGGAAAACTAGTTCGCAAATTTGGCGAAAATATTTTTGGTAATCCAAAATATGATCGGATTTTAAATCGAAAACCTTATGGACCTGGCCAACATGGTCAAGCTAGACGTCGCAGACCGTCTAACTATGGAGTACAGTTAAGGGAAAAACAGAAGATAAAAGTTTTATATGGTATTTTGGAAAAACAATTCAGGAATTATTTTGAAAAAGCGGATAAAATGACTGGAGAAACGGGTACAAATTTGATGCAGCTTCTTGAAAAAAGATTAGACAACGTTGTATTTCGTATGGGATTTGCATCCACACGTCCTGCTGCAAGACAAATGGTAAACCATGGACATTTTCTTGTGAATAACAGGAAAGTAAATATAGCATCTTTTTCTGTGAAACCGGGTGATGTAATTCAAGTTCGGGATAGAAGTAAAAAAATGGATGCAATTCTTGATTCCATGAAACGAATCAAAGGCGATCTTGATCTGCCTTGGCTAGAATTAGATAAAGCAAAAATGACCGGTAACGTAATTGCAATACCTGAACGTGAAGACATGCAAGTTTTGGTGAATGAGCAATTAGTTGTGGAATTATACTCTAAATAATTAACAAAAGGGCATTATATAAATGACTAACAAACTGAATATTAAAGTTCAAATTGATGAAAATAATCAATCAGACACTCTAGGCACATTTGAATTGCAGCCTCTTGAAAGAGGATATGGAATTACGTTGGGTAATTCATTACGACGTGTTTTATTAACGTGTATCCCAGGGGCAGCAATTACAAATATACGTATTGATGGTGTCCAGCATGAGTTTTCAACAATCAAAGGCGTCCGAGAAGATGTTGCTGATATCATTCAAAACTTAAAGGGTGTCCGTTTTAAATTGATGGAAAATGATCCTGACAAAGTTACTTTAACAGTTAAAGGACCAGGCAAATTCACTGCTAAAGATATCCAAAAAGCCAGTGATCAGTTTGAAATCCTCAATGGTAATCATTATATCACCGAATTGAACAAAGATACTAAAATGGATATTGAATTACGAATCGGCATTGGTAAAGGATATGTTCCTTCTGAAGAAAATGAATTGCCCAATGCTCCAGTTGGCACATTAGCAATTGACAGTATTTTTAATCCTGTAACAAAAGTAACATATGATGTAAGTCCTGTTCCCGGAGCAAAGGACCCCATCGAAATACTTACAATGTCTGTGGAAACGGATGGCTCAATTACATCAAAAGATGCAATTAGTCACGCAGCTTCAGTTACGATTGATCATTTAAAATATGTTGAAGCAATTGCAAATCCTGAAGTATTAGAAGTCTCTGCTGGTATCAGCGAGGAAGATCTGAAAATTAGAGATTTACTGAAACGGACAATTGATGAAATGGAACTTTCAGTTCGAAGTCATAATTGTCTACAGGCAGCCGGAATCAAATTCATTTTTGAAATGGTGAAAAAAGAAGAAAGTGAAATGCTGAAATACAAAAACTTTGGTCGTAAATCACTGACGGAACTTGTTGAAAAACTGGATGAAATGGGGCTTCACTTCGGAATGGATGTAGATACATATTTGAAAGATCCTGCGTAATCATGGCAAAAAATAATAAACATCGTAAATTGGGTGTCAATCCGTCACATAGGCGGGCAATGCTCATGAATTTGGCTGAAAACTTGATTAAGCATAAACGCATCAAGACGACAGATTCTCGGGCAAAAGCACTGCGTGAATATATTGAACCACTCATTTCGAAAGCGAAAAAGGGTGATCTTACTTCCCGGCGCATGGTGTTGAGAAAATTGCATAAAGATGCAACTCAAACTTTATTTGATGAAATCGGTCCCGCTTTTGCTGATCGCCCCGGAGGATACACGCGGATAATAAAGTTAGGATTTCGTAAAGATGATACAGCTTCATTATCATTAATTGAATTTGTTGACTTCGAAGGAATAGCTGTATCAGATAAAGAAAATGCAGACGCTGAATAATTAATTTTGTTTAATCAATTGCAATATCGCTTGAGGGCAACCGTTTTGGTTGCCCTTCTTTTTTTCTGCACACGTCCAATTTTTGCAGGATTAAATGCGTTTGATGATAGATGTCTTTGGGTTGTACGCAATACAATGACAAGTAAGCAATCCATTGATGAAATGGTAGATTTTGCTCAAATGAACGGATTTAACAATCTCCTGATTCAGGTTCGGGGTAGGGGTGATGCTTATTACCGAACACAAATAGTTCCCAGAACTGAATTTTTACAAAATCCAGATTTTGATCCGTTGGCGTATGTCATTGAAAAAGCACATGCAGGAGGGTTAGCTGTCCATGCCTGGGTGAATGTATATCTTATTTGGTCATCAAATAAAATACCTCGCGCATTGCATCATGTATATAATGGACATCCTGAATGGATTGATACTAATGGCAATGAATCAACATTATTTCCCAATCAGAATAAGGGCAGCAATGGAGAAGGATATTTTTTAGCTCCCCATCATCCGGAAGTTCAAAAGCACTTATTGGCCGTGTTCAGGGAATTGACTGCGTTATATGAAATTGATGGTTTGCATCTGGATTACATTCGTTTTCAAGATGCGGAATATGGAAATAATGTTGAAGCAAAAACATTTTATGTCCAAAACAGGTATAATGATAAAAAACGTGTTTTTGAAAATGATGATAATGTTGAATGGGATAATTATCGAAGAGCTGCTATTACACATCTTGTAAAAGAAACAAAACAAATGTTATTGGATGTACGTCCGGTTTGTATTCTATCTGCTGCAGTAAAACCAAATTTACTTTTGGCGAAGAATCGATATTTCCAGGAATGGGATATGTGGTTAGCGGCAGGTTATTTGGATTGGGCTATACCCATGAATTACACACCAAATCTTCGTGATTTTGCGAACAATATTGATATTATTTATGAAAATCTACCCAGGAAATATCGTGATAAAATTATGATGGGTATCGCATTATATAATCAAAATCCTATAGAAGCAGTGGATAAAATATATTATTCTGAAATTACACGCTTCAGAGGAATTTCTATTTTTTCATATAATGTAATAGTTGAACAAACTCAATATTTCAATCAACTGAAAAATTCATTAAAATATTGAAACCCTGACAACCTTTTAAAATATATAATGTCATAAAGAAAATGAATCAGGGAATAAATATTATGAAAATTATTTTTGCTGTAATCGCAGTATCATATTCCTGTTTATTTTCACAGAATAATATTGACCGTCCAACATTAAAAGCGTTTCCTTTAATTGAACAGATAACAATTGATGGGCATCTCGATGAAAAACTATGGAAATCAATAGATCCAGCTACAGGATTTATTCAGCTAGAGCCATTATCTGGTGAGTCGGCAACACAAAAAACAGAAGTTCGAATATATTATGATGAAAACTATATTTATATTGGAGCTCGATTATTTGATTCCGAGCCGGAAAAAATAGCTGCACAATTATTTCGAAGGGATAAAATTGGTTATTCTGATTGGTTTGAAGTTATTATTGACAGTTATTTTGATCATCGAACAGCGTTTGGATTTCAAGTTAATCCAAAAGGTGTTTTAGTAGATCAATTATACTATAATGATAACAGCGAAGATGCTACTTGGGATGCCGTTTGGTCCGCAGCATCTCAAATTGATAATGATGGATGGTCAACGGAAATTAGAATTCCATTAAGTCAATTACGATATAATGGTAAAGAAAAAGAACATATTTGGGGACTTCAATTTTTTCGAAGAATAGCCAGAAATAATGAGCGATTATTTTGGGCGCCCATTTTAAGTGATACTCAAGGATTTGTTTCTGAATTCGGGGTACTTACTGGAATTAAAATAGCTTCTAAACCAAAACGGTTAGAAATACTTCCATATTCTTCGGGGAAGTTAGTCCAGACCAATGGAGAAGTTAGTAATCCTTATTTTAAAGAAAATGAAACTAATGGAAACATAGGATTGGATTTTAAATATGGATTAGGTTCAAACTTTACCCTCACCGGCACTATCAATCCAGATTTTGGTCAAGTAGAAGTAGATCCAGCCGTTATTAATTTATCTGCTTATGAGACATTCTTTCAAGAAAGACGTCCATTTTTCTTGGAGGGGATGGATATTTTCCGCTATGGTAATACACGAACACATACTTCCGGAGCTCCATCAATATTTTATTCCAGAAGGATTGGGCGTCAACCTCGTGGCAATATTGTTGATTCGAATGCAATATTTGGTGATTATCCTGATAAAACCACCATTATAGCTGCTGGAAAATTGAGTGGTAAAACGAGCAATGGGTGGTCGATTGGAATATTAGATGCTCTCACTGTTGAAGAATTTGCAGTCTATCAGGATTCAAATGATGTAGAATTTTCACAACCGATTGAACCCCAAGCAAATATATTTATTTCTCGAATTAAAAAAGATATAAATGGAGGTAAAACAATTTTCGGAGGATTTATAGGTAATCGTAAACAAAATCTAAAAACTGATTATTTTAAAACATTTTTACTTGATAATGCTATGGTTGGAGGGTTGGATTTTGAACATAAAATTGGTGATACTGATTGGATAACAAGTGGTGTTATTTCTTTCAGTAAAATTACAGGATCTAAAGAAATGATTACTTCTGCTCAAAGATCTTCCGCGCGTTATTTTCAAAGACCAGATCAGAATTATTTATCGGTTGATTCTTCTGCAACATCATTAACAGGACACACTCTTGAACTCTCCATCACTAAAAACAGCGGCAAGCATTGGATGGGTTCTATCACTTATGGTCAGACAAGTCCTGGATTTGAAGTAAATGATCTCGGTTTTATGCAATCTGCCGATTATAGATCTTTACGCTCCATACTTATTTATTCAGAACAGACTCCCGGGAAGTATATCCGTAGCTGGCATTTTTATAGTGGTTTAGCTAATAATTATACTTTTGGGAATGAAAAAGGTAATGTAGGTTCATTTTTCGGTAGCAATTTTCAATTTAATTCACTTTGGTCATTAAACATTGATGGCGGTGCTAATTTTGGAGGTAAGAATTTTACTCTAATGCGAGGTGGCCCTGCATCCTACCGACCTGCTGACTGGCGGTTTGGTGTTAATATTCAAGGGGACAACAGGAAGAAAATAATTCCCGGTTTTGGTGGAGGATACAGAAAAGATAAAAGCGGTGAATATGATCAATGGTGGTATGTAGATTCAAAATTTCGTCCAAATTCGAGTTTAGAATTTGAAATTGGGTTTTCAGTTGGCAAAGAAAAAGATACGGATCAATTTATTACGGTAGTAAAAGATGAATTAGCTGTTGACACGTATGGACAACGATATGTGTTTGGTGATTATTTGGTCAATCGTCAGAGTATTGAATTTGAAGTCGATTGGACATTTTCACCTGATTTGAGTATTCAGTTTTTTATGGAGCCATTTATCCTTTCTTATGATTTTGTTGCTTTCAAGGAATTCACAACGCCTGGAGAGTTCGCTTTTGATTATTATGGGGAGGAATCTGGAACCATCGAATTTGAAGATAATTATTATTCTGTGGATATTGATGGAAATGGCCCTGCGGTTGGGTCTGGATTTTACAACCCTGATTTTAATTTCAGATCGATGCGCTTAAATGCTGTACTGCGATGGGAATTTCGTCCTGGATCGACAATCTATTTTGTTTGGCAACAGAACAGGGATGATTATGTTCCATTTTTAGGCGGGTTGGATCCACAACGCGATTATGATGGATTGCTTGAAATGAAACCTGAAAACATTTTCATGATAAAAGCGTCTTATTGGATTGGTTATTAAACTGAATCTGTTAATTGTTTAAGAAGTTTTTTACCACGACTCTGAATAGCCGGAGATCCATCTTTCATCATTTTCTTTATAATTGGAACAACTTCTGATCTCATTTTTTCATCTTCATTAGCTAAATCAACCATTGCCTGCAAGGCGAACGTGACAACGATTCGGCTTGTATCTGTTAAGTAAACTTTAAATTCTTCAGTTAAAGCAATCCGTTCCTTCAGGGAAAGTGATAATCGAGGAATTATCTGGCATAAATGCCAGCGGATTTCCTGCTGTTTTGCATTTTTGATTAATTCCATTAATGTATTTTTATAAGGTTGCAGCCATCCAGGATTATCACTAGTCAGTTTTTCAATTGCATCTGCAGATCGCATGGCAATTAATTCGCTGTCAATGGTGAGTCCGTCAATAAGGATAGGGAAGAGTGATGGATCTTTTAAAACCAATGCAACAGTTTCCTCAACACCCAAAACCATTCGTTTATCACCGTGGGAAAGTAAATCTAATATAGGATGTAATTTCATTTTCCCGTTAATTAATATGCCTAATCTGATGTTTTTATTATATTGTCCATTTTTTACCGTCTTTGAGTGTTGTTAAGATTAACATAAATTAACAACTTATTTCAGGAGAAAAAATGTCCAGAACAATTCATGCTCCAAAAGGGAGTGATTTAACGTGTAAAAATTGGCAGATTGAAGCGCCTTATAGGATGATTCAGCACAATTTGGATCCGGATGTTGCAGAAAATCCAGATGAATTAATTGTATATGGTGGAAAAGGAAAAGCAGCACGGAATTGGGAGTGTTTTGATGCGATCCTCGAAACTTTAAAAAGACTCGAACCGGATGAGACGCTTTTGGTGCAATCCGGAAAACCGGTGGGTGTGATCCGAACTCATACCACATCTCCCCGAGTGTTGATTGCAAATTCGAATCTCGTTCCGGAATGGGCGAATTGGGAACATTTCAACGAATTGGATCAAAATGGCCTCATGATGTACGGTCAAATGACAGCCGGGTCTTGGATTTATATTGGCACTCAAGGCATTTTACAGGGAACGTATGAGACATTTGCTGCTGCTGGAAAACAACATTTTAATGCGGACTTGACTGGAAAATTCGTTCTTACTGCTGGGCTGGGAGGAATGGGTGGCGCTCAACCGTTATCCGTTACCATGAACAATGGAGTTGTAATTTGTATTGAAATTGATCCCCATCGCATTCAGCGTCGATTGGAAACGAAATACTTGGATGTTGGGACAGAATCGCTGGACGACGCACTTACGTTGGCCAGAAACGCCGCCGCAAAGGGTGAACCGCTCTCAATCGGTTTATTAGGTAATGCGGCCGATATTGTACCGGAAATAGCCAAAATGGGTATTATACCAGACATGGTGACCGATCAAACATCCGCCCACGACGAACTGGACGGATATGTTCCCAATGGATTGTCGTATCAGCAAGCGCTTGATTTACGTAAGTCAGATCCGGGTAAATATGTAAAAGAAAGTTTCCGTTCTATGGCAGAACATTGTCAAGGAATGCTCGACCTGCAGAAAATGGGAGCCATAACATTTGATTATGGAAATAATCTCCGGGGACAAGCCAAGAAAGCAGGCGTAAAAAATGCATTCGATTTTCCGGGATTTGTTCCGGAGTATGTCCGCCCATTATTTTGTGACGGCAGAGGACCGTTTCGCTGGGTGGCATTATCAGGTGATCCGGAGGATATTTATAAGACTGATGATAAAATATTAGAAATGTTTCCTGATGATGAAACGCAAACACGATGGATAAAAATGGCACGAGAAAAAGTTCAGTTTCAGGGATTACCATCGAGGATATGCTGGTTGGATTACACTCAACGAGCAAAATTTGGTGTTGAATTAAATCGCATGGTGGCTAGCGGAGAATTATCTGCTCCTATCGTCATTGGAAGAGATCATCTGGATACGGGATCAGTGGCATCCCCATATCGAGAGACTGAAGCTATGAAAGATGGTTCAGATGCAGTGGCTGACTGGCCCTTGCTCAATGCATTGGCAAATACTGCCAGTGGAGCAACGTGGGTTTCTATCCATCAAGGCGGCGGCGTCGGAATGGGGTTTGCTATTCATGCAGGCCAAGTGATCTGTGTGGATGGTACTCCTGAAATTGAAGAAAGGGTAAAACGTGTTTTAACCACTGATCCTGGGATGGGTTTGTTTCGTCATGTGGATGCAGGATATGATCGTGCAATTGAAAATGCGAAGAAGTGGAATGTTGATATTCCGATGATTTAAGATTGATGATTTTGGATTGAACTTAGTAATTGTAATCTTTTAGAAGAAATATGGACAAAGAAGAACTAAAAAAGAGAACCAAACAATTTGCGCATCGTTGTGTCAAATTATGTAATTCACTACAAAAATTGATTTAGGACGTCTTGTGAGAGGACAACTATTAAGATCTTCAACGTCAGTTGCTTCAAATTATCATGCGACCTGCGTTGCTCAATCAAGAAAGAGTTTTATCGCTAAAATAAGTATCGTCATACAAGAAGCTGATGAACTAGTTGCAATCTTTATATCATCTCGAAAAACTGCTAGTGGAAAATGAATAATCAAAAATCATCAATCAAAAATTATCAATCATTTCTACTTGAGAATATTGGACAATTAACAACATTCAACCCTGATTCAGGTGAAGTTGAAACAACATCAAATACCTCTCTGTGTATCGAAGATGGAATCATTGTGGAAAATGTAAGCGGAGAGTCTGTTGATTGTAGCGGATGTCTCGTAACTCCCGGGTTTGTGGATCCCCACACTCATCCGGTATTTAAAGATTTGAGAATTGACGAAGTAGCCATGAGAAAGGCCGGGGCAACGTATGAAGAAATAGCCGCAAAAGGAGGTGGTATTAATTCCAGCATTAATGGTGTGCGCAATGCTTCGGAAGATGAATTGATTGAACTTGTATCCAAGCGCATGGATCAGTTTCTAAAAATGGGGACAACTACAATAGAATGTAAAACCGGATATGGTTTAAATACTGAAGCAGAATTGAAATCACTTAAAGTAATCCATGAAGTAAATAAACACCATGAAATAGACATGATTCCCACATTTTTGGGTGCTCATGCTTTTCCGCCGGAGTTTGCTGATAATCACGATAGTTATGTGGATTTACTGTGTAATGAAATGATCCCGGCTGTGGCAGAGCAGGGCATTGCCGTATTTTGCGATGTATTCTGTGAAAATGGTTATTTCAATGTAGGACAATCTCGGCGAATCTTGGACACTGCAAAAGAACATGGTTTAATTCCACGACTACACGCTGATGAATTTGAAGATTCCGGAGCAGCAGAACTGGCGGCTGACGTAGGTGCAATTTCAGCTGATCATCTCATGGCCGTGAGTGAGGTTGGAATGCAAAAAATGGCGGATAAAAATATAACAGCCACATTGCTGCCGGGAACGACATTTTTCCTCGATAAAGACACGTATGCTCCGGCTCAAACATTAAAGGAAATGGGCATCGATATTGCCCTGGCAACAGACTTTAACCCCGGGAGCTGCCATATTCAATCCATGCCATTCATCATGCATCTCGCCATTAAACATATGGGTATGACAGTGGAACAGGCATTTGCGTCATCAACATATTTTTCCGTCAAAGCTTTGAATTTGGAACATGAGGTTGGATCGCTCACCACGGGCCGAAAGGCCGACATCATCGTCTGGGACGTAGAAAAGCTAGAAGATATTCCGTTTCATAATTCAGAATTGCCCATTAAAATGATTTTTAAGAATGGAAAAGCAATTGACTCATGAGGTTGGATCGTGTAAAATTGCGCTTGTCTAAATGACATTATGATGATGAAACACTCCAATTCACTTTTACTCGCAGTCGTTCTGATATTCGGTATCGAAGGACTCTGGGCCAATTATGCTTTTTACCGTACCGTTACAAATACGTGTAAATCTTACCGGATTGAAACACAGGCAGGTGAAATGTATTTTGGCAAGGAAGAAGCATCAAAAGATAAATTTTACCTTTCGGTAAAAAGTAATCGAAACAATTTTGAGATGGCCCTCATCGTCGCATTTGTATCAGTAGGACAAGCAGTGAAACATCAACGCTATATGGTCAAGAAAGGTGTGATCAAAAAATCAGCCGAACCGAAAACGGTCCATGTAACGGTGGACGTTCCGGTAACACGGGATGATATGGTCATCTCCGCCAGCGCCACGGCGGAACAAGTGGTGCAACTTGCAGACGGAAAGATAGATTCTGCCGAGTTTATGCGTTTAATCAAAAATTCAATGGTAACACTATAGGAGGTCTCCATGGATCCATTTGGAATTGAATCAACCTTATTGAGCTACTTACGAGCCATTGGCTGGTCCATCACAGCAGCGATCGGCTTTTCATTTGGCATCGGTTTAGCAATTAAGGTCTTCGATTGGCTCTCCACCGATATTGATGAATGGGAAGAAATTAAAAAAGGAAATATGGGTGTAGCCCTGATCTTTGTTTCTCTCATCGTTATGGTGGGCGTTCTCGTTTATAAAGTTATTTAAAATAACGAGAACAAAATAAACATCCTTCAACGGGGGTTGGTCCGTCCAATTCCCGTTTTTTGTTTTATAAGTATTTTATGTTTACATTTCACAGTGAGGAATAAATGATTCGTGTCTGCATAATATCCATATTCATTACAACAACCACATTTGCTACAGTAATCTATGTACCAGCTGATTCTAGTACGATCCAAGGAGGAATAAATGGAGCGAATGATGGCGATACTGTTTTAGTTGCAGTGGGGACATACGTAGAAAATATCAATTTCAATGGTAAGAATATTGTTGTTTTAGGGGAAAACAGGGAGACAACAATTATTGATGGAAATCATAGCGGGACAGTGATAACATTTGAATATGATGAAGATTCGACTGCTGTGTTAAACGGATTTACGATTACGAACGGTTATGGAGAGTTTGGCGGTGGTATTTATTGTTATGTTGCCAGTCCCCGTTTAGAAAATCTAATCATTTTAGGTAATTTCGCTGACTATGGTGGAGGAATTGAATTTGAATCTTCACATTCGCATTTGAAAAATGTTTATTTATTAGAAAATTATAGCAGTTCCGGAGGTGGTATTGATTGTTGGGATAATACTAATCTGAATTTGGAAAATGTATTTATTGCACATAACGAATCAGATTACGAAGGAGGAGGAATTAGATGTAATAATTCTACGCTCAATCTAAACAATGTGACTATCACGAATAATACCGCTCAAACAGGTAGCGGAATTTATTCTGAAGATAATTCCAGTCTATCAATATTGAATACTATTTTATGGAATAATAATTCTGAAGAGATTTACTACACATCTAGTTCAATTGATATATCTTATT
>JACNLB010000004.1 GCA_014381755.1 Fidelibacterota bacterium | reverse complement strand
TTTATTTCTACCGCCTTGAAACAAATAATGGCAGTTTGACTAAAAAAATGCTGCTGCTGAAATAGACTTATAAAATAAGACCGTTCTCAAAAATATAATTTGAGAGAGTTAACATATACATTTACCCCATCCTTTAGGGTGGGGATTACAAAAAACTCTCAACACAAAAAGGGCGTTTACGCTCTTTTCATTGAAGAAACGCCGTTAACGGCGAACTAGAAATCAGTTTAACAACCTAACCCTGAAGGGCTAGGTAATATTGTTTATAAGAAATTTCAAATTTAATACACATTTTCAGTATTTCTTCACCTCCCCACGAGACCCCTCCTCATACGAGGAGGGGATTTAGGGGCGGTGTTAAAAACTGTTTTTCTATTTATTTATTGCTTCAATCTGTTTGTAAAGATCCTAAATAACACCTTCAATATTATCATAAATATCCGTATTCAAATAGCGGATAAGTTTTATGTTTGACTTTTTCAAATTTTCTTCTTTTTGTTATAAATATCTTTCATTTAACCACTCAAATTTAATTCACATTTTCAGTATTTCTTCACCTCCCCACCAACTTACGCTTCGCCTCCGGCTGGCAGGCGAGACCCGTTTGGGGACTTGTGTAACAGTTTTTCTAAAGAGATATTCATTTTTAATTATTCCTTCAAATTTTAAAAACTTTTTCAGTACTATTTCACCTCCCCACGAGACCCCTCCTCATACGAGGAGGGGATTTACACAACATCATTTAAACTATCCATTTTGAAAGGGGTGGTGGGAAATATTAATTATTTAAATCTTCAATCTGTTTGTAAAGATCCTAAATAACACCTTCAATATTATCATAAATATCCGTATTCAAATAGCGGATAAGTTTTATGTTTGACTTTTTCAAATTTTCTTCTTTTTGTTATAAATATCTTTCATTTAACCACTCAAATTTAATTCACATTTTCAGTATTTCTTCACCTCCCCACCAACTTACGCTTCGCCTCCGGCTGGCAGGCGAGACCCGTTTGGGGACTTGTGTAACAGTTTTTCTAAAGAGATATTCATTTTTAATTATTCCTTCAAATTTTAAAAACTTTTTCAGTACTATTTCACCTCCCCACGAGACCCCTCCTCATACGAGGAGGGGATTTACACAACATCATTTAAACAATCCATTTTGAAAGGGGTGGTGTTAAATATTAATTATTTAAATTACCTATATTCTTTGAATGTTGATCTGCGGAATGCATCCAATTTATCGTATTCAGAAAAATCTTTCATAACCAAGCGGTTCAGAACAACTCCCTTTTCGCTAGATGCATAGGTAATTGGAATATCTGCTGTTTTATGTTTATCCCTCGTAATCAAAAACTCAAATCGGCCACTCTCAATTTCCGTATTTGAAATTCTATAATAGGCATCCGTATTCCTATTGTGAGCATGAATAGACCAATAACGATCATCTGGAGGAACTGGAGTTGACACATATAAATCACCCTTACTTAAATCGTAAGGAATAAGGAAATATAAAAAATCAGGATTGGGTTTACGAGCTGATTGAGTTTCCGACATGCAAATTGGATTTGTATACACAATTCCATCCACCCATCGTTCTCCACATTCACTGCGAAAAATTTTCGCCGATTCTAAATCACGGTCAAGTTTGCGCATTACAATTTCCGGACCAATCCACACTAAAAATGCATGGGTCATCACAGTAGAAATAAGAACTTTATATAAACAGTTTTTCACTGCATCACCTTCGTTACGCTCCCAACCGGCATGGACTCTTTTTGTTCATAATAAGAAAGAACTGGCCCATAGACACGCATTGTGAGTGTAAAATCTTTTCCACTGTGATTGATAACATACTTTCCAGAGTAATTTTCAGGGTGAGCGGTTAATACAATTTCATAACTGTCATTGTTGTTCAAATCAGTTCTGTAGGAATTGGCGACCGTTTCTTCATAAGGTTCCATACGACGATTATTGTAATCATAAATAACAAAACTCCAATAACGACACTCTGGAGAAATACCGCTTAATATATAATCATATTCTCCGGAAATTTTCTCACCCTCATCGTCCCACATGGTTTCCAGATAAATAATTTCCGGACGTATACTGCCTAATAAACCATTGAAAGCAACATAGTTTCGCAGCCAGGGATTTTGTTTTTCCATGGATTGATCGAAATGGGTAATCCAATTTCCCCGTTTTACTCCGCCGATCAATTTCAGGGAAATCTGGTTGGTAAATGTAATGGGGTAAAAAGTAGCTATACCCAGAGTAACTCCAAGCAGGATTGGTAGTACAGTTTTTTTAAACAAGGAAATATTAAATCTTATCAAATGCTTTCAACTTTATGGCATAGAATGTCCATAAAATAAAAAAGGATAGAAATATAAATGCAAATACCCAGCCCCAATTATGATTTACCATAGTTGCCGACCAAAACAGACCAACCGTCGCCGTTCCTGCCCACACAACTGCCCAGCGTAATTTATATTGCATTTTTTCTAAATCAAATTTTGCAGCAATCAATGAGCTGTAACCAATTCCAAATAAGGCTGCTGATACTAATCGAGCTGACAGTGGATCCAGTGGATCATAACCTAGTATACTTGCCAATTCTGTTGGGAAAAAGAAAAACGGTATTGCGAATGCGTAATCCACATAAAAGTGGATCACCATCCATTTGCGTAATGATT
>JACNLB010000113.1 GCA_014381755.1 Fidelibacterota bacterium | reverse complement strand
TTAGAATCCTTTGATAAATCTATTATTGTCCCTCCCAAAAACTGAATAAAATGCATAATAAATCATCTATTTTTAATAAAATGGATATTACTGAAAATTATATAAATAGAATAATCAAAATGAACCGTGATTGGGGAGAAATTTCAGCTTTTGTAGAGGATGAGAACACCGGCATCGCTGGTGATGTTGCCACCCTGGAAGTCAATGGCTATCTTTTCTCGCTACTATTTCTTTTATAACCACATTAGTTAAGGTGTAAATTCGGTTTGTGGGAATTTATTTTAACTACCGGTAAAGAATTAAAATGATTAAAATTTTGGGTTTTGTTAACAAATGGATCACAAAATGAAAACAAATTTAAAATGGATGATCTTTTCACTGATCATGATAGAGCTTGTTGCTGTACTGTTTATCTTTCACTTTTTAACTGATAACTATATCCCGCTTGGGATTGTGAAATTCTCCGTTATTATATCAATCTTCACCTGTTCACTTTTTTTGCCCAAATTGACATGCGAGCATAGATTGATCGGGTATGCGATTACCTTTCTGCTTATCGGAGATATTTTCTTTATATTTACAGGTCTGTTACCGGGAGTTACTCCGGAAACTCTGTTCGTTAAAATTGGTGGTATGTCGGGATTTTTTATTGCTTACATAATTTTATGTTTTCTGTTTATCAGGAACTTCTCATTTGGATATAAGGATTTGATCGCTCTGATCCCCATTTTGCTGATCATCATTCCGGTTGCCATTTTTAATCTACCCTATTTACATGGTCCTTTACTGATTGGAACCCTGATTTTTGCTTTCATTGTGTCGTTTATGGCATGGAACGGATTATGCACTCTGCACAGAGGTTATTTCAAAAGACGAGTTGCTATAAAACTGGCACTTGCCGGCTTTTTGATGTTTGCATCAGATATGGGCGTAACTTTTGGTCTGTTTTATCCGGAAATAACGAGACAGGATCCCTGGTTAGGAAATTTTATCTGGATCACCTACATCCCCGGCTGGACATTGCTTTTATTGAATTTATTTGAGACGAATTTGAAGAAAGAGGAATAAGTAATTCATAAGTTTGTCTGGAATAACTAAGATTCTCCCTACCAGCAGTACCAGAAGATAAAGGCTGTCCGGGGTGCGAATTTTATGTGTTGCATGAACCTGTCCCTCTCAAAAACTCTATCCGGAGAATAAATCAGCGAATTTGTTTTAACTTTTGAGTTCAGGGTTCTTAATTCCAATCAGAGTTCAGTAATATAATATATAAATGTATTTTGAGAAATTGAGTTGGGTGATGGAAAATCGCTGAATTGGACACACGGATCCCAAAGAGATAATTCTCTGAAAAAAGTTTATTTATAAAAACGACTTATGTTGTAAAGTGTTCGTATCGGTGGTGAAGTCCACCAACTTGGGGGATGGATTGAATGATTTGTTTATCCTGTTACCATTCATTACGGAAACCAGAACTTTCATTAAAAAACAAAAATAGAAACTTTCAAAACACCTGTAACTCACATTATAACGAGATATAGAAGAATCGCAAAGTTCTCTTAATCACCTTAAAAAGGGAGTTATGGTTTCTGTAATGCTTGACCAAGACAGGTTCGAACTCCTGTCAATTAGCATAGCCGAATTTTAATGATTTGCTATGATGCCCGATTTGTAATCCCAAATTCGTGATACGTGTTTTAGAGGCATTACAGATATTTTTTCTTGAAGTCTGTACGATGTGCTATCTGGATAAATGACCCAAATGTGTTTCAAATCTAAATCTTTCATCGCATTTTTCATTGATGGCGTTAATTTTGGCGAATCTGAATATTTTATTTCTACTCCCCAGTTTTGTCCTTTATACTGCCAAAAAAGATCAAGTTCGGCTCCATGTTGTGTTCTCCAAAAATACATCGCAGATTCTGAAATATTGATAGATTGCGTTACGATTTCCAATGCAAATCCTTCCCAGGATGCTCCAAGTTTTGGATGCGACTGTAAATCTGATTTTGTATGGATTGATAATAGCGAATGAAGTAAACCCGAATTTCTAAAATATATTTTTGGACGTTTGACTAATCGTTTCCCAATATTTTGATACCAAGGTTGATAGAGACGTATCATAAATGTCGCCTGTAAAATATCCAAATATTTTCTTACGGTCATATCCGAAATACCGAAGTTTTTCCCCATCTCTGAATAATTCATCAATTGTCCGTGATAATGCGCCAACATGGTCCAAAATCTACGGAGTGTTTCAGCAGGGATTTGAATACCTAATGTGGGAATATCCCTTTCAAGGAAAGTAGCAATATAGTTCTCTCTCCAAATACGACTTGCATGATCTGATCGTGCTAAAATGGATTTCGGAAGCTGTCCTCGTATCCAGAGTGCGTCTAACGATTCCTGACCTAATTCAAATATATTTAGACCATATAAATTTAGAAAAGCAATTCGTCCTGCCAGTGACTCTGAACTTTGTTTTAATAACTTCGGGGAAGCGCTGCCCAATATTAAATAGGATTGATCGGGGTGAGTATCCACCAAATAACGAAGAACCGGAAACAGCTCTGGACGTCGTTGAATTTCATCAATAACGATTAATCCTTTTAAGTTTTCCAGTGTCAATTGTGGATTGTCAAACTGGGTCAAATCTCTTGGGTTTTCCAGATCAAAATAATGGGATGATCCCAGCTGCTTTGCTAATGTGGTTTTTCCACTTTGCCTTGGACCTACAATAGCAACGACAGGAAAATCACCCAAGAGACCGTTAATTTGGTCGATTTCGTACGTTTTATTGATTGTTTTCATAACAAAAGTTACATTATTAACCGTGTAAATACAAATAGTATATATGAATTTACACGGTATAAGAAAGCAGGGTTGTCTATCCAAAAACTAAATACGAGGCGTAAAAACCACACCCTGTTTATCCTGTCGACTCACCACGACCATGCCTTTATTTCATACCGGCAGACAGGTATTCATTGAGGATACCACAGAACTGCATTCAGGGGGTTTCTGATTAATATCTACATAGTATGTCGAATATTCTCTACATACTATGCAAAAAAAGATGTGGAAAAATTTGTAAAAAATGGTGATTTAGGATTGTGGTCTTCTGAATTTTTCCTGGATATCATTCAACGGATAAAATGGATGGATTGAAATTGCGAATTTTTCATGATCCTTTAAAAAGCGGGTTATGGTTTCCGTAATGGACACATCACAAATATATTTCTTTACAGCTAGAATTGATTGACGAAAAATATAAAAAATATTAAATTATAAAGAACTCAATAGCAATTTAGGAACATATTAATGTCAAATAGAAGAAATGATCGCAGGCTGATTGAACGGCGCAAGAATAATTCCCAAGTGGATAAGAATAGACAGAAAGAAATCGAACGGCGGAGCGGATCGGATCGCCGCGAGGGTAAAGATCGTCGTCAAAATTAAAAACTCTTTATATTAGAAATAAATCAGTAAATTATACTATAGTATGCTAGCTGACAGCTGCATTGTAATTGAAATAACTAGAGGAAAACATGCAAGAAGGAACAGTTAAATTCTTTAACCAAAATAAGAATTACGGTTTTATAGCCGGTGACGATAGTAAGGATTACTTTGTTCATTCCAGTGGTATTGCCGAAGGTATATATCTCAAGGAAGGTGACAAAGTTTCATTTGAAGTCGTTGATGGTGAAAAAGGCCCTAAAGCTGAAAAGGTTGAAATTATAGATTAGTCTATTAACCATCTTAACGTTTTAGACCAAAGCCCTATCTGCCAGCTGGCGGATGGGGCTTTTTTTGTGAGCTAAAATTGTGTAATATCTGATTGTAAATTAGAAAAGAGTCTTAATTAGGAAAAAAAGATGAAAGAAAAAGAAATTGGTTATATTTCCAATTATTTTGGCAATATCGAAGTCGCTATTATTGAAATGACAAAAGGAACCCTGGAAACAGGGGATACAGTTCATTTCAAAGGTAAAACAACGGATTTTACGACGACTGTTTCTTCTATGCAGATTGAGCATGAACAGGTTGATAAAGTAAAAAAGAATGACAGTTTAGGTCTTAAAGTCAGTGAAAAAGTGCGGAAAACAGACAAAGTTTTTAAAGTTATTGATTGAAGAATGATATCATGCTGATTCAGTCTAAAATTATTTTCTGTATATAAATCGTTGCTTTTTTTAGCATTCTCTTCAATATCGAATATTATCAAAATTCTTAAGTAAAATGCTCAACAACTTGTTTAAAAGAGTATAATTGAAACTACTTGATTCTTCCCGTCTCACCCTAGAAAAAACAGACAAAAATCATTTTACAGAATTATTTGAATTAGCTCTACCAAACAAAGAATTTGAGACGTACATTCATAATTACTGGACTAGAAAATAGGAGTAAACAATGTGTAAAATAATTATCATACTTGTGTTGGTTACAGGATTTGTATTTCCCCAATCCTTCGGTGGAGACATTCTGAATGAATCACCCTTAACACCCATCCCGGAGGAAATGACATTTGAAGAATATCAAGATATGAACCGCCGCTTGACCATAGGAATCGCAGTAACTGCATTACCCATACCGGGATTGATTCATGATTATGCCGGTGAAAAGAAAACGGCCAAGCGTATCCGCCGAGTGGCATTAGGAAGTATAGGACTTATTATCGTCGGGATTGCTATGGCTGAGGAAGATAAAGGAGAATGGGAAGAAACCATCTATAATGTATATGTTGTCGGTGAAGGTGACAATGAAATGCGTTATGAAATGATTCCAACATATATGACGGATGAAAACGTTCATTATGATCTGAAACCACTTAAACGAGAAGGAGGCGGAGGCACGGGAGGTTTAATTGCAGTTCTTGGTTTCGGCCTATTGATTGCAGACGTCATTTATGATGTCTATCATGGCGCCAGGATCATCGAACAAAAACGGGATGCTGTTCGATTTAAATATGGAAAAAAATTAAATTTCAGTTATACTCCGGAAATGAATTTGCAAAACAATTTTGCCGGGTTGAAAATGTCATACAACTTCTAATTAACCGATTGTATGAATAGTGTTTTCAGGTAATCGAATAATAAAGTAAGAGTATAAAAGTTAGTTCAAAACGATCCTGTCATTAATATAAACAATTTGCAATTTTTGCAGCATTAAGGGTGATTTCAGGTCTTTTCGTTTAACGGTTTTCTTAATGAAATCGGCAACAAGTAAATCCATCAGATAGTAGTTCGGATTTTCAAGATGCTCTGAAAATATTTCTATATTCATTCGTCGCATTTTTTTTAAATCATCCCAGACAGCACCATAATATTTTTCAAATACCTCCAAATGCAGTTTTGCATGGGCATTAAATCTATCGTATTCATCCATCAACCAATGTTCTTCATCGTTGGGATCATACATATTATCTTTAATCAATTTTTTAACCAAAGCTGCAACTTTGGTCTTACTTCCTTTATATTTTTTTTCTTCTGCCATTTTTTAATTATCCATTAAATGAGTTCAAATCCAGTGGCTATTATAATAAGAAAAAATATAAAGACAAATACCTCATTGACTTCATTGCGCGTTTTTCTTATTAAGAGCTACATTCTTATGAATATAATACAGGAAAATTCATGTCAAATCAACAAAAAATAGATACAAAACTTATTCATGCGAGAACTCATGATTTGCTAAAAATAATCAGTGGTTTGAAAAAATAATGTCTGACGCAGTCCAATTAGATCAGCCCGGCGCAGGGTTGCCAGCATACGAAACTTTCTTTCTGCGCTATATCTCCTTTCCTCGTTACGTTCGAACAATGACCTGGCATTCGGCAGTGGAATTATTTCATGAGGAAGGGCAAAAAATTAACGCATTGGTTCATCCACTTTCTGAATTGCAGTTATTATCTCCCGTACTCATTGATAGATTAAAAGGTATGGAAGACAGTTCCCGACACTGGTCGCCAGCAATGACAATGGAGCATTTGATTATGACCGGCAAAGATTTCAAAGATGCGATTATTCATTTGAATGAAGGGAAAGTCCCCGAGAGGAATGTGAATATCGCTAATTACAAACCATCTCCTGATATCGGTCGGGAAGTCATTGGGCGATTCAAAGGATTTCAGGATGAATTTATTACCATCATGAGCGATGAACGATTCCACCGCAGTTCTGATATGAAATTGGCCCATCCATGGTTGGGTCCGTTGAATTCGTTTCAGTGGTTGTGTTTGGCAGCAGGGCATCAGTATTTGCACCGAACGCAAATAAAGAAGATATTAGAAAAAGTATAATTGTTTTTCTTCTTTTTCAGTGAAAAATTCCAATGAGGATACAGGATTTTAATTGAAGATACAGGAATATAAATCATGCCTGATTGCTTGGGCATTATGGATATCTGCATTTGTAAATGCAGAAGATTCACTTAATCCTGCCAAAGTCAATTCAATTTATATGGACCATGGTTTATCTTTTAATGGAGATGGGTATGTAGTCGTACAAGACCATGAAAGTTTATCCTTGGATGGAGATTTCACAATAGAATTTTGGTTAAAACCGGATTCTTTAAAACGATATACCCATATTTTAAATAAACATCAACCGGGGATTAATAATGATGGTAGTTGGGTATTAAAGTCGATCATTGATCCTTCGAGAAATTTATCATTCGCATTTTCTTGGCCCTATATACCTTATGAGATTCATACGAATGTGGAAAAAACTTTTCATAAAAATGATTGGTTTCATTTTGCATTTTGTTATTTAAAATCAAAAAAATATTATTCATTTTGGTTTAATGGGAATTTAATAAATGAAGGATTTGCTGAAATTAATATCAATGACACTGAATGGCCTTTATATATTGGTTCAGAGATTTCATATAATTACTTTAAGGGGTTAATTGCTGAAATTAGACTATCTGATATTGTACGGTATACATCCTCTTTCAGATCGCAAGCATCTTTTCATTCAGATCAAAATACACTTGCATATTGGCCATGTAATGAAGGTCAGGGTGATATTCTGCATGACCTTGGTCCTTATGAAAATCACGGAAAACTCAATAATGTATATTGGCTGAACCCAACAGCAGCAAACAACAATACACTCTATTTATTTCTATTCCTGCTATTCATATCTATTGGCACTTTTGTTGTTATAAATAAAAGAAAAAATGATAAGAGGACTAGTCAAACGAGCATATCTTCAAAAAATGCTTTTAATACTGATCAAAAATATGCTGTTGAAATAAGAGTCTTCGATCACTTTCAATTACGTATCGATGGCAAAGAAATTCATCATAGTGATTGGGGTTCTAAAAAAGCACGCTCACTTTTTATTTATATATTATTGAATAATCATCGGGGTGTAACACCTGAAAAGATTGCAGTTGATTTCTGGCCGGATGTAGATCATAAAAGTGCAGTGAACAGTCGCAATGTGGCTCTTTCAAAAATTCGTGTCGTTTTGGGAGAATATGCATATTTGATGCAGCGTACAGATGATCTTATAAAAATTGTCCCTGATGAAAACACCTTTTGCGATTTTAGCTTATTTTCTAATGTGAATGGAAATGGAAAGATGGAAGAAACATCACTTTCAACTGCAGTCCAATTATATGGGATGCATGGATTATTACCTGAAATGTATGAACCCTGGGCTGATATAGTTCGAGATCAAGCCAATGCCAAAGCTCATTTCTATGCTTCAAAACTGGGCACATTATACATGAATAACAAAGAGTGGGAAAAATTGACTGCAGTAGGCGAACAAATGCTCTCATGGAGTAAACTGGACGAAATTGCAATTAAATACGCAGTTAAAGGGTTGAAAGAACAGGGGAATGCTTCAAGAGCTAAAATGGTTTATAATCAGTTTAAAAAAACATATAATGCTGAACTTGGTGAACCGTATAAAACATCTTTTGAAGGGTTAATAACATAGATATATACAATATTTAAGCCTTTTTTAATACCCCCTTTAACCCCCGCAGTAATAGTTACTCCTTAAAATCAGACCATCAAATCCTGTATCCTCACAATATTAGGATTTACTGATTATAACTCTGAGTAAATAATATATAGGGTTGGGAAAAAAATGATGGTGTTGTTATTTAATTATTTTCTGTATCTACTATAAAAAAAGAAAGCCCCTTGTCTTACACCGCAGGGGGCTTTTCGTTTCCCAATTCAGAATAAACAAATCACCTTGACAAGGCGGGAAAAACAAACTTTTGATCTACAAATAACTTTACTTCCTACCTTGTCAAGGTAGATTGTAAAGTGAAAAAAATGGTGTTACTAAATTAATTTTCCTAAATCCACTATAAAAAAAGAAAGCTCCTTGTCTTACACCGCAGGGTTTTTTTAGTCATTTATTATTGCCATTTTATTTTCTTGCTTTGTTGATATATTTTATGCAGATTTTCAGTAAATCAGGAATTCAGATATGAGTGATACATTACAAATTAGAAAAAGAGGCACTTTAACACTTCCAAAAAAGATCAGAGAAAAATACACCTTGGATGAAGGTGATCCATTAACCCTCATTGACCTGGGAGAAGGAATTCTAATCAGTCCAAAAGTATCAATACTCCCAAAATTAGTTTCTAAATTAGAAGAATTAATGGAAGAAACGGGAATCGGGCTAGATGATTTGATTCAGGGGATCGCTGATGAACGGGAAAAATATAACACAAAGTGAAACAATCTCCATTAAAGGTATTCTTTGATGCAGATGTGATCATATCGGCTTCATTTTTGCAATCCGGTGCCAGCTTTATTCTCCTTCAACTTTCCGAATTAGGATTTATAAAAGGGTATATTTCCAAGCAGGTCCTTGAAGAAAGCCAACGGAATATTCAAAATAAACTACCGTCTGCTTTGCCTGTTTTTAAGGAAATACTAAATACGAGCAAACTAAAAATCATATCTCCAACAGAAGATGAAATAAAATCTGTATTCTCAAATGCTCATAAGAAAGATGTTCCAATTTTAGCAGCAGCTTTACATTCACAAGCTGAACATTTGACCACATTTAATATTAAGGACTTTTATCCGTCTTCTGATCACAACATCAAAATTGCTAAACCCAGTGAAATAACAAAGATCATTGGAAAAGGATAATAAAAGTTCAAGTACTAAATGTTGGCGATAGAAATGATGTGCATAAATAGAATACCCAGTTACAGGGAAGCTTTTCGTTTCCCAATTCAGAATAAACAAATCACCTTGACAAGGCGGGAAAAACAAACTTTTGATCCACAAATAACTTTACTTCCCACCTTGTCAAGGTTGATTGTAAAGTGAAAAAATGGTGTTACTTAAATAACTATCCTGTATTATAAAAAAAAGAATGCCCCCCTATTTCTAGGGGGTTTTATTATATTGAAACTAATTATGTATATACTGTAATATAAGTACATATTATACAGGAATAAAATATGACTAAAATATCTACATTGGAAGCACGCAAAAAATTGGCTGATGTGATCAATTCTGCCCAATATGGAAAAGATAGAATCGTCCTTACCCGCCACGGAAAAGATGTGGCCGGTATTATATCCATGGATGATTTAAATCTGTTGGAAGAACTGGAAGACCGTCTGGACCTCAAGGAAGCAATTGAAATCCTGGAAGATGAAACATCTGAATTTGTTGATTGGGATAATGTAAAAGACTCAATTTAATTTTTTAGTGTCATATAAAATTCAGATTGAAAAGCGGGCGCTGAAGCAATTAGCATCTTTACAGAAGCCTTTTAATAAGAAAATAAAATCAATTATTTCCTCTCTGATTGATGATCCCAGACCAAAAGGCATTAAAAAACTGCATGGTAAAAAATCAATCTATAGACTTCGCCAAGGTCGCTATAGGATTGCAATTTTTATCGATGATAAAAGCAAATGTGTAAAGATTTTAAAAGTGGGTGATAGAAAGGATGTTTATAAATGACAAAGCCCCCTATTTCTAGGGGGCTTTTTTGGCGTTCGTTTTTCAGCTACGGAGTTATAGCATGTGAAAGTGTACTGCCTAATGAGTCTTGAGAATCAGTCAAGTTGTTCTCCGGTTCGTCAGTTACTATTTGTGATGCAGCTTCTTCAGCAGTATTGGTTGAATACTGGGTACCGTTCCAAGTAAATGTCTGCCCGGAGCCGAGGGCTTCCCTGGCAATGGAATACGCTTTGGCAAAAGAAATCACAGCTGGTGGTTCCGGAGTGGCAATTTCTTCTTCAAGCAATTCATTTTCTGCAGAATAAATTACTTCAGCTATTTCCGGTTCAGCAGCTAACACTTTTTCATCGAGTACGGGTGTTTCAACATTTACAACTGATTCTCTGGTTGATTGGTGTTGAATGTAAATCGCAGTGAAAACCACCACTGCGAATGTAAGAGAGATAACGAATGCTCCCTTTGAGCTGTTATCGTTTTTTTTCATGGCGTGCTCCTTTCATTGAGTTTACGCTTGTGATTAGGGGCTTGTACGTCATGGAGTTTTATCTTGTTCCGTTATAATTGTCATATTGAATCATATCATAATAGTCTTTATAACCAAACCTTCCGAAGGTTGATTATTTTGGCGGAGAAAGATTTCATAACAAAATGTTCAGTTGTACGACAAACATTTTTGTTTGTCGTAGTGCAAACAAGAATGTTTGCACTACATTATTTTACATGATGTACTCTCGCCATCATCCAATGGCTTCAGGATGATAACGGGAAATAATAAAAAAAGGCGGCTGCGCTTTAATCACAAGCTCCCAATAAAAGGAAAGCAGCCGCCATGGGGGTATGGGAATCTACGAAACTTTAACCAATTTTAAACGGTTGGTTATAAAATGAATTATTGCATACCAAAGCAATGCAAGTAGGATATTTACACAAACATAAATTGGCCAATCGCCAAAAAGATGTTCAATATCGAGTGTAGGATATCTCAAATCCAAAATATTCTGATCAAAAACAAAATTATAAATGACAATAAATCCGGCATAAACCAGCATAACCTTTAATGCTGTCCAGACCGCATCTTTATTGAGTAACTTTCCTTGCTTAATGAATAAAATCGTCAGTGCAAGGGGCGCTGTATGTTTTAATATAAATCCCGCCCAGGACAATGGAAATGTGTCCAGAGGAGGACTGATGGGGTTGGGCCAGATTAAAAGTGTAAGGAGATCTCCTGTCCATGCGAAGTAAAAAAAGATTTCAAAAAGTTTTTGGTTGAACCGAAACGAAAGCAATAAACCAATGACAGCGGTAATATTGCATAACCATATTATCAAATGGGGATTATACTGGATATTATACCAACCGGTAGTAAGTAATGCATAGACAATACACATCTGAATAGGAATAAGTGCCCGCCTATCATTACGGAACGCTCCGACGAAAAGAAATAATGAAATAACAAATGTTACTGTAGGAATAATCATAGCCTAAATAGAGTGGTTACGTAAAAAAAGAAGGAAGAGTCGCGTCCTTTTAGTTAATTCTCTTTTCACTAATTGAGTTAATTCTAACGAACTTTCGAACTTTCGAACTTTTGCACCACCCCTACCGAAGCAAGCAATTTAATTGATGAATTATGAGTCCCCTCCTCATACGAAGAGGGGTGTAAGGAGGTGTAAATGTAAAGGTTCATTAAATGTAAATCGGTTCTAAAAATTAGGTAATCCGTCATTATTATTTGAAAAGATTTTTATCCATTAACATCGTTACCTAAATATTACTCCGGCGATGGTTAAACGTAATACAGAACCTAATAATGTCATTGCGAATGGAGCGTAGCGGAATGCGGCAATCTCCAGATATTAGCAAAGTTAAGGAGATCTCCCCGACCTCATTCTTCGGTACGGGACTGCAAGCTTCGTCGCATACTCCTCGTGATGACAATAATATATTTGATAATTTCTTACCTGTCTGCGTTAAACTACGAACAGGCAGGCGACTATCCCTCGCCAAATTAATAGTATGGTTCCTGATGTAAATCATTTGAATTAGTTATAGGATCCCTTTGAAGCAATCCAATGCTTCCGGATTAGCCAACGCATCCTTATTGGTAACTACTTCTCCGTGAAGTACTTTTTTAACTGCCAGTTCTACTTTTTTCCCACTAATCGTATATGGTATATCTTCTACAGATTTAACTATGGATGGAACATGTCGAGGAGTACAATTCTTCCTGATAGATGATTTAATCTGGTTTATCAAATTATCATCCAATAATTCACCTTCATTCATTTTAAGAAAAAGAGCCACCAGTTCGTCTCCATCTCTTTGTACACCAATGACCAAACTATCTGTAATCCCTGACATTTGCTCTACTACACGATATATTTCTGCAGTTCCGATACGAACGCCACCGGGATTTAATGTGGCATCGCTACGACCGAAAATTGTTACACCACCATGATCGTTGATTTCGATATAATCACCATGAAACCAAATACCGTCAAATTGGTCAAAATAAGCATTGTGATATTTTTGTCCATCCGGATCATTCCAAAAATATATGGGCATGGAAGGGAATGCTTTTTTGCACACCAGTTCACCTTTTTCATTTCTCTTAGAATTCCCTTGGTGATCAAAGGCATCCACATCCATAGCCAACCCACTGCATTGTAACTCACCGCGATAAACGGGCAGCATAGGGCTTCCGCCGGCAAAACAGGAAATGATATCTGTTCCTCCGGAAACGGACGCCAATTGCACATCATTTTTCACATCACGATAAATGTAATCGAAATTTTCTTCCATCAACGGAGAACCGGTGGAAAGTATCAACCGTACGTTAGAAAGATCGTTGATCTCAATAGGATTATTCCCGGCAGCTTCGCTGGCTGCGATGAATTTTGCGCTGGTACCAAAAACGGTAATACCCAATTCTTCTGCCATATCCCACATAGCGTTTGAGTTAGGAAAAAACGGTGCACCATCATATAATGTTAAAGTTGTTCCTATGGCCAGATTGCTTATCAACCAATTCCACATCATCCAGCCGCAGGTTGTGAAATAATAAACGTTATCCTGCTCATTGATGTCACAGTGCAATCGTAATTCCTTAATATGCTGGAGTAGTGTTCCACCGGCTCCATGGACGATGGATTTAGGAAGACCTGTCGTCCCTGATGAATACATGATATATAGTGGATGATCAAATGGTAATTGTTCAAACTCAATTATTTCAGCATCATTAGCAGTAAAATCAGAATACAGTATACAATTGCTGATTGAACTTATATTTGGTTTGTTTTCACTATATGGGATTATTACCACTTTTTCAACGCTGGGCAAGTCATGCAAAATACCTTTCAGCTTTTCCAACGAATCATGTGATTTTC
>JACNLB010000126.1 GCA_014381755.1 Fidelibacterota bacterium | reverse complement strand
GTGGCTATTGTACACCGGGAATGGTTTTAGCCATTGAATCTTTAGCGCGAGAAAAGGATCATCCGATAGAATCTGATGTAAAAGATAGTTTAGCCGGTGTTTATTGTAGATGTACAGGCTATGTAAAGCCGGTAAAAGCTGCAACGAATTACTTAACCACGAAGAAGGCAAAGTGACACGAAGGTTAACATTAAATGGATGATTTAATATATAAGGACGAAGTATATGCCATTATTGGGGCTGCGATTGAAGTTCATAGAGAAATGGGCCCTGGTTTTCTTGAAGCAGTTTATGAAGAGTGCATGGAAATAGAATCGGCAGATAGAAAACTTCCGTTTGAAACCCAAGTTAATTTGTCAATTAAATATAAAGGGAGAGCTATTAAGAAAAAATATGTGGCGGACTATATTGGATATGAAAAAATAATAGCAGAATTTAAATGTATTCCCAAATTGACCAAAGGGGATGAAGCCCAAATAATTAATTATCTGAAAGCAACCGGATTAAAAGTAGGGTTGTTAATCAATTTTGGTAGTAAAGGAAAATTAGAATGGAAAAGATATGTTCTTACCCAGTAAAACGCTTCGCGAATCTTCGTGCACTTCGTGGCTAATATCATGAAGGTAGTCGGACAAAAGACGCGTCGTGTAGATGGCTTATCTTTAGCAAAGGGAAAAGCAGTTTTCGCAGATGATATGCCAAAAAAAGATTATTTATTTGCAAAAATTCTTCATAGCCCAATCGCTCATGGAAAAATTATTTCCATCGATAAAAGTAAAGCGTTAGAATTAGATGGAATTGAAACTGTGTTAAGCCACGAAGATTTTACACCCCATTATTTTACGACAGCTGGACAAGGCTATCCTGAACCATCTCCAAGAGATACAAGTATGTTTAATAAAACAATGCGATTTGTTGGCGATCGCGTGGCTGTTATTGCAGGAAAATCCTTGGAAGTAGTCGAAGAAGCGCTTGATTTAATTGATGTGGAATATGAAGAATTACCCGCCATTTTTGATATGAAAAAATCCATGGATAATGAGACGGTTATTCATCCGGGAAAGGATGGCTTTAGTTTTCTCCATGATGCATCCAGAAATATTGCGGCGAATATTGAAGAAGAATTAGGCGATATTCAAAAGGGTTTTGATGAATCTGATTATGTTTTTGAAGGTACTTACTATTCTCCTTACGCCCAGCAATGTAGCATAGAACCCCATATTACGCTCACTTGGTTAGATGAAAATGACCGCCTGATTATTCGTACAGCGACTCAAGTGCCATATCATGTTCGTAGAGTGGTGGCAGAAATATTGGATATTCCTGTAGGGAAAATTCGTGTAATAAAACCACGTATTGGTGGTGGTTTTGGCGGAAAACAAGAAATCCTAAATGAAGAAGTATGCTCTGCTGTTACACTTAAAACAGGTAAACCATGTCGGTTAGAATATACTCGCGAAGAAGAATTTTATGCAGCCCGATCTCGTCACCCCCAATGGGTTACATATAAAATCGGTTTAAATAAAGATTTAATGATGCAATCTATTGATATGGAAATTTTACAAAATTGTGGCGGTTATGGTCCCCATGCTTTAACGGTTATGTCCGTAAGCGCGAGTAAAACGCTGGCACTGTATCGTGCGCCTAATGTAAGAATTCGCGCAAACTCTGTTTATACAAATTTGCCACCGGCTGGTGCGTATCGTGGTTATGGCGCACCCCAAGGATATTTTGCTTTGGAATCTCTCATGGATGAAATAGCCATTCAGTTGGATGTTGACCCAATCGAATTACGGAAAAAGAATTATTTCCGAGAAGGAGAAGATGTGCCCATCGCCAAAGTGTTAGGCGAAGGAAGAGAAGGATTTCCGGTTATTTTACGTTCCAATGGCATTGATGAATGTATAGATCGCGGTCGTGAATTAATTGACTGGGATAATATTAAAACCGAAGAGAAGTCCGGCGTTTTTCGCCGGGGAGTGGGGTTGGCAACTGTGGCCCAAGCATCGGGCATTGCCGGAATTGATATGGGTTCTGTTTATATTAAAATGAATGAAGATGGCAGTTTCAATTTGAATATGGGAGCCACAGATTTGGGCACAGGATCGGATACAGCATTGGCACAAATTGCGGCAGAAGTGTTAGACGTTCCAATTGATAAAATAATTGTCATTTCATCTGATACAGACACAACACCATTTGATACAGGTGCGTATGCATCCAGCACAACGTATGTAACGGGTGCGGCAGTGAAAAAGGCTGCAGAAGATGTATTGAACCAAATCCTGGAACAAGGTAAAAAATTGCTTGAAGTGGATGAAGCAACCGTTGAAAACAATCATGTGGTATCATCGGATGGGAAATCTATTTCTTACCAAGATATTTGTACAAAATCTTTTTATACGGACCATCAAACCCAGATTCAAGCCGTCGCTTCAAAAGTCAGCTATGACAGCCCACCACCTTACAATGCAACGTTTGCAGATGTAACAGTGGATACGGAAACAGGTTTTGTGAAAGTGAATAAAATTGTATCCATTACTGATTCAGGGCAAATCATTAATCCGCAAATGTCGGAAGGACAGGCAGAAGGAGCCATCCCCCAATCTTTAGGAATGGCGTTATCTGAATATATGGTTTTCGATGAAAAAGGGCGACCCATCAATACAGACTTTGAAAATTACCATATTTATACATCCATTGATATGCCGGAGATTGTTGCAGAATTTGTTCACA
>JACNLB010000148.1:7565-13571 GCA_014381755.1 Fidelibacterota bacterium | reverse complement strand
CAAGTCACCTGTGGTTTTTATCATAAACGGATTTTATCTACGTTGGAAGTTGAAATTGAAAAGGAGAATTACAGTTTATTCAAACTAGCTGAAAAATTAAATAGTGCTTACGTAAAATTTGGGGAGGATGATCGTTTTTTAAATATGAATACAGTGACAGATTTAAAGAAAATAGAAAATTTTATCAAAATATAAATATCAACTTTTTTTATCCACACCCATCAACGGTTTCTGCAACCAACTGATCAACCACATTCTCCATTTTTCCCGTTTCCTTAAAACACATCAACTGTCGGTCAGCGCTGGTTCCTTCTTTCATTATGGTGCGAATATATTCAATCTCTTTTCGGCTTCCCAACGGATCTACAACATCATCCACAAATTTAATCATTTCTTCCATGAGTTGTGGAATAGGCGTTTCAACGTTTTTCCCCAGATCAATTAACTTTCCTTGAATACCATCTTTCATGGCTCGCCATTTATTTTCGGATATAAATCCGGTTCTGTAATCTCGCCATGTGAGATTTGCAGTTCTTAATTGGATTAATTTTGCAACCAGCGCTTGAATCAATGCAGTAATCGCTGTCACTTCCTTGACTTTTGTAGTGCAGTCACAAATTCTGAATTCTAAAGTGGGAAATTTTGGATGGGGACGAATATCCCACCAGATTTTTGTCGGTTCATCAATGCTTCCGCATTTGATTAACGTATCCACATATTTATCATACTCAGCTGCCGAATCAAAATATTCCGGATTTCCGGTTCGGGGTAAATCTTCAAAAATAATGCTTCGGTAAGATTTAAACCCCGTGTCATCGCCATGCCAAAATGGAGACGAAGTGGATAAAGATAAAATATGAGGCATAAAATACCGCATTTGATTCATGACGTCTATCCGTAGATCTTTATCTTGAATTCCTACGTGAACGTGCATCCCGAAAATGAGCATTCGTTTTGCCACAATTTGCATTGAATCAAAAAATCCATGGTATCGTTCTTTGTCTGTTACAATCTGATCCCGCCATTGAGAAAATGGGTGTGTTCCTGCTGCCAAAATTACTTTGTTGTTTTTTCGGGCTAATTCACAAACCATCCCCCGTAAACGTCGGATTTCTTCTGTGACTTGCTGAACATTTTGGCATACATTGGTTCCGATTTCAATTTGAGATTGAAGCAATTCGGGCTGTAATTGATCCCGAAAAAGGAAAGCGCCCTGTTCAAGAAATTTCCCCACATAAGACGTCAATTCCCGACTGGCAGGGTCGATGATTTGATATTCTTCTTCAACGCCAAGTGTGAGATCTTTTATCGGGTTCATCATTTAATCATACCAACATCAAAAAGTGATTTTATTCCCGTGGACTCTTTTTTTAATTAAAATTTCTTGCCCCGTATTCGGAATTAATCGGTATCCGAAGAGATGGAAAAAGTTGAACCCTAACCATTTCGCCAATTTTTTATTCAAAATAAAAGTATGTTTCTGATCGAGCGATTTTCGGATTCCGGGAAAAAGTGGCAATAAATTGTCCAAACGAAATTTTCTTAATAAGACTGATACAGAAAACCAAAACGGTTTTATCTCTTTCCCAACGAAAAAACCGTCATTTCCCAATCCTTGATACAAGGGCAAAATGATTCGTCCGAGGATATTGGCTTTTATGGCTCCTGACTTATCAGATGCAATTTGTTCGCCTGGAAAAATAGGCTGGAAATTTTTATAACCCGATTTCATAATGAAACGATCATCCGGTGAAATTTCATGACGAAATTTTATTTCTGTTATCATTGGTAAACCATTAACCGCTTTTTGTAATCGGGCGATATGGGAATTTATTCCGGGTATTTCGCGTCTATTTATCATATTTTCATGAGTTAAAGCGAGCCAAATAA
Source organism: Fidelibacterota bacterium (assembly GCA_014381755.1). Classification (GTDB taxonomy): domain Bacteria; phylum Fidelibacterota; class Marinisomatia; order Marinisomatales; family TCS55; genus UBA2126. The sequence goes on along the minus strand of JACNLB010000148.1, from coordinate 11,681 downwards.
TAGATACAAGATTCTGCATGGATGAAACATCATGATGCTGACCACCTTCCACTGCCATTGAGATACACCCCAATTCTGTCATGAATTCTATAAGGGGTTTATTCAAGTGCTCTTCCAATCCCAAAATAATTGGAACAGGAAATTTCATGGCAAAATTCCTATTGGGAATTGTATCACCAAAACAAATAAATGGGCTGCCCTTCGCCGTGCTTGTATGGAGATCTAAAAAGAAAACCGGATGACCTTTTGCATTCTGAATAATTGATTTTACTTCATTATATAATTCAATCATTTCCAAATCTTCAGACACTAAATGGGTCATTCCCCCAGAAAGAATTTTGTTGATATTTTTAATATCCCAGCTACGATTAAAGTCTCTATCAATAAAACGAATGTCTTTTTCCAGAGCACTAATATTTCCTTTGAGACCAATTAATTCACCGAAGAATGAAGACAAATCCAATTGATCTATCTCGTTTAAAACCGACTCAATTGCATGAACTCCGGCTTTTTCATCCCCGTGAATTCCTCCGAGACAAATTATGGCAGGGCCGGTACCAGGATTTCCAAACCGTCCTATCAAATGACTTTCTATTTTTTCTTCTTTATGTTTCATCGATGATTGAATTTATGTTCATTAAATTTATTATCGTCTGATGAAAATTAAAATTTAGAAAAAACGATTATTTCAAATAGATATTTTCATCCAACTTGTCGATTCGCCGTTGATGCCTGTCACCTGCGAAGGGTTCAACCAGCCACGTATCAATAACATTATAAATTTCATCTTCTACCATAAAGCGAGCTCCGAGAGATAAAATATTTGCATTGTTGTGCTCACGGGAGAGTTTCACAATTTCATCCGGCCCGTTATAAAAAACGGCTGCACGTACACCTTTAATTCTGTTGGCAGCCATGGCTTCTCCTTGTCCGGAACCACCAAGAATAATACCACGACTTTCAGAATCTGCAGCTACCGCTTTGGCGCAGGGAAAAATAAAATCAGGATAATCATCCAGGGCATCATATTCATGGGCACCGTGATCAATAACATCATGACCTTTTTCTACCAGATAATCTCTAATAGAATTTTTCAAGTCGAGTCCGGCGTGGTCTGTTGCAATATGTATTTTCATAATATCTCCTTGCCGCAAAAGGCACAAAACTATTTTGTGCTTTTGTGTATGCTGTAGCTAAAGCAATTTTTCTAAATGTTCACGAATCTTTTTTTCAACTTTTTCCGGTGTAAAACCAAACTCTTCCACTAAATCTCCCGCAGGAGCTGAAGCGCCAAAATGGTCTATGCCAATTGAGAGTCCACCCGGACCAACAAAGCGTTCCCAACCAAGAGTAATTCCCGCTTCCATGGATATTTTCATACATCCACGAAGTGGAATAACATCATTCCTGTATTCTGATGATTGTTCCATAAACAATTCCCAGCATGGCAAACTCACGATTCGAATTCGCTTATCGCTCATACGTTCAGCAGTTGTCAAGGCCAGTGATAATTCTGAACCTGTGGCAATAAAAACCAATTCCGGTTGCTCTTCACAGTCTAGATAAATATATCCGCCTTTGTCAACGCCGGCTTTGATTTCATCCAATGATTTATCCGAAACCGGTACACCTTGACGAGTTAAAAGCAATGCAGATGGAGCATCTTTCAATTGCAGTGCTTTTTCAAAACAAACAGCTGTTTCTTTTGCATCTCCCGGTCTGAATACATAAAAGTTTGGAATAGTCCGCAACGCCATGGCATGTTCAACCGGTTGGTGTGTGGGACCGTCTTCTCCGACAAAAAATGAATCGTGGGTGAATTCATGGATAGCTCGCACATTTTGCAGTGCTCCCAAACGCAAAGCCGGACGAGAATAATCAGCAAAGACCAGAAATGTTCCTCCGAAAGGAATCACACCTCCATGCAAACTCATACCGTTCATGAGTGCTGCCATGGGAAATTCTCTCACTCCAAAAGCAAAATTCCTTCCATTCGGATTGTCTTTCAAAAAATCCCCGTATGTTATTGCAAAATTCCCGGTATAATTGGACGGTTCCAGATCTGCTGAACCTCCCACTAATTGGGGAAACTGTTTTGCAAATTCATCCAAAGTTGATCCAAATGCTTTCCGAGTGGCGATAGATGCGCCTTCCTCAAATTCAGGATAGTTCAAGTCATGCAGTTTATCCTCAACTGCTAATGTCCATAGATTAGCGAATGAATCATCTTTCTGCATTACCAATAATGCGGATTTCCAATGAGATACATGTTCTTTTAAGTCTTTAAAGCGGGATTGAAAATAATTGATACATTCTTCAGGAGCATAAAAAGATTCATCGGGAAGCTGTAATTTTTCTTTTGTCGCTGCAATTTCTTCATGGGATAATGGTGCACCGTGGGTCTCATGATCACTTTCCATAGTGGCAGTTCCATGTGCCATGATTGTTTTACCAATTATGATGCTGGGTTGTTCAATAACTTGAGCTTTTTCAATGGCATTTCGAATAGCATTATGGTCATGACCATCAATTTTCTGAACATGCCAATTCATACCTTCAAATACAGCTGCCACATCGGTGGAATCCGAACGACCAATTTTTCCTGAAATTTGTGCATCATTGGCATCATAGAACAAAATGAGTTTTGAAAGGCTCCAGTGCCCTGCCAGAGCGGCTGCGCCTAATGCTACCGGTTCCTGCAAATCTCCGTCACCGCATATAACATATGTAAAATGGCTTAATAAATCTTCTGCATTATCATCGTATTTTTTAAACATCTCCCGGACAATGACTTCAGCAACAGCCATACCTTCGCCCATGCAAACACCTTGTCCCAAGGGTCCGGTTGTACATTCTACACCTTTTAATTCCACTTCCGGATGGCCGGGAGTTTGGCTGCCTAACTGGCGGAATTTTTTAATCTCATCCATAGGCATCCAGCCAATAAAATGAAGCAACGCATATTGAAGCATAGATTCATGACCAGCAGACAGCACAAAACGATCGCGGTTAAACCATTGATCGTCGTCGGGATCAAAGCGTAAATATTCCTTAAAGAGAATATAGGCGAAATCCGCAGATGATAATGGACCGCCGGAATGACCGGAATTGGCATTGCGGACTCCATCAAGTACCAGCATTTTAATTACATTAAGAGTAAACTGGTCTTTATCTTCTGGAGTCCATGATTCAAAGGATTCCAATTCTGTATACGATTTCATGAGTTTCCTAATGAGTAAAATGATTTCATCGCCTGAACCGGATCATCTGCTTTGAATATTTCCGAACCGGCAACCAATATATCCGCTCCTGCGTCTATGACTTCTTTGGCATTATGGAGTTTGATACCACCGTCCACTTCGATTTTCACTTCGTCCTTCAGGCCTTTTTCTATCAACAATTGTTTAATTTCTTTCAACCTTTCGGTAGATCCATCAAGATATCCTTGGCCACCAAAACCTGGTTCGACGCTCATGACTAAAACAAGATTGATCTTATCTAAAAATGGTTCAATATCAGAAACAGGTGTGTTTGGTTTTAAAGATAAACCCACATCTTTTCCTGTAGACTTAATGAGATCAATCACTTGTTGTGGTTTATCTGTCGCTTCAATATGGAACGTTATGCCATCGGCCCCGGCTTTGGCAAAAGGTTCAACAAGTTTTTCCGGTTCAATGACCATCATATGAACATCCATATATTTCTCTGTCAGGGGCCGCAATGATTTCACTACCGGTGGTCCAATAGTAAGATTAGGAACAAACTGGTTATCCATTACATCCACATGGATATAATGGGCGCCGCCCGCATCGCAAAGCTGTAGTGCATTCCCGAGATTTGAAAAATCAGCTGATAAAATGGACGGGGCAATCTTCATGCAATACCTTTGGGTTTTCCAACCATAGAACTGAATTGTGTTTTCACTCTTTTATCTGGATTTACGAACTCAATTGCACTTTTCACCGCAATAGCTGCTTCAGCAAAACCGGTAGATATTAATTTTATTTTACCGTCATATATCACCACATCTCCTGCAGCAAAAATTCCGGGAATACTTGTTTCCATTCTCTGGTTCACTTTTAATTTCTTTTTTTCAATCTCAAGATTCCAATTTCC